>CAYPZJ010000069.1:0-17490 GCA_964414635.1 uncultured Spirochaetia bacterium
CGTTGTCACCTTAATTATCCTGAAAGTAGTCCAATCAATAGGGGGTCAGTACATGAGTATATTGGATAGGGGACAGAAGAACAAACTGCCATTTTTAGACCGTTTTCTTACTCTTTGGATTTTCTTAGCCATGGGAGTTGGAGTTGGATTAGGATATATTATACCATCAGCTACAGAGTTTATTGCTGATCTTAGTGTTGGAACAACTTCAATTCCTATTGCAATAGGACTCATTTTAATGATGTATCCTCCTTTGGCTAAGGTACATTATGAAGAAATGGGAAGGGTGTTCAAACACAAAAAGTTGCTTGCTTTTTCCCTTCTACAAAATTGGGTAGTAGGACCTATAATAATGTTTGGTCTTGCGGTACTTTTTCTACATACCCAACCGGAATATATGATTGGTGTGATCCTAGTAGGATTAGCTCGTTGTATAGCCATGGTGATTGTATGGAATGAGTTAGCAAAAGGAGATCGTGAGCTAGCTGCTGGTTTAGTGGCATTCAATGCACTTTTCCAAGTTTTGTTTTACGCAGTCTATATGTATGTATTTATTACCTTATTTCTAGATTGGTTTGGATTAGCAGAAGGAATTACCATGGATGTTACTATATTGGATACTGCTCAGACGGTATTTATATATCTGGGTATTCCTTTTCTCACAGGGCTTTTTACAAGACTGATTATCTTAAAAACAAAAGGACGAGACTGGTTTGAAACTGTCTTCGCACCGAAAATAAGCAAGATTACATTGGTTGCATTGTTATTTACGATTATTGTAATGTTTTCTCTGCAAGGAAAACAGTTTCTTCTTCGACCTTGGGATGTGCTATGGGTTGGTTTACCATTGGCTATCTATTTTTTTATCATGTGGTTTGTCTCATTTTTTGTAGCGAAGAAGCTACATGCTACTTATGAACAAACGGTTTCTGTTTCCTTCACTGCAGCAAGTAATGATTTTGAGCTAGCGATTGCGGTTGCTATTGCTACCTTTACGATCTATTCTAACCAAGCCTTTGCAACCATAATTGGACCCTTAATTGAAGTACCTATCCTAATTGTCTTGGTGAATGTGGCGCTACGCTTTAAACAGAGATTTTATCGTTGATAAGCATTAGTTATGGTAGGTGGGAACTAGGAAATATGTTGTAATCTTTGATTTTAAACAGAGTACTTGATGAAAAAAGAAGAGAAGAATCTTAGTTACTGGACAACAGCTCCAACAAGTCTTGAACATCATAATTTGAATGCGGAACAATATGATGAAGGTTATCATAACCCATATTGGCGTATTTACAACGATGTAACTTGGTCATATATACAATCAATCTTACCAGAAGACATTGCTCAAACATCTATTTTGGACGCCGGTGTAGGTACAGGATATTGGTCTATTCGACTTGCTGAATTAGGATACCATGTTACGTTAGCCGATGTTGCTGAAAAAATGTTGGCTGTAGCTGAGCGGAAAATTCGTAAAGAAGGTCTACAAGATAAAATCAGAATTTGTCTGTCTGATATAACCAATATGGTTGAATTTGAAGATAATATATTTGATGTTGTATTAGCGGAAGGAGATCCTGTTTCTTATTGTAGCAATCCAGATTCCGCAGTTTCAGAATTATCTAGGGTTGTAAAACATAAGGGGTATGTCACCGTGTCCGTTGATAATAAGCTTAATTGGGTCGCACGATTATTAAGTACTGGGGAGGTTGAAAAAGCTCGTTCTTTATTGAAAACAGGACTAGGGTATATGGGAGGTGGAGATGCAAACACAGGTTTTCCTGCTTATATGTTTACCATAGAGGAATTGAATGGTTTATTTGAAAAACATAAATTACAACCAATAAAAAACATTGGTAAACATATTTATGTTTCTCGTGATTTCAATCTCGATAACCAAATCGTATATAATCAAATGTATGAATTGGAACTTACATACTGTTCACTTCCGTCGATTGTGGGTAGAGGACAGCATATTGCTTGTGTAGGACAAAAAAAATAACAGTAAGGATAGGTATTTCTATTGAATGAGTATGTCAGTTGGCAATCAATACATTGCAAAATACAATAAACATCCTCAAAATGGGTTCGTAACCAGGATATACTCGAAAGTTTTAGTTTTCGAAGGGTGTATGGAGCAATGATAGGGAAATTAAAACCGATATTCATCAACCATAGTATTACAATTACAAAAATGCCGCGCCAAACTGTGGATATCTCCATGGATTGTTTCATCCCCGTTAGTAAAGCGATCGGCGGCTCCTCCCTCTTCGGAAGCTCGTCTCGATGCATCCTGATACGCATCCTCTAAAATCCCTTGGACATCGGGGGATGCACCTTTGTAGTAATTTGCTACAGCCCAGTAGGTATGCCAGGTTTGGAATCCTTGTTGTAAGGAATCAACATGATCAAAATATAGCTGGGTGATTCGTTCCGCTTCATCTGGTGTGATGGTTTGATCTCGAATACACCAGTAGGTAAGTACAAAGGCAACCCATTTTTCTTGTTCTACATACTCTTCTGCTCGATCCAAGGTTGCATGGATATTCACCCGATCAATCCGCGCTTGTTCGGGATCTTTTGTTACATATGCAAAACAAGTTATCATGGAAGCTACAATCCCTACGAACATAAACACTCGAAGCAAAACCATTCCAATCCTCTTCTAATCGATGATCCCACAGGCTTGCTTTTGGAACAGGTACAAAATTTGAATAGAATATACTGTGGATCATTGCAATCAAGGTTATCCTGTTCTCCTACATAACATAATGGTTTTCGTTTTGGTTTGCAACTGACCCACTAGCTGTGATTTTACAACCGATTTTCGTTGACAAACCGCTATAAGTGAAGTATATTATGAAGGAAGAAATGGAGTGTACATACGTAAATGATTGATTTCTTATGTACACTACGTATTCTGATATTTTCCTGCGCTTGAACTTTAAAGCACTACTCAAATGGATTGGGTTCAATTATTTATGGTACGCTATGGGCAGTTTCCTGCGCGATGCCAAAATAAAACCTTTTCTGCTGGGTAGAAACCTAGTTGTGTTTATGTGTTTCTTTTTGAAACAGATCAGGCAAATAGGAGTATACAAAATGGATGGTGATTCTATGTATCAAAATGTGCTTATAGGAATGATTCGATTGTTTCTTGGTTGTCTTTTACTGAGCCTTGTTTTAATTCAATGTAATAGGGAAACACCCCAGGATCTGTTCGATCCGGCATCCCAGCCCTATGATCCGACAAAATTGCCTCAATACACCGATGGAACCGAAGCTGCCGGATTACCTGTAGATATTGAAGCAAAACGCATAACCGTACTCGATGTGGATGGAGATCACAATGTAGATATCATGATCAATGGATCTCGATTATTTAAGGGTAATGGGGATGGAACTTTCACCGAGATTACGGATACCGTATTTCCGGATGGGGCACCTACCGCTGATGGTGCAGTCTGGGCTGATGTGGATAACGATGGGGATTTAGATATGTATGCGTTCCTTCGGCAGGATGCAGCGAAAATGGATTGGACTGTAAATCCGGATACGCAAGCAAATACTCTGTGGATCAATGATAACGGTGTCCTTTCCGAAGCTCCTGCTTCGTCCCTGCCTGATTTGACAACTCTTGCAGGGAAACATGCATTTGGAACAACAGGTGTGGGATGGGCGGATTATGATCAGGATGGGTTTGTTGATTTAGCCGTTGCAAATTTTGGGAAGTATCTTTACTGTTGTGAAAAGGACAATTGGACGACGGAAGGGGATCCACCTGAACCTATTACATATGAATTTGGGAATACTGATTTTTTATTTCATAATACCGGCGGTACCTTTGAGGATGCCACATCGTTAATCCTTGATTGGTGGAGTGGAACGTATCCTATTCGTGGAAATAGTGATGCACCAGCTATGGAAATTCCACTTAGTGGGGGAAGCGACCCCGTTAAAAATAGCTATGGATTGAATTGGGGCGATGGAGACAATGATGGGGATCAGGATTTATATGTTTCCAACTACCGATTGGCTCGTAATTTTTATTTTGTTAATGAGGGAGGAACCTTCCAAGAATTCGCATTGTATGCAAAATGTGCAGGGGCACCCACCAACTACAATGGCTACAAATATTATGGGCATACCGTAGGAAGTGCGTGGGGAGATTATAATAACGATGGGTTTTTGGATATTTTAATATGTAATCTTAGTCATCCTGGGGACTATCAATATTTTTCGGATAATTCCCAGTTATTTAAAAATCTGGGAACGGGATACTTTGAAGAAGTACATGAGGATCTGGGGATTGCTTGGCGCATTGGTCATGCCAATCCAGCTTGGGGTGATTTCAATAATGATGGTGCTTTGGATATGTTTATGGGAGTGATGTATTATCCTGGAATCGGGGAACCGCAGCATTTTTCAGATATTTATTTCAATCAATTCACTGGGTTTTATCACGCGAATGCTTCCATCGGAATTCCTGACCGAAATGATTGGAGTGGAATATTTGCTGATGTGGATAACGATGGGTTTTTGGATCTGCTTGCTGGTGGGAACTACGAATCAAAATTTACCCTCTATCTTAACAAATCCGCATCCTCTTCAAACACCCATTGGATAAAGATTCTGCTCAAAGGAAACGGCACCAGCTGCAATACTGCAGCGATTGGTTCGAGGATTACAATTCCAGTTAAAGGGAACAGTGTTATTACTCGGGAAGTTAATGCGGGGTTTGGTAGTGGTAACCAACATCCACTTATTCAGCACTTCGGGATTGGAACCCTTACAAAAATTCATGAACTTACAATTCGTTGGGCGGATGGATCGACCCAAACTGTAACCGATCTGCCTGCTGATCAATTGCATATAATTACGCAGAACTAATACGGTTTCTTTCCTTTATTGCCGAAACAAATGGTTTGACTGAGCTAATTCGATTAATATAGCACCACAGACGAGCATAGGTAGAGTGAATGCTTCGGGTGACATTTTATCCAAGGTATCATAAACGGTATGAGCAAATGAAAAGGGGGAACCACTCGTGACTGCCCAACAGGCTGGAACCCCTTTTTCATAAAATGGATAATGATCGGAGTGCGGAGATGATGAATTCTGCACCGTAATAGGGAGTTGTAGTTGTGCAATTAATGCTTCCAACCAGGATTTTAGCTTCGGATTTTCAAGGCTATTTAAATGGGGCGAACCCTCACGGATCGCACATACATCCAAGTTTAGCATCGCTGAAATCGTATCCAGAGTTGAACATTGCGCAACGTACGATTTGGAACCAAGTAACCCGAGCTCTTCTGATCCAAACGTAATAAAACGAATTCCTCGATTTAATTCGAATGATGCTAACTGTTTTGCCAATTCTACTACCATGGCAGATCCGGAACCATTATCAAATGCACCTGGACAATACCACGTATCCAAGTGCGCACCCACCACGACTTCTTCAGAAGTTGCACCCGGTTTGTATCCTACAGCATTGTAGGAAGTCACATCCAATAATGTGGTTTTGGTACCAATCTCCAAAGCGTGTTCCGAAGCGAAACGCTTGATTATAAAACTATCTTCATACGTTATTCCAACTGCTGGAATGGTTCCCGGTGCTCCATCTAGACTAATCGACCCCATGGGTAGCAAGCCACCCGGGCGATCAGCCCACATTACAAATCCAATGGCACCTCGATCCACAGCAAATTGATATTTTTCGGATCGATGCAGTCCTGGTCCCCCTGGTTTATTTGCTGCAGAAACCAAAACAATATGCCCTTCAACCGAGGTTTCATTAAAATCTTCTTCCATTCCATATCCCACATCTACCATAGGTCCTTCTACTTCCTTTGGAGGGGACCATCCCAAGGTGGATGCTGGAAATTCTTGAGTTGTTGTAGCTGTTTTTAGATTTACTTTTGCAGCACCCGTATGCCAGCCGGGATATGTTACCGGCTGTAAGTCGGCTTCATATCCTAATTTTTTAAATTCTTCGACAACCCATACCGCTGCTTTCTTTTCTTGAGCGGTACCTCCCAATCGATTTTCGCTAAGATTACAAAGGGTTTCCAGTACTCCAAACGCATTTTGTGTTGTGATGCATTGGCTAATATATGTTTTAGTTAGGGGATGAATGGTTATCATGTGCTTTCCTTTCTTAATGGCTCATGGATGGCAGGAACAATATACATTCGGAAAGATAATAAATCGATGCATCAACGCCTATTTTTTTATTACATTACCTTGCAGGGTTTGAGCTTTCTTAGATGAAGAAAAGGATTATGGCATTACAGAAGATTTCTGATCATACCAAACGCTTGGTAAGTGCAAGTATCTTTATTCCTGTATTTCTATTTTCGGTGTTTTCTCCCTTCGATTATCACCTTGTTTTTTTAGTACTCTGGCTTATCATTTCGGGTTCCATAACCCATGAGATTGTTCTTATTGGGCGCAAACACGAAGGATTCCAGCTTCCGTTGGGCTTTCCCCTCGCAATCAATTTCGGTCTGATCATTTATTTTTATTTTCTCAATTTCCGCTATATCCCTGGTTTGGATAATCTCCCTACCCTTGCTTTGCCTAGTTTTGTTGTAATGGTGACGTTGATACTCTTTCTACCTCAATTTGTTCGAAGGGATTTGGTAAATAGTATTTCATCGGTTGGAATAGGATGGGTGGCAGTCATTTATGGAGGCGTATTTATTGCGGCGGGGGTAGAAATTGTTGCTCGCGATCCCTTCTTTTTTCTTTATCTGACGGCTGCTTCTTGGCTTGGGGATACCGCTTGCTACTATATGGGGCGGCTATTTGGAAAACATCCGCTTCATTTACCCGCTAGTCCGAATAAAACTTTTGAAGGATATATTGGTGGATTGTTATTAGGCGTAGCACTTACAGTCGGATTCTTTTGGGGCATTTTAGGTGCGGTTCTTGGTTTGCTCCCTGTATCCGAAGCGATTTATCAACAGTACAAAGAGTGGGGTATGGTGGTTTCCTGGACCCCTGCTGAATCGGTTACCCAATGGTTTTGGACAATGCCTTGGTGGCTAGTAATCTTAAGTACAATGGGATTTATTTTGATTGGATTTTTAGGGGATTTAATGGAGTCTATTATTAAACGCTCAGCCCATATTAAGGATTCCGGATATATCCCTGGACATGGTGGAACCTTTGATGTATTTGATTCCCTTCTACTTATTTTTCCTGTGGGTTTAGCATTGATTTACTGGTTGGAATCACTTATGTAAGAAATTTCCCCTTCGAAATCCAACAGCTTGTGGATATCCGAAAGAACAACAGGATTACCGGAATCCCTTGTTAGAAAGTATTTCAGCCGATTGATCCCTTCTGGTTCTTCGTTATTTCCATGTACTAAAATGATACTACCCGTTTGAGGAACTTCTCCTTTCGCCAACCACGCATTACTACCAATTGGAATAAGACAAAACGACCGCAGTTGATGCATCAACGTTTCATCTGAAACCAACCCGGGAAATCGAAAATATAACGAGGGTGTTAAACCGTTTCGATACATTTGAATTTCGGTACGTACTATCTCCCGTCTCAAATCGGTACCGGAAACCCGTAAGAAATTCTTATGGGTTGGAAGGTCTCTTCTTCGATTGTGTGCATACGAATGCTGTCCCCAAGTAATAAATAGCTCCGCTCGTTCCACTCGTTCTTTTAACCAATCTACTTCATTCGGATGTTGTACCATCCACCAACCAGATAGAAAAAGCGTCAGTGGTGGCATATATTCCCGTTCTGTTCCCCAATTTATCAGCCATCGAATGAAATCGCGATCCAAGCCTTTCCGGGTCGGACATAAATCAGCAGTTAGGATGTACCCGGATACAGAATCCAGATGGGTGATTCCATCATTTTGAAACGGATATGGAGGGTGAAACGCTTGTTCCATAAGATGATATACGGGGGTATGATGCCATGCATCCTGTGATTCAACTGGATAACGCTGGATTGAATCGTGATAATAATGCGTACGGCTTCCGCACCATGGATCCAAAACAATCCACACCATTGTGTCGTGAAGTTGAATGCGCCGTATACTTATTCGCAGATGTCTTCCACACGGTTTCGACGGAATTAAGCAGAACGGTTCAAGTATAGAATGCACATTGTATTCATCTACAGTTTGGAAAATGGAAGATAATTCTTCCATGGATATAGGGGAGGGTAGAACCATTTTAAATGATTCTTCGTTTGAATCGTGCATTCAGATAAACTACATACAAGAATTCCCATAAGGCATAAAAAGAATATAGGATTGGTATTTTTTGATTGTTGGGGGTGGTTATGCTTGTTCACAATTTTAACTCAATTGGCTGTGATTGGGGGAATCAGTTCCCAAAACTCCAACGTATGATCCCGAAAATTTGAAAAGCAAATTCGCTTTCCATCGGGTGCAATATCCAATGCGGTGGGTTGATTTCCCCCCACAATATAATCTAAAATTTCAAAGGATGCCTGTTCAATCAAATATATGCGTCCAGGCTGAGTACTTCGAGCTAGATATCCTTGGGGGCTATTTGGTCCTCGGCATGATACAAGTAGATACTGCTCGTCAGGAGAGAGGCGTAACGTATTGGGATTGTTATACACAGTTACCGAACGAGTTATGGTGAAGGATGTCAAATCAAACTCATAAATTCGATTATCACCCATGTTTGAAATATAAAGTAGCGTACCTGCCTGATTCATTCGCAGATCCCGTAAGGCACCACCGAAATGCCACTGATTGCTGATTTCCCAAGTTTGGCAATCCAATTGATACAAAATCCCGCTTCCAAAACCACCGATATACGCATATCGATTTTCATTATCTACAACCACTCCTCGGGGCCATTTCCCAATGGGTATATGTTTAATAAAACAATACTGCTGTGTATCTAAAAGGGTAAGATTATTGGAATACCAATTGGTTACGAGCGCCCGATGTTGGGATTCATTAAATGCAATCACTTTACAAAAGCGCCCGTTTGCCGGTATCTGATGGAGCAATTCAAATCCAGGATAGTGATAGACCGATACCATGGATGTTTCCATCTGGGTAATCCACATTTCAGGATATCCTTCTCGAAACACTGCCTGAACATATCCTGAACGCTTCCCAGGGACAATTACTTTCTCCTTGGAAACCATTCGTTCTGCATCCACCCGTTCAAACCCCTGTTCCCCCAACAGTGCTACAATCACTTCCGTTCCATCGGGTGTATAGGTGACCTGTTTTGGCATCAAGCCACACGGAATGGTACGAAGGTGTATAAACCAGGATTCAGGCAAGGTCATTTTTATGGATACGGTTGTATCTTCGGCCACCCATATTCGCACGTGTTTGGAACGATATCCCTCCTGCATGGCGCCTAATACATGCCAACCAGCAGGTACATTGCGGGAAATATGATTACCTTCCTCTATTGGTTCGTCATCCCAAGTAACGTAGAGTTCGGGTTCCGATCGAAGGAAGGTAACACGGTATGTATTGGGTTGAAGACGCAAGGTTTGGGTCCCTCGTAATGAATCGGTTGTAAGCCTCCATGCTTGTTGTTTAAATCCTTTCCGCTTCAAAATAAGTGTATCTCCAGGTTGGACGTGATTCCACCAGTCCTCAGGAGATAGGATCTGATCTGCATTTAAAATAGTCGCATCTTCAGGGAAAATAATGAGCTGGGGGGGAGCAACAGTCTTATAAAGATTGCCTGTCAGTCCGATTGTTTGGATAGGGTGTTGGGTTCGATGGGTACATGCGAGTAGTATGGTTATAGCAAATACAATCGAAATGAGCCATAAACCAAGATTAAGATAGTGAACACGATTCATACAATCAATATAATAAGAGGATTGGATCGTAGGGATGCAGGTTATCGTTTAAAAAACACGGGATCCAACTTATCCCGTAGCATTAACATAGGCTTTTCAACGATCAAATGTAAGATGTAAGCTCCTACAAATGAAAAGAGAAGCGTAAAGAAAAGGGCGATAGAAAATTTTAGCATGAATGGGTAGGTTGGAATCAATTGAAAATAAAGATTACAAACCGGATTGACAACATAAATAATAACTGGAATATGAATCAAATACACGCCATATCCAAGCGTAGCAAGAAATAAAAAGATACGGTGTGAAAGCATGCGTGAAAGCCATCCATCAATGTATAAAACATAGAGTATTAGAAATATATAACCAATGCTGGTCAACGTGCCGACTTTGAAAATTTCTTCAATGGACAAGGGTACTTTCTCATTAAAAAAGAAAAAATGTATAATCTGATCTGGAATAAGAATGTAACAACCTATTGCCAAGGGGATTAACATAAAAATAATGCGAACCACGCGTTTTTTAAGTTGGGCACGAAAAAAATCGGCGTGGTATTTGTTTAGATACGCTAACAAAATCCCTGCAAATAGAATATCAAAACGGCTATGGGTCGGGAAATAGATTTGTAAATTAAAATCCATAGTATTCCATTGCCCAGCTGAAAACCAAATTATAAGTCGGACTACCAATCCCATACTCCAAAGAATACAAAGTAAGCCAATCCGGTGGGTATGTGTGGGAATGAATTTCAGGATGAGGATGATAAGGGGCACTACCAGATAAAAATGCTCTTCAATTGAGAGCGACCAAGCCCAGAACATGATACAACGAAATATTTCCGTATAGTTGGTCAAATAGAGGTATTCATAGAGTAAATTGGGGTGAGGTTGCTGTTGAATGATTGCTAACACAGTCAAAAATGTAAGAACTACGTAATAGAGTGGAAAAGTCCGAAGAGCACGCCGGAAATAAAACCGAATGAAAAAGGAGTGGGAGCCGTTAGATTTCTTTTGCGTATGTAAAAGGATTGATCCAATTAGAAACCCACTCATAATAAAAAATAAATCCATCCCAAACCATAGGTTATCTGAAATCCTCCACCAAAGAAAAGCTTGGGTATTTCGGAATTCCTGAAGAATAATGAGATGGGTCTGGACTACCAAAATAATAGCAAGTACCCGTAATCCATGCAGGGGGGGATACTGATTGGATAAATATGATGGTTCAAACAATGTACCGATAGACTTCATAGTGTTCATCAATTATATAACAAAGGAGCGCTAGTATCTTTCCGGGCATATCCTATAAAGGATCTCGTTATATATGAAAATAAAAGAATTGGATAAACCTTGCTCATTACACTTTGTCATCACTCTAAGATAATTAATTTTTCATGTACTGTCACTCTCATAGCCGATACCTATGGAATCCCATAAACATACCTAAGTATCATGATTAACACACTCTGCTTGTCATACAGTGTATTTGCAAATATATTATAAACGGTTTGAACCACTATGTGGGTTACCTGCGTAGTGCTTACTTTCTCTATATCATATAGACAATATGGTCCAAGCCAGATAATCATGCACAGATAGCGAAAAAAAGGAGGTATATGAATATTATTGTTGATTTACTAAAGAAAAACATATTACATAACTCTTCAATTAGACTATATTTGTTTTTATCTAGTTGCATTCTATTTTCTGTGTTTACCAAACTTCTTTTATATTCTACACATTATGTATTAAATGATGATGAATTAAACTATATCAAATTAGTCGATACATTTCTTTTTAATGAAACCTTCCATGAAATGCTTGGATTCACACACTATCCTCCACTTCTAATATTTGCCGCATCTCCTTTCGCACTTATATTTCAATCTTCTACATGGGGATTTTTTGTAATGTGTGCCCTAGTTGGAAGTTTGGTGTTATTACCTTTGTATGGTGTACTGCAAAGACTGTTTGATAGTAGGGTGATAGCAGGTATCACAGTTTTGTTATATATCATCATTCCAACATTAACAGTTGATATCGTCTTTTCACATTCAAATAGTGAATATCTTTTTTTATTGTTATTCGTGCTTGCCATGTATGGCTTCGTACGATTGTATGAGGTATTCCAATACAAAGATAGAAAGCCACAGCAAGTCATTGCATTTGCTTCCCTTGGAAACACTTCCATTATTCTTTCAGCCCTAGTTAGACCAGAAGCGTTGTTATATCTTGTTGTGGTGACCATTGTCCTGTTTATCATAGGAAAACGATACAGGATTATACTACTAGCAAATGTGGCTGGTACTTTCTTGCTTTTTTATTTTCCCTACATGCTATATTTATATACAGAGTATTCAACATGGATGCTTTCTGGAAAGACGTTTATGACGTATTTGTATGGCGTAGTATCCATGAATCCTCGATCTGAACTTTTTTTTGATTTACTCAGGTTAGATGAGTCGGGTACTCAATTTAAAATGCATGAGTTGAAGAAACAGTTTTCACTGATTGAGGCATTACTATTTAACATTGATTTACAGATTTCTATTGTAAAATCTAACCTGTCGCGGATGTTGGCTCACCTATATTTATATCGTCCCTTTTATATACCGATGCTGGAGCTCGTGGCACTCATACTAGCCCTAATCCATAAACGAAAGCCTACATTAGTGTTGCTTCTATTGCTTTTCCTTCCATCCTTTAATTTCATATTGTTTGTGTTTATTCCACGCTACCTCCTTCTCTATCATTTTTTTGTTTGCATTTTACTGGCTGTAGCCATAGGATATATATTCGTACAAATAAAGCACAAATGGATGTCATACACTGTTTTATTATTCCTACTGGTAGCATTAGCAACATTTAGTACAATCCATTGGTCACATGTAAGTCAGCGTGAATACGATATCTACTCAAAAAAAGCAGCGATGCACCATAACTGGCAGCAATTGCTTTCGCATCAGGAAAAAATAATAATTCCTTACGAGTTGGGACGGGAGCTGGGGCAATTTGTAATAGATTATGATATTTATTTCCTTCCATATGAAAATTGGGAACGTATTAGTATATTTATGCAATATCACAATATTTCCAACTTGCTCATCACCTCAAATATGAATACATTCCCTGAAAAGGAATTCCATCGTGATTGCTCAATTATCTACAAACAAGCATATGTTAATACATGGACATTGGATCTCTATCGATGTTTCAATCGTGAATAATGCTGGGAAGATCAAAATGTATGATAGAGGTAGCCATTGAAAGATTAGGGGCATGGATCGAAAGGACATGTCGGAGAACCTTGTGTCGTGCAACTAAAATCCGTACAGGCGACCACTTCCCATGTATCCGTTGCCAGACCATCCTCCAACACATTACAATATGTTTCTCCACAATATAAACTATCTGAATAAGAACGGGGAATACCATATTTACTTCCATTTTTATAAAGCTGATAAAAGGTCATGCCTGTCACTGTATAGACGTTAAATGCATTCGTAGAAGTATAGCACCCTATTGGGTTTACATCAATATTAGGTGCATCCGGACCCCCACAAGGATCTTCCACTGTAAAATCCCATACACTTCCTGCAGGTGCCTCACATAACCCATCTGCAGTTTCATAGGAAACTGCCCAATAATAGGTGCGCCCATCACGATCTACATATCCTACCGTATCAAATTCTGACATCGGAAGCGTACACGTACCCCCACTACAATAGGTAGCACTATCTACTTCAATTTTATTTGGAATGGGTGTTGTAGCAGGGATTGTAAAGGAATCATCCAATAAAACATAAAAATTATAAGAACTCACCCCATCCATAGCATTCCATGTTAACGAATCGGAATCTGGGATATCAACCGCACCGTCCGTTGGATAAGTCAAGGTTATAGGGGTCATATGCCCAAATACATGGCATGCATCCGACCATGCAGATTCGGTATATTTATCCACCGTACGAACTTGGAAAAAATACTCCGTTGGGGGATAGCTGGCATCAATAGATGTATCGTAAATAAAAGTTGTATCAGAAATTGTCGTAGTGGTTTCTGCCTCCAATGAAACCAAATCATTGGCGATACGATACTCATAGGTTACATCGGAAAGATCATCCGATGGGTTATCGGCTGGGGGTTCGTCCCATTGAAAGGTTACTTCATCCTGGTAACACGTGTCACCCGTACATGGACCGAGAGGCTCTGTTATACCTTCAACCAAGACTTCAGGCACATGCAATGTTCGTTGAATGTATCTATAATAAGGCTGAAGGATTAAATCAAACGCATCCGGGCATTCGCCCAATGTACGAACTTGCCATTTATAGGATTTTGTAGGATACGGCTCGGTCTCTGAAGCCGGAATTTCTTCCAATTCGGTATCCGGTGTAAATGAGTTTGTTTCTGGAGAATCGATTGAGTGTGGATATCCAGGAACGGTTGTATCCAATTCTTCATCAAATACGACGATTTCATAACCGGTAGCTTCAGGAACCGAATTCCAACTGAATTCTGGTTTTGGATTGGTGCTGGATAACTCATGCGCGGGACTTACCATTTCTGGAAGCGGTAATACATAATGCCGATAGCATCCCGTCTCATTGAACGGAGTTTCGAATCGGGTATCCATACGAGGTATTTTTATACTTCCTTGTACCCGCCAATAGGTGTAATAATCGCCATTCGAGCATAAATTCGATTCTAACGTTATTAAAGTTGTGAGATCCTCGGTTGTTTTATCTTCATTCACTTCAAACGTGGTGCAAGCAGTCCCAGAAAAATCAGATGTGGTAAATAATTCAACATTATAGATCGTATCTCCCCCAATGTTCTGCCATTTTAATTCCACCGTATCTTCACAATAATTCACGCAGTCATTCATTGTGAGAACGGTTGGGGGCGTTTTGTCGATTAATGAAAAAACATAGAAATCCCCATACGTATATTGGAATTCATTGGAGCCTTCGATAAACCAAAGATACCCGTAGCGATTCTCGGGAATAAATTGAGGTACCGGAACATAAAGATTGCACAGCTCGCCCGTTTTGGTCGTTCCATCCGGCAAGGTATATTCACCGTAGCTTACATAGTAGCAAATGGAATCGAGTTCAATCGATGCTTCATTCTCAACTTGCACGGCTTCGCTTGTACGAAAAAAATAGGTGGGTTCACTGTTGGAATTAATACAGGCGGTTTCTTCCGCTGCTCCTTCTTCTGTACTACACAAATTATAAATTAAGACACGAAAATCATCTGCTCCCCCAATTCGCTCCCATTGAAAGGTGATTGCAGGAAGTCCTTCAATGGATTGATCCGGTGGGCTGATTTGATACCAATTATCCATGGGCATCTGTTCAAACGTAAAATCCTCGTTGCAGCTGATAATAGAAAAAGAAAAACCTAGGATCAGAATAAAAAGAAAAAATAACTGTAAACTAGTTATCCATCCGGTGTAGCATAGTATACATTTTAGTTGTCTCATAAAGGATCCTCATTTGATGATACAAGTATCGGCACTCGCAATTGCCCTCTATATATAATATAACTCAAATAAAATAAAGCGAAAAAAAAAGAAACAGTAGATTCATCTCTCTGTTATAGAGGAAGTATAGTAATCAGAGAACAATCTGTCAACTAAATAGTATGCTTTACCTGATTACATTGATTATACACCATTGTCCCCTATTCCTAACGCTTGATACACGGCTTGAATCAACGTTACAGGAGAAACCGGTTTCGTTATATACGAATCCATCCACACTTCTAGACTTTTTGCTTCATCTCCTTTGAGCGCTCCTGCTGTTACTGCAATAATAGGAATATGTGTTCCATCCGGCTCATGGGAGCGGATATACCGGGTTGCATCATAGCCATCCATGACGGGCATCTGAATATCCATTAGGATCAAATCGAAGCTACCCCGTTCCCAGGCTTCAATCGCTTCTTTCCCATTATTCGCCACATCGCATTGAAAATTCTCGAATTCCAACACATCTTGAAACAGCAGCTGATTGTCTTCATAGTCATCAACAATCAGAATTCGTATCGGTTTTTCACTTTCCCCTGTTGTTTCTAAAGAGGTACAATCCTTAGAGGTGGAAGCACCCAATGCATGCTCATGCGTCTTTTGCAATGAGACCGTAAAATAAAAAGTGCACCCCTTTCCCAATTCACTTTTCACCCAGATACTACCGTTCATTTGTTCTACTAATCGCTTTGTCAACGTTAGACCTAGACCAGCGCCTGCATACGTACGGGTTGACTGGGATTCCACCTGATGAAATCCTTCAAAAATCAATGCCGATTGTTTCGGATCAATACCAATACCGGTATCTTCCACCTGAATGCGAAGGATCACCTTATCACCATCCGTACGATGTAGCTGAACGAAGGTGTGGATGGAGCCATGGGTGGTAAACTTGTATGCGTTATCTAAAAGATGATTCAATATCTGACGTAATCGTAGGGCATCTCCAATGAGATACGTGGGAACTGACGAATCCAGCGTATACCTGATATTCAGGTTTGCAGCATTATCCGAAGTGATCCGATTTTGTATTGCTTCGGTTACTTCTTTGAATAGGGAATCCACATGGAATCGGGTGGTCTCTAGATTCGAATCCCCTGCATCCATTTGTGCAAGATCCAACAGATGATCTACTAATTGTTGAAGTGTGTTGGTTGATCTATGGATCATATCGGTATATTCATTTATTTTATTTGTAGATGCACCGGATTGCAGCATGGAATTTGATACCAGAATGCTATTCAGAGGTGTTCGGAGTTCATGGCTAACATTGGCAAGAAAACGATTTTTCACCTGATTGGCTTCTTGAGCCGCATTTAAAGCAAACTGTAGCTGATGATTTGTTTGATGCAGCTTTTCTGATAATTCTTGACGATGTTGGATTTCCTGTTCCAATTCATTCATAGAACGTAAATCATAGCCTACAAAACAATATCCAATTGGATCGTTCCAACGATCCAACATAGGCGAGATCACCAATTTGATGGGAATCGGTTGGTTTTGTTTGGTACGGTAGGTAAGCTGCACAGTTTGGGATTGTCTGGTTTGTTTTACTTCTGTAATCGTATCGTCAAACGTATCCTGTTCATAAATCAAGGAATGGATGGGTTGATCGATTAGTTCGAATTCATCAAATCCTAAAATCACTTCCACACGTTTGTTTGCTTTAATCATATGAAACTGAAGATCTGTTAAAAGGATTAGATCCAAGGTTCTGGAAAGAATTTCATCCGCTGCAATTTCCGGAGAGACCTGCATAAATTGATATTTAACCATGGCATAGAGAATTCCAACGGTAGCAAAGGGAGTAAAGACAACTGCAAGGGAAGGAAGGTCAAAGAAACCTAGTAATGGTAAAATCAAATTACTCAGATAACCAACAAGTGCCATGATGATCCATGGGATTAAAATTGCACGGGCTTGGTAACGTTCTCGATTGGTTTTACCAGACAACAGTAAGGAAAAGAATTGTATACCAATTAGCACTGCACAAACAAAGGCATAACCCATATATAAATAATGTAGAAAGGAATCATTGTTATGAATCTCGACGATACCATGGGTAGTAATAGAGTATTGGAAGAACCTTACCAGATGAATTTGTGAAATTCCATTCCA
>CAYPZJ010000070.1:0-17430 GCA_964414635.1 uncultured Spirochaetia bacterium
ACATTTAAACGAAGTCAGCACCTTGCTTCACAAATAACATAGTCAATTGCGAACATAGTGAAGCAATTTCTGCATTGAAATAAAGATTGCTTCTCGTTATTTTTTTCTCATAAAGACGTGTTAGCCTTAGTAAATTTTTTCCTATAAAACGTATTTTAAAAAGAAGCCAGCTGTCCACATGCTGCAGCAATATGGTTCCCTTTCCGATAACGTCGAACCACATCAATTCCAGCAGCTTCCAACCCCTCGCAAAATTTTGCAACATTTTCTTCCTCAGGACGCTGGTATCTGCTACCTGGAAACGAATTAAACGGAATAATATTTATATAACACGATAATCCCTTTAATAGCTGCTGGATCCCTTGAATATGCTCTGTACTCATATTTACATCGTTCAGTAACACATACTCAAAAGTGAGACGATGATTCGTGCGATTTTGATATGTTTTTAGCACTTTCATCAAGGATGGAAGGGGATTGGATTTAGTTACCGGCATAAGCTCGGCACGTTGGTCTTCAAATGGAGAGTTAAGGGAAATTGCTAATCGAATTCCTACATCTTCCTGAATCAACCGTTGAATACCTTCCACAATTCCTGCTGTAGAGAGGGTAAAACGCCGATAGCCAATACCTGCACCTCGTTCATCATGAAGGATTGCAAGGGATTTAAATACGGCATCCCTATTTAAAAAAGGTTCTCCCATTCCCATAAAGACAAAATTATCAGGAAGCCGATCCTCCCAAATCACCGATTGAATTTGACCGACAATCTCATGAGGTTCCAAATTCCGTTTAAATCCATGGCTCCCAGTAGCACAAAACGTGCATTTCAAAGGACACCCGATCTGGGAGGAAATACATTGTGTTAGACGGGAATCACTATAAATCATAACCGTCTCGGTCGTATTTCCGTCTGGAAAACGGAGCAGTAATTTTTTTGTTTCACCATCGGTTTCCATCTGTGTTTTTTGCACACGGGGAGGAGAAAATGGCATTTCCTTATCAATCCATTGTATCAGCGTGTTCGGCAAATTGGACGCGTTTTCTAACCGGGGTGTCCAACGTTCATACAACTGATGAAAAACCTGTTTCACTCGAAATGCTGGAAAATTTGCTTGTTTAAATCGTGAGGTCAGTTCATCATAGGTTAAATTACAAAGAAAGGTAGGTTCCATACGTGATTTTTATTCCTATTCCCATATAGGGCAATATTTTTTTATGGTTAATCCATAGGCATCGGCTATGTATAAACATAAGTCCTGATCCAATGATAAATCCATCCCTAATACAAAACTTTCTTGATCTTCTACGGTGGGCAGGACTGGAAAAATATATAAGAACGTACCATCCAACTGCCGAATCTGGATACTCTGATCCACCGGATCCCCAATAAAGATAACCCGTTCACATGGATCCACCGCTAGACTGCCAGGATGCTCCAATGGAAATTCGTCTTTTGGAGAATTGGCTATAAGATATTTTGGATTCCCATCCAAGTCGTAAGCATGAACACGATGGTAGGTGGTATCTGTACAAAAAAGTGTTTGTGATTCGGGAGCTAAAGCAAGATCAAAGCCGCCATACGGTGCCTCAGAATCACGTTGATTATCCCAATATCCTAAATAGTTCCCATCTAGTGAGAAGTATTGAATGCGACTCCGATCCGAATCCGTTACATACACCCGGTTAAGGGCGGAATGTACTACCAATCGAGCTGGATAAAGAAATTGACCCGGTTGTTCACCTTTTCCACCCCAGCTCATAATCAGCTGACCTGTTGAATTGTATTTTCGAATCATCCGATCCCCTACATCCACCACATAACTATTCCCATCCATATCTACATCGATACCAAGCGGGCCTAAATTAACACACTGGGGGATACACACCGTACCACCTGTGAATCCACTAATACCCAAGCGTTCCCATAACAGGTGTTTGTCGGTATCCAGCACCAAAAACCCATTCATACCTGAATCAACCACATAGATACGGTTTTCTTGTGTATGTACTCCCAAAGGTAAAGAAAATGGAAAGGGTTCACCCCCAGGACCCGATTCAGCTTGATTAAATGAATCCGTTAATTCATAGTGGACAGGAAATTCTTGAGGTGCTATTTCCACAATTTCCCCCAATTCACCCACACAGGTATCATTGAGTACAGGTCGAATTTGAATATATTGTCCCGTGTACAGTTCATCGGGTGAACGATACTCCAGCTGACTCACTACAGCGACTCGATTGGTGGGTGGGTTTTCAGATCCAACATATACCTCATATTCAAAATGTTGGTAAAGAAAAGGATGGGTGGTTTGAATTCCCCATTGAGCTCGAAAACCATGCTTACAGAAATTCTGTAAACGTAACCCCTTGATTACAGGTGGATAATGTAATACTACGGAAGAACCTGCAACCCGATTGAATCCACTTTCTGCATAGATTACACATGTATAGGTTTCGCTATTTTCTAATGGAGGTAAAACTACTTCTTGTGTCATCAACTTGGAGGATTCATGAGGGACACGAAGTACCACCGTTCCATTTATTTCTATCGCGTACGTATGGCTATTGGCAACAGTATTCCAGGATAACACATGAGTTTCATATGGTTTACAAAGGGTTTGATGGGGACTCCCTTTAAATTGCGGGCTTTCTGTAACCGGAACAAAGGGGTCAGGATCGGTACAAGAAACGGATAAGCCTGGCAATCCTAACAACAATATAAACCACACAATGTAAAACAGTATCCGAACACGAGTCCGATAGGATAAAGCGAGTGAGGTTTGTTTGATTGCAACGACGCGTAGCGTACCATTCATTCTTATAAGTATAGTCGTTTACAGAGTGACATCCAAGTTCTTTTTTTCGTTTTTGGTATTATCTCATCCAATTGATATCATGGGGTTGTAAGATAAATTGCGCTATCTGGACCATGATACCATAAATACCATGTTCCAGCCCGCAGCTGAATTTCTGGAGCAAACTGCTGGGTTTGAATGGGGTTTTGATCTGCTTGCTTCCATCCACTACCTGGATCTAATGAAGTTGCGTAATTTAATCCATTGCTGTTTACATACCAACATTTGTACACATTCCCATCTTTTACAAATTCAGGGCTTGCAAAGGATGTCCCATCCCCCATTCCTGGAATTGGATAAGTTATATTGGAAAAAGATATCCCGTCGGTACTTTCTGCCACACCCAGTTGATAATCATCCACAAACCACAATAGAAAACCTTCCGAATCATGGACCAAAGCGGGTGCTTCTGGGAAATTGACTCCTGCTGTTCCATATGTTATTCCCGGAACAAGCACCCCATTGGCGGCTGGATTTTTTGACCAACCGGAACCATCGGTGCTCGATGCATGCCAAATAGCGGAGGATGCTCCTGTTTCAGTGTACCAAATATGATAGATGCCTTGATAGAACAAAAACGCAGGTTGGGATGCATGGGTATTACCTGCCTCCGCTGTTAGAATGGGACTTGGGTCCTTGCTAAATCCCAAACCGGTGGAGCTACGTGCTCGCCCAATTTGATATACTCCCGCACCATATCCGGAATAAAAGATTTCATAGATATCACCTAAAAAAAACACGGTAGGATCCTGCACTCCATCTTCATCCCAGGTACCCGTCGTCGGTTCTATTAATGCAGTACCGCCTGAACCAAGAAATTCCAATGGAAGAACAGTCAGGGAATCTGATTGACTCGTAATATCCCCGTCTGTTACCTGAAGACGAGGTTGGGGTTCTCCGGTGAGGGTGGCACGGTTAAGCATGAGGGTGAGGGTTTGACTTCCATTTTCAAAGTCTGATAAGGTTAGGGTCGTCTGGGCAGGAGTTACTACTTTGCCTATATCAGTGTACCGTGTATCAGAATCCGTATACAGATTCCCCCAAATAGGATTTAGAGTAAGCTCGGGTGTCCCATCATAACATGTAAATACATTCTGATCGCTATCATACGCAGTAATGGTGACTGAAATGGGTTCGTGTTCTGTCATGCTTGTGGGCATGGTAAACTCAAAGTGATCCAGCTGGGGTTCTGAAAATACTATCGGAGTTGGTGAACTAAAGATCCCTTCACAACCCGATGCAACACCTAACACCCTCCAAAAATAGCTTCCATAATCAAATGTATCCGGAGTACGAAACGGGCTTCGGATATCCATATCCGTATCAGACCCATCATATTGTTTGACTAAATCCGTCTGAAAATTAGATGAGGCGGAAAGCTCGATCTTAAAATATCCTACATCAATATTGCTTTGAAAAGTAAATTCAATCTGTTTTGTACAGGTGTTCGGTACTTCGGCTATCGCTTGGATCACCGGAGTTTCCAATATCATGAACGTATAGGTAGGACTCACAATAGGTAAACCGTCTTCATTTTGACTCGCTACCCTCCAATAATACGTATCAGATGGTAATGTCATCGCATATTCCGGCTCCAAAACCTGAGGATCATAAACATAGTACGAAGCAAAACTAGATCGATCACTCAATTGAAAAATATAGGGTGTGGGGGCTTCGTTGGGAAACCATTCAAATGTGATATCAGAATTACAGGTAATGGAATGCTGAGATGGATTGATGGGTTTTGGAGGTGTCTCGGGTGCATAGATGGAAAATCCATGATAACATCCTGTGCAACCAACACCAACCAGAAGTAATAGTAGAAATAGACCACGCCAAGTATTCACGAAATTTCCTTATTCAACAGATTCAATAAATGATACCACCCGGTTCCCGTTTTTGTAAGAAATCGCCAAGTTTATCGGAGCCGATGGCATGCTTTCTTTTGTTATCAATAGGTACCACTAGGTACAGAACAAAGTATATCATCACCATACCGTTTTAAACTCGGAAAAAAGGACGAGCCCCATCCCTTTAAATAAAAACAGCTCAATTAGGTAGTAGGGATGTAACATCCTCCCAAAATGCTTTTTTAAGTATTGAATCACCACGGGTTGGATCACAATTCAAACGTGCATCCTGCAATGCATCATAATCAACCAGCAAGGCTTTTGCGTAAAGTAGCCGAATATTTTCCAACGATTCTACCACTTCATCCGTCGGATGTTTGATATTATGGCTTTGATCCAATAGAAAATTTACGGAATCCACCTTGACCAGTCCTCTTTTTTCCCCTTCCAGCATTACCACAAAAACCCGAAACAATTGAAAGGGATCGAGGGAAGCAGTAGCAAGATCATCGTCGGCATATTTCTTGTCGTTAAAATGGAAACCTCCCAGCTTTCCTTCTCGGATTAATAGGGCAACAATTTGTTCTATATTGGTTCCTAACGCGTGATGACCTAAATCTACTAAAATTTGAGCTTGTTTTCCTAGTCGTTTACAGATCGATAGTGCCCGTCCCCAATCTGCAATGGCAGTACTGTAAAATCCAGGCTCAAATAGCTTGTATTCAATATACATGGTTTCATTCGGATTTAAAGCATCATAAATTTTCTTTAGATTCTGTTCCATCCAATCCGCTTGATCATAAAACGATAATTGTCCTGGAGAGTTGGTACCATCAGGAAACCATAGGCTTAATGCATTTGTTCTTAAAATACGCATATATTCCAGCGCTTGTAGATTATGCTCAACCATTAACTCTTGTATTGTTCGATCAGGGTTGGTAAAGCTTCCAAACCGTACCCGCGCATCTAAACCTAATTGAGGGCGTGGATCAAACATATTCGTATTTACCGCACCAGCAGTTAATCCTTCGACTTCCAAAGCAGCCTTAATGGCCTCACAATCGGATAAGGAATCCCCATCCCATGGGAAATGAAAAGCCACCGATCCGTTCATCTTAGCACGAGTATAAGCTTCCCGTGCAGCGTGAATCCGTTCTTTAGCATTCGTTGCCTCGTTACCTGTACGATAGGTCCCAAATCGGGTTCCCCCTCTTCCAAATCCCCAACTGGGAACATCAACCCGCAACGATTGTATTCGATTTAACACCTCGTTAATTTTCTGCTCTCCATACTTCTGTTCTAATAATGTCCGTTTGGTTTGAATGGGATCCATCTCACGACTCCTTTGGAAGATAGATTATGACCGCACGCGCTGTTTCTCTTTTTTTGTGTCAATACCGTATTGACCTAATTTATTATGAAGAGTTTTCCGAGAAATACCCAAAGATGTAGATGATTTTGAGATATTCCAATCATTCAGTCCCAAGGTTTGGAGAATGTATCGTTTCTCTAGTTCATCCAGGGATAACCCCAGTGGTAAATGCTGATCTTCATTATTATATGCAAGGATCTCAGGAGGAAGGTAGGAAGGAAGCACTTCGCCATCAACCGATAACACAACTAATCGTTGGATCACGTTTTCCAATTCACGTACATTACCGGGCCAGTGATATTCCTGAAGACGAACAAGAATCTCAGGAGGGATAGTCACTCGTTTTTCTAATTCTTCGTTGTATTTATCCTGGAAGTGTCGGCATAGTAGTGGAATATCTTCGGGACGATCCCGCAAAGCAGGGAGCATGATAGGAATCACATTAATTCGATAATATAAATCCGATCGGAACGTTCCCTTTTCAACCATATCTTTTAGATTTGCATTGGTTGCCGCAATGATACGAACATCCACACTCAATTTTTCTTTTCCCCCAATACGAGTAAATTCACGTTCCTGGAGCACACGAAGCAATTTTGCCTGTAAATCTAAAGGTAGATCACCAATTTCATCTAAAAACAACGTTCCTTTATCTGCGAGCTCAAATTTTCCTTCGGCTCGAGCTACCGCACCAGTAAACGACCCTTTCTCATGCCCGAATAATTCATTTTCCATAAGGTTTTCAGGAATGGCAGCGCAATCTACTTCAATAAAAGGATTAGACCGTCTCTTGGAATTATAATGAATGCTTTTTGCAATCATTTCTTTTCCAGACCCACTTTCACCTGTGATTAATACGGTGACATCCGTAGAGATCACCTGATTCATCACATTAAAAACCTGCTGCATCTTCTTTGAGTTACCAATAATGTTGTTAAAATTGTATTTTTGTGATACTTCGCTGCGCAGTTGTTCCAACTGCTGTTCCAAAGTGCCATGTTCGGTAGCGTTTTTAATTAAAATGCGTAATTTATGAGTATCAAAAGGTTTAGTAACATAATCAAATAACCCCATCTCCACAGATTCGTACGCCGTATCCGTATCGCGATCCGCTGTAATAACAATGATCTTTGTTTTTAAACCCCGTTCCTTCATATGTTGAATTACCTGCATTCCGCTCTTACGGGGCATGCGTAAATCAAGGAGCAATAAATCAAAGTAAGACTGTTCGATTTTTTGGAGAACAACTTCTCCATCCTCCGCCATCTCAATGTCATAATCATCTCGAAGGATTTCCTGAAGGACATTTCGAATGGGGGCATCGTCATCGGCAATCAAAATTCGTGGCTTCATACTTTTCCTGGCTTGTTTATCAATTCCTCGACTCGTGGAGTATGCGTGCGATTCAGGTATCTCCATCCTAATCCTTTCTGTTATTCGTCACTATTGGTAAATGGAATACGTTCACCTTCATCCCATATCTTTTCTAGATTATAATAGGCACGTTTACTATGATGAAATAAATGCACAACCAAAAATCCAAAATCCAACAGTAACCAAGGATTCTCTTCGATGTTGTTCTTTGGATTAAGTGGTTTGTATCCTTGTTCGAGCATGGCTTGTTCTATATAATTGGCAAGGGATTTTAATTGAATGTAGGATATCCCGCTTGCGATCACAAAACAATCCGTGTATCCTGCTAATTGATCCACATCGATAATTACGATATCTTCTGCTTTTTTTTCATCTAGTACTTGAGCAATTACTTTCGCAAGCCGGATGGATTCGGATTTCTCCAATATCATGACTGGCTGCGCGTTGGTTTGCGTCATATATTCGTATATACCCCCTGAGAAAAAATTTCTTACGCTCTTGTTAATATAATACGCATCATCTAATTGTCAATTCGTATGACCGGTTTCGTTTTCCAGCGGGAGGGAGATGATAAATTCGGTATATTCGTCTGGCTTTGTCTCAAACCGGAGGATTCCCCGGTGTTCCTGAACCACAATTTCATGGCTAATGCTTAATCCCAATCCAGTATGACCTGTTCCTGGAGGTTTATTTGTAAAAAAGGGATCGAACACTTTATCCTGAATGGATGCAGGAATTCCAGGCCCATTGTCCCGTATACGGAGTTCCACTACCTTATCTACTTGTTTTGAATGTAATGTTATACATGGTTGATACCTCGTATCTGTAGACTGGTACGATTGTAAAGCAAACATTGCATTATTTATTAGGTTGATGAAAACACGTCCGATGTTAGCGACGTTTACCTTTATCATCGGTAGATCAGAAGCCAGGTAATATTCAATTGTTATGGGGGTGGAATCAGGATTTAGTTGATAACTCCGAAAAGCAATTTCGGTATATTGGTAAAACACATCATTAATTTGTACGGATTCCCGATGGGTTGACGTTCCACGAGATAATTCCTGCATCGCCTGTACGATTGAATCAATATGCTTGCTGTGGTATAAGACTTTATCAAGATTACCTTGGATGGTATGCGCTATTTCCTGCATTTCTTCCTGAGTAGTTTCGGATACCTTGGAAGCCGGATCACTCGAATAGGAACGATTGGCTAAATCAATCCATTCATCTATGAGCTCCTTGGAAAGTTCTGTGAAATTGCTAATAAAATTTAGTGGGTTCTTCATCTCATGGGCAATTCCCGCAGTGAGTTCTCCCAACGATGCCACCTTTTCTTGAATTACAATCTGGGATTGAGCTCGCTTGAGTTCTTTTAGTGTGGAATGCAATGTTGTGTTTGCCGTTTCTAGTTCGTCTGTTTTGGATTGCAACGAATCTTCCGCTCGTTTCACTTCAAACGAATAATAATACACCCCTCCAGCAATTAACATGATATAGACAAACGAATTGATATAAAACAAGGGAGCTATCTGTTCGGCGGTTAGAACAATAATCGGTGGATGATTAAAGGTAACATGATACAGAATTCCATAGAAAATAAAATAAACAAAAATAGTAGTTATCTTAAAAGCGTGTCGATTGGTTGGATAAATCGCTACCAACACAGGAATTATCAACATAAAGTAGTGAATCCCACCACCCCAACCAAGGACAAAGGAGCCGAGGCAAGAATATGCCGTTACCTCCACACCCATTAAAAGGATGGCAACTCGTAAAAAACCATGTTGATTCGTTAGAAACGCTACAACATAACAAATAACGCTAAAAATATTATAATATGCCAGGATATATACACCCAATGAAGCATATATCGGTATATATAATCCATGTAGTAGCACCGCCATTACCGTGCTGAGTGCAATCACACGATAAATACGAATAAATTCTTCTGCTAATTGCTTGGGAGGCTTGAATAAGAACGTAATCCCATGATATAGCCAGTTCATTGATAGAAATATAGTGAAACCGAATCCCTTTGACAATATTCAAACCTATTCGTCGTACCTTCTCATAACGAAATCGAACACCCTGAAGACAACAAGCATAGACGAAATGTTGAAATATATGAAGAAGATGTGAGTAACCAACAGGGGGTTAATCGTATGGCGAGGGGGGCATGCCACTATCGAAGTGGGTGTTCGGTTTTCTACGAATAGCATATTTGACAAGATAGACTAAAAAGAAAAAACAAGCCAACAATTCATAGATCATCCCATTGTAGAGTAGAACCTCTTCTGTGGGTACATAATGTCGATTTCCTTCGGCATCCTGACAGATCCGGAAGAATTCATAGTATGTTTCCCCCGGACGATAGCTGGTTGTGTATTCTTCAATATAAAGGTGATCACCTTTGTTACATGCTAATCGTTCCATTGCACCATTGATCCAGGGATTCCCACCAAAATCTGTAACACAAGCCAAAAGACCAAGAAATAGAAGAAAACCAAATACAAAAACCAATCGAGTCCGTTTTCCTGTGGGATATAGAATGACAAGAACAAGCATCGCTATCGCCCACAATACCGGCGTCGCTGCTTTCCAAAAAAAAGCAGAGAGGATAATAAAAGGAATTAAGCTAGCACCTAAAATGATAAGAAAAAGAGAAAATGGTTTTCGAGACGATTGTGTCTGATACTGCTGTTTTAATTTCTCGAAAGAGACCGTACGGTCGTGTTGTTTTTGATAGCGTGTTGGCTTTGTATCTGAGTGATAAGCAGCTATGTTGGTTCCACATTCCAAACAGAAATTTGCATCATAAGGATTTTCTTTTCCACAGTTTGGACAAAACATTGATTCCTCTAGGGGATGTGAAGTTCCAATCGTTCTAATTCTTCTCGGTAACGCGTTTCTTCCACTCGATTTCCGTTATCGATTGTCTTTTGAATCAACTGTTGATAAACTTTGTTCAATACGCTTGCTATATGTGCGATTTTTTTCTTTCTATCTGCTTTCTCAAAGGTGTCATGTTGGAGACCGTCTTCATATAATCGTAACGCCTTCATTCCAGCGTCCGCAGCTGCTTCATAGGAATGTTGTACATAAAAAAGTACACATAAATTTTGGTAGGATTCTGCCAACGTACCATCGAGTTTAACAGCTTGTTCAAATTGTTGAATCGCTTGATCATAGGCACCCTGCATCATATAGATACACCCTACATTATAGGTTGCATCACTTTGGGATAGACAATGACAAACAATACTACATAGACATAATAGCAATCCCAAATGAATGGTTTTGCTACAGTAACGAAGTGAAAAGAGAAAGGCCATTACAGGAATAGGGAAGGTTTGTTTAGAAGTCAATAATTTTTAATCCTATCCATCCAGATACCTGATGGGTACGTGAAGGATCACCAAGGAAGGATGGATTGGTTCCCACATTGGAAACCGATTCCGAGTTTTTGTTGTTGTAGGTGGCTACGATTCCAATGATGTATTTGAATTCAAAAAACAGCTGCAGTTTCCGCTGGGCAATAAATGTACTGTCTTTAAAGGTGATGCTAAATCCCAATCCCAACGCGACATCAAATAAAAATGAAGCAAATTGATCGCTTTCCACATCTTGACTTTCGACCTGATGGGTAACAGGATGTTCATCCACGGAAGTAAACCGTTTATAAAGATTAAATCCAAGCTGGGGTCCCAAAAATGGATATACGGCAAAATAACGTGTTGCCAGGAAATGAAACTTTACTAGAATTGGAATTGAAAGTGCCCGTGTATCATAAATAAAAGGAACTTCAGCTACTCCAAATTGTGCATCCTCAAAGATCGTCTGGAATAGATCCGGTTCGATGTATAATCTTCGCACATCGGCTAATACATCCAACCCCACTAACATATGGAATTTCGGTTTCCGAACGATCCGTTTTTCCACATACGCACCGACACCAAATCCAGGCTTACCCGCATACGAGGGATTGGTAGCAAAATTGGCATTTCCAGCACCTTTTACCCCAATGTATAGCCCAAATGGAGGCAACAATTTAAGCTCACGTTTAGCCGAGGAGTCCGAACGTTGGGCATCAATTTTTGCTTGAACCCACCATTTATAAGACCCTATTTCTAGTGATTCCGGATGAAAGGAAGAAGCTTCGGTTATCGTATAAGGTTTAGCCCCTTCTTCGGTTTCCCCTGCTTCGGTATTAATAATAAATACCTCGTAGGTTACTTTATCTTGCTCACCAACCGGAACGGGATCCCATTCCAAAATAGGTATATCATCTCCTGTACGAATAACCCCTTGCCATCCGTCCATGGGCTTTAAATTCCCTGGGGTGGAAAGCTTGAGAATCGCGAAACGAACCCGATCCTGATTGGTTACCGATTGCACCCGGTTATAGGCTTGTATTCGGATTTGATACTGTCCAAATAGGTCTTCGCTTACTTCGGGGCTCCATGTAAACGTAGTATCCGGTCCATCATATACTTGATCCCGATTAATAAATATACGATAACCCAGTGCTTCGGGATCTCCTGTCCACGTAATCGTAACTTGGTTGGAGTAGGTTTGATAAGTATCTTCGGGGGTGATAATCTCTGGGGGTTCCATACCAATTACAAATTCAACGGTCGCTCCTCGAACATAAGAGCCATCTTCGAGTAGGATCACTAAATAGGTTTGGTAATATCCAAACGCGATCGGTTCATAGCGGTATTCTGGACTAGGAGGGAAATGATTGACTTCCCCTGAATAGAATAACTCCCCTTGGAGGTATAACTGATAAGTCTTTGCATTGGGAATCTCATCCCAGTGAAAGCTTGGACGGTTTGCATCTTCTGGGTTCTTCTCTATCTGAACCTTGATGGTTTCATCGGTGTTGACCTGCCCCAAGACCTGGGTGGGCATCATTCCGAATAGTCCAATAATGAGTGTTAATACGAGGGAATAGATAGCTACTTTCATTAGGATTCTCCAGTTTGGTTGGTGCCAATACATTAAGGTGGCATCCTTAATAAAATGCTAATAATAGTATACTTCAATTTTTTCAATCGTCAAATTATTCTTCTATTCATGGTTAGCATCCCTTTACCCGATTATATACAAAGCTACAGCGCATCATCGCGGATTCGCTTCCTAATAACAGCTTTTAATCGATTATAGCAATTACGCACACCTTTCCTATTTTATATATTTTTTTAGAAGCCACTGTCTGAAACTGCGGTAAGGACTTCCCATCGAAATGTATACACACCATCCTGCTCGGGGAAATAACTGGTAACATACATACAAAACGTTCCTGTTTCTTGTATCAAATAATCCTCTAAAAAGGGATTCATTGTATTTGATCCATCATCGATTTCAATTATGGTTCCTGATGGATCGATTCCAATCAAATACCCATCAAATTCTTCTGATAAAAGCGTTGCATCCAGGCGTTCCCCTTTTTCAACTTGGAAACGGTATATATCCGAAAGAGAGCCATCGGCAAGCCAGGTGTCCGTTTTACTCAATTTCTCAGTTACCATTCCACGTTTATTATAGATATCAGATACTTGTTCTGAATAGATTCCTGGTATACTGCTTTTTTTTCGTAGAATGTATGATCCGGTTTCTGCAGGTAAATGGGAATTGATATGTACACGATAGGTTCCGGGATCGGTAGTTTCAAATTGTAGGCGTGCATCCGTAGATCCATCCTGGTAATCATCATTAAAAAGACGTTCTCCATTTGGGAGGTAGACAAAAAGATACGCATCAAAATCAGCATGTACCAACAATTCAACTTCCTCCCCGGATTCGCAAGAAAACTGAATTTCATCGTAGTAGCTTCCATCTTCATAGGTAGGATCCGCAGGTTCTAATACACCCGCGTAACTTTCATACGCAGGATATGCTAGCGCATATTGTCCTGTTCCATACGGTTCATACGATGTAATGACAAGCTCGTACCTTCCAGATTTCGGAGCGATCCAGCTTACTTCAGCAAAACGATCCCCTAATGTACGATCATCATTAAATAACGGAGAAAATTCGGGCGGGATAACCACTAGATACGGATCCAATTCCGTAGAGGTTAATCGGATCAATAAAGTATCTCCTCTATTTCGTCGGATGGAATGGATATGATAATAGGAACCATCCTGAAGCTGGTTATCATCTGCGGTTAGGATACCTTGTATTGAATTTTCCCCTTGAATTTCCAGCGTATAACTTCCTAGGGTATTCGGTTCAAATGTGGTAGCCCATATTGTATAGCTTCCCGTGCGCGGGGCTTGAAATGTTATTTCTGCTGCAGTAGACCCCTCTTCTCCGTCATTATTATAAAGCGGGGATGGATCAGGAAAATACACAGCAATATAAGGATCAAACGCCGTTGCTTTGACTATTATCTGAGCTTCAATTCCTTGAGCCAAATGAATCCGCGTACGATCAACATAATAATATTCCGATGTAGGATCGTCGGTTGTCAACCTTCCATACCGAATGCTTTGAGGAATCGGTGGAATGTCAGTCGTGTTCATAACCGTGTTCCAGTCTAACTTAAATGTAAAGGTTCCTGATACTCCCGCGATGGATCCACTCAAATAAATATTCCAGCTGCCCTGTTGATCGGTACAAAATGTTTGTTTAATACGTGCCGTTTCAGGTTGGGGATCGGATGAAAAAAAATAGCGGGTGCGATCGGGCGCTTCTAAAATCAGTTCCGGTTCGATGATATCTCCCTCCCAAAGCATATCGATTTGGTATCCACGTTCCAACTCAATTTGATACCGATGAAATGGATTTCCATTCATCAGCTGTCCTTCCGAAGGATCGAGTATTGCGGTATCTGCGAAGGAGGATGCTTCACTAATAATATGAATAGGATAATATGGTGGAACAAATAGAATCTGTTGTGGATCTACTGGGATCACTTCTAGGGCATACCCACCCGTTGCCGCTGGCTGTGTACTTAACAGATGTATATATATTTGTTGGGGTTCTTTTCGTGCCCAAAAACTGAGCGTTGCATCGGACGTGTCTTTATGTAAAGTATTATCGTTTATCCGTTGATAGCCCGTTTCTGTCCATAAGTGCAATATCGGATCAAATTGGGTTGATTGTGCTCGAATAAGTACGGCTTCCCCCTTTTGGAGAGGGATACGAAATCCCTGAACAAACGAATGATGATTGGAAATTCCAAGATCTGGAAAAGTAATTCCAGTCATATACTGTTCATTGGTTTGTAACCATCCGGTTGTAAGGTCCCCAGAAATCAGCGGTTGATATAAAATGGGTTCCTGAATCCCAGGTTGAAATTCTATAGGGTTTTCTTCAAATCCAGTGCTTGGTTGTGTCAAACTAAGCACGATTATTATACTAATGAAAATCCAAGGTAGTCGTTTTTGAAACAACAACATAGGCGCTCCCAACACAAAGATGGATACAGTAAATATAATCCAATGTCCCAATGTGAAGAAGTATACCTTTTTTTCAGATTGTCCAAGACTAATCAATCTGTGTTAAATAAAAGATGGGTTATTAATACCAGTCAGTTTGGCTTCCCCTTTTTTTATGAGACGCAATTCATTATCTTCCTGTAATTAGGATATATTCGTATATAGACTTTTCCCCAAAACCTAATACGATACGTATCAGAAGCATATATTGCTTGACTAAACTAAGATGAATAAGGAAGACCGATGAATCCGATTCGTACATACAATCTATCCCAAAAAGTAACCTGGCATGATCCTTCGGAAGGATCTTCGGGAAGCATGCCTTTAGGTAATGGTCGACTTGCTGCAAATGTATGGGTTGATCGCAACGGTTTATGCAATGCGTATTTAAGCCGAGGGGATGCATGGGCAGAATATGGGAATCTATTGAAACTCAGTCTTATCCAACTTCGCATCACCCATAATGAGACCAATCCACTCTGTAATCTGGCTTATTTTTCACAAACATTGGATCTTTCCACAGCTACTATTGAGATTGATGCTCATACCCAATCACAAACTCACATCACACTTCGAATTTGGATTGATCCTGAATATGACACATTGAGAATTCAGGGAACAAGCTCTGCATTTGTTCAGGTCGAATTATTGCTGCAATGTTGGCGGAACAAAAAGCGACAACTTACCCCACCAGAACAACATTACCTTCATAACCATGCTCCCTATCCTGTATTCATGTATCCCGATACCTACGCTGAATCCGATAAGAACAACATAATATTATATCACCGCAATGAATCATCCTGTTGGCAGGATAATCTATCGCATCAGGGACTTGATGGGTTTATTGAAAAAGGCGAGGATCCACTACTTTTTCGTACGTTTGGTACATGTGTTTCTGGTGATCACTTTCGTCGAATCCAAGCTGATTGTCTCCGATCTGTAGGCGCATTGAAACAATGGACGCTAGCTTGTTCTACGTATACAGCTCAAACAGAGCAGGTAGACACATGGCTAGCGGAATTAGATGTCTATCATCAACGAGCTTGGAACATATCATGGGATGCGCAATATAAAAAGCAGTGTGATGTATGGAATCAATTTTGGGATCAGAGTGGTATTCATATTTCAGGAAATACCTGGGGAAATCGTGTGAGTCAAGGATATGCCCTTCAGCGTTTTATCAATGCATGTGCTGGAGGTGGTCCCTATCCTATAAAATTCAATGGATCGCTGTTTACTGCAGATTGGGAAGTTCCGGGGGAGGCATTTAATAGCGATTATCGCCGGTGGGGTGGAGGATATTGGCATCAGAATACACGGTTACCCTACTGGACGATGTTGGCTTCAGGTGATTATCATCACGTTTTCCCTTTTATAACCATGTATTCCGAAGCATTGCCATTAGCTCGGTATCGCGTTCAAACATATTTTAATCACGAAGGAGCTAATTTCCCGGAAACCATGTATTTTTGGGGAACCTACTTGAATGAAAACTATGGATGGGATCGTTCGGGGAAACCCATTCATGAAATAGAAAACCAATATATCCGTTATTACTATGCAGGTGGTATTGAGACTGTGTTTTTTGGTTTGATGCTCTATTTTTACACCCAGGATGTTGTCTTCTTACAAACTCATACCCTCCCCCTTGCCTATGAAATTCTCACGTTTTATGATCAGCATTATCAACGGGATTCCGATGGGAAGCTGTATATTCATCCCGCCCAAGTAATTGAACAATGGTGGGAAGCGATTAATCCAACACCCGAAGTAGCGGGATTACATGCTATATGTGAATTGCTCAATCATCTGGACCCTCTACTACTAAATCATACTTTGCATGATCTACTAAAACGAATACAACCCAGCATTCCAACCATTCCGCAAAAGGTTCGGGATGGACAATCGGTTTTAACGCCGGCACATATGTGGAGCGGACCACCTCATAATGTTGAAAACCCAGAATTATACCCTATTTTCCCTTATCGACACTATGGCGTAGGAAAACCATACCTGGATATGGCGCAGCATACGTTTAAGACACGATCCGAAACCCATGATTTGGGGTGGGCACAAGATGGGATGGTTGCCGCCCTTGTCGGATTAGCGGATGATGCGCTGAAGTCAGTACTCAAGAAGCTGGCAACGTCAAGTGTATATGCACGCTTTCCGGGGTTTTGGGGACCTAATTTTGATTGGATTCCAGATCAGGATCAAGGGTGCACAGCAATGTTTACGTTACAGCATATGTTACTTCAACCCGTAGGGAAGAAGATCTATCTTTTCCCAGCATGGAAAAAGAATTGGGATGTCCAGTTTAAATTACATGCTCCCTATCAAACCACAGTGGAATGTATATTAGAAGAAGGGAAGATTACATCCTGTTCCGTTCAACCCGAGTCGAGAACCGCCGATCTTGTAAACTGCCTTGATGATAATAGAAGTAGCATTTAGGTAATTTATTTTATGAATATACAGGGATCCTGCGATTCTACCGGAAAATGCAAGTCCGATCTAAGGTGCTC
>CAYPZJ010000071.1:0-4089 GCA_964414635.1 uncultured Spirochaetia bacterium
TGGTACCCGTACTGCTGATTTGTTTATTGCTTTTTTCTCGAAGGATCCCAGTTATTTCAATCGGTTGTATTTCCTACTACCCGATAAACCGTACAGCCTTCAGGATTTCACAGAAGAACATCGACGGTTGATGGTCAATATGCATTACTGGATGTTTCAAACCTTGCCAGATAAACAGATTTTGGAAGATCTCCTTTCTATTTATAAAGTAGATTTAGCTGAAACCATCGCAGCCTATCGAGCAAATCCACAAGGGAAACCAACCCAGCAATCCCCGAAACTGCAGATCCAGGGCGTAGAATTATCCAATTTACGAATGGTACAGGAAACCATCTGGAAATTCTGCAATTTAATCAATCTGATTGGGGATGAACAGGTGAAAACCGAAGCCATCGAAGGGATGTATCCTGTAGTCGTTCCTTTTTTAACCCATGAAACCATGACAAAACAATACGGGTTTATGCAATTCCTTTACCCAAATAATCAATCTCGAATCCCCCTGAATACAGCGCAAAAATGGGCATTGTTAAACTTTATGCGAGATCCCCAGATCCCCTATCAAACGGAGTCGTTTTCAAAGTATCAACAACTATTTGAACAATTTGACACCTCCATTCTTCAAAGTTATCTGGATTATATTCTAGAACATCGTATTGACCAGCTGCAATCCACTACGGAATTGGGCGTTTTAACAAAATTGTTGGAACTGGATCTCCATAAGAGTAATGAACTGATTCAACAGGTTTTCAAACGAAATGAATCGTATCTTATGGAAATGTCTTTCAAAGGGATGTATCAGGAATTAATGGAGCATTTCCCCACTATTAATCTATATAACCTACGAAACTTGATTGCGATTTATTCGCGACAGGATCGGATGTATCGCTTTCGGGATAAGCTAGTAGAACAAATGGAACGCCTAGCAGACACATCCCTCACGTTGGAACAAGGAAATGAGTATGCGAAAGAAATTCTTACAATGATGGATAACCTCGAGACGATGCTTGCAGATATTGATGCTGGGAAACCAATACAACAGAATTTAGCATCCGCTCGCCAACTGCTCCAGGAGGAATTCCCTCTTACCTTTTCAAAAACCAAGCAACGGCAACTGATGGAACGTGCATTGCACACCATGTATGCCTTGTTGAATCGTGGGATCAAAGGGAAATTGGATTCCTTTGTTGGAGAAATCGATCATATTTTCCAGAAAACCTTTGGTTTACTTCAAAATGCGAATCAATATAAATATCGTTTTTATCTCGATAATATCTATTCCATGCGCCACGTAACGGCAGAAATTGTTTCTTTGATTGAAAATCTCCCTCCGTCGGATCGTTTAGGTTTGATTGAAATTTTTGGAACGATCCTGATACAAGACCAATCTCGGGGGATTTTAGAACATATGTATTACGCTCATATCCTTCAGCTTCTAACCCGAAAAACAATCTCTACCAACAAACCAGCAGAAAAGCTAATTATTCCCACGTTCTTTGAACAGCTGAAACACTACTTAATTTTTCTTGATTTACAATTAAACTCCCTCACCGACAATCGGGACCAACGGATTCGTTACCAATTATTACTTAAAACATGTTTGATCCCCTATAGCAACCATCTTCACGAGTATCAAGGACATATTCGTGATGATAAGGATCATCGTATCCTTCAGCTCATCAAATATAATATCGCTAGCTTACGGGCGACTTATGAAGAAGCACAGAACTATTACATTTTGGATCGCACTTCCGAACAACCGCTGGTTTGTAGTAATTTATATGGTGTGCTGGATATGGATGCTTTGGAGATTGTTAATGAATATATGTTCCAGAATATCATCTATCGGAGATTCTTGGAGGAACTCCATCCAATGGACCAGGATTTCATTTTAAAACGAACCCAAGACTACCTGGATTGGTTGCGGGATTATCCAATTGGGGGAATTCCACTAAATGATTGGTTTTTCAAACTTTTTCAAAATGCGCATTCGGATAAGCTCCAGCGAGATATTCAGAAACGAATAAACGAACAATCCGACCAGACTGGATTTGCAGTATTCACCCGCGAGGAAACACAACAAATCCTACAGCATGCTTATTATATTAAGGAAGCGTTCTTGCGTAATTTAAAAAAATTCTTTGATCAAACCTATGGTGTTCGTTTTTTTGAAGATACCGCACGCCGGGATCAGGGAATATGGTAGCTCCCAACTGTTTTTAGGATGTTGTCTCCCCCGCTTCGACTGCTGTTGGAGTACTTGCCGCGGATTCCTCAGTTGGGGTTTGAGCAAAAAACAACTGATCTGGCGTTTGAATCAATTGCATTTGTGCTGATTCAATTATAAGGCAATCATGGTAGGAAAGCGCAGGGGATGCTGCATATTCTTGAATAACACGATTTCGGACAGTAAGATAACGCTCCAAAGGGATACCCCAGAGTTCATATTCATTTAACACAGCTTTATAGGTATCCTGCCGACGATCCGCATCATAACGTAATGAAAATTGAATTTCCCAGTAACTATCAAAAAATTCCAGGTGCTCAAGTAAAATCGTATTGGGTGCATTCTCTAACGTTCCAACGATACGTTGAATCTCCTGGTTTTGATCGGGACTGCTCGCAAGCATTAATTGTTCCAGTTCCTGTAGAATTCGATGGTTTATCATTTCTACTACCCGTCGCCGCCATTGAGCATCCGTTTCTTCTATATCCGGACCGTGAATCTGCCATTGGGGATTCCCTCGTGGTTCAATGGTGTATTCTGAAAACAGCAGAACATAGGTGGTTTCATCCACAACGCGTGTTTTCTGACCGTCTTGAAGCCATGTTGGCTCTTCCCCTTCTGATATTAATTCCAAATGCGTACGTTGTTCATCCTCAGTAAGCAACGCTTCAAACGTAGCAAGATCCAGGTGAGTGGTTCGTACACAATCTTCCATAACTGCCCAACGAAGATAGAACCATAAATCCTCTCGGGCTTGCGTACTGAACAAGCGGAAGATGCTATTTTCGTCCTCAAAAAATACGTTGACTCCATTATAATGATAAAAATGGGTGGTTCCCCCATCTTCAGAGAATGTATAATCCTGCCCATTTTCCTCTAGTGCATATTTTTCACGATAGATCCCATATCGTGTACCATCCGGAATACGGACGGAGATCCCAATTACTCGCCCCTCAAATAATAGTAAGGTGAGTTGTTCGACATCTCCCCATAACAATAATCCAGGTTGTGCTTGAAGTGTGAATTGGCTCAATCGTTTCAGGTAAAGGGTTCCGTTTGTTCGGCGTGCCATGGGAACATCATAATACACATCAGAATAAGCAAATGGAAGCTCCTGATATTGGGAGATGATATGCTGTAGTTTCGATGCATAATTTGCTTGATTTATTTCACTCATATGAAATAAATTTCTAGCCGGATGCTGCATCATCTGCTTCATTGTAAAGGGAAGCCAGGTGGGGTCGGGGATCGTAACTTCAATACCATTTTGTTCAATCATCCGAAGGGCTTGGGAAAACGAAGTGCCTAAACCAATCCCACGAAAAGAGATAGGAGTATCCATTAATCCTTCAATCGGTTTTGGCTCAATTGGAGTTTGATCTTCATTTAAGGGAGCATCAACCCCTTGACGTTCTTCCGAAAGCAGGGAAGTTGGAGTATCCATGGTTTCCGTTGTGGACGATTCTTCTGGAGCTGCTGGTGGGTCATCTTGTCCCCATATTAAGGAACTAACCACAACAAATACAAGCAACAATGCAAATCCAGCAATGTTTCTTACAACTGGATCGACCGTACCAAATCGTGTAAAAGCAGGCTGTGTGAATTGATCATCCGCTTTTTTCATAAGAACCTCCCGGGTGGTGAGCAACTTCCCTTAATTAATAAGATAGAAAAAAAAGTGGATTGGGAAAAGGTATATGGGTATTGGGGGTGTATGTTCTTTAAGACCGCATCCATGCAAACACCATAGAACATGAAATAACAAGGATGCCAAGTTTGCATCCAATACACATGAAGTTATTTCTCGCGCTTCATTGTGTCCTTTACGGATAAAAATAAAAGAGATGAATAACCCTGAGTTCGTG
>CAYPZJ010000071.1:4099-17373 GCA_964414635.1 uncultured Spirochaetia bacterium
TGCTTTCTATAGTAAATCCCATTATTTTTATACATTGATAACTATGCCAGTCGGTCTGGTATGCGAGTAATCTTATGAATCAACGAGAACGTTTTCTTGCAGTGATGAATTATGAACCTGCCGATCGCGTCCCTCATTTTGAATTTGGGGCATGGAATGAATTATTTGAAATTTGGCATCAACAAGGGTTACCCACGGAGATATCCGATAATGCTCTGTTTGATGAATTTTTCATGATTGAACGCCTTCGGACTGTCCCCGTTGATTGGGGATTTCGTCCCCATTTCGAAGAAGAAATCCTCGAGGACAAAGGCGAAAAGGTGGTGATTCGGGATGGAAAAGGAGTCATTCTTGAAAAAATGAAACATAGCGCAACCATCCCAAAATTTCTGGAATATCCCGTAAAAACACGTCAGGACTTCGATAAATTAATAGCAGAACGACTGGATCCAACCCTTCCAGATCGGTATCCCGAAGATTTTGAAGATCGTATTACCATGTACAAATATCGTGACTACCCGTTAGGGGTTCATTGTGGTGGATTATATGGATATATTCGTGATTTAATGGGGGTGGAAGGTGCTTCCATGGTATTCGTTACGGATCCGGAATTTGTGGAACACATGCTAGATTTTCGGGTTGATTTCACATTAAAGTTGATTGATCGTGCTGCGTCATCGTTACCATTGGATTTCGGTTCCTGGTGGGAAGATATGGCATACCGTGGTGGACCACTGATTTCCCCGGAGATGTTTCATCGCTTTTTGGTTCCTCGCTACAAGAAAATCACAAATCGTTTACGAGATTATGGTATTACTTATCATTATTTGGATTGCGACGGAGACATCACCATGCTGATAAAAGGCTGGGAGGAAGCAGGGATCAATGTAATGTTTCCAGTGGAAGTACATGCTGGAAGTGATCCGGTAAAGATCCGAAAAGAATTTGGACAGGGTGTTCGAATGATGGGCGGGGTGGATAAAATGAAACTGATTGAGGGAAAAGCAAGTATTGACGCTGAAATAGCCAAGCTAAAACCCTTGGTAGCGGAAGGTGGATTTATTCCCCATGTTGACCACCGTGTTCCACCCGATGTCACCTTTGAAAATTATATATATTACCTCCAAGAAAAAATGAAAATGATTTTCACAACACCTGTACGCCCTTAACTCGGGAATGATTTGTTCCGGTTATTCATTCAACCTCCTTTTCCCCCATTTTTCAAACCATTGCTTGATGAAGGATATACTGTATGATTCCTGAGTACAAACGTGCATGCATTCAATTTTTAGCCGAAACCGGTTCCTTTTTCCTCGGTACAAACCTGAGACTAAAAGATGGACGTCCTACTCCCTATTTTATTAACCTGGGGATGTTTAATTCAGGGAAAACCATGGGGAACCTGGCACGTTTATTCGCTCAGATGATTATGGAACAAAAACTTATCGATCAATTTGATGTCCTTATTGGTCCATCCTTTAAGGGAAGTGCACTGGCATGTGCGATTAGCCTTGTGTTGGACCAAATATATAATGTAGAAAAACGATTTGATTATGATCGTGTAATACCCAAGACCCATGGTGAATCGTCAGGAGGCAAATCTCTTTTTGTGAATCAAGCTTTGCATGATGGGGACCGTATCCTTATTGTAGATGATGTTGCCACCTCGATGCATACCAAACTTGATTTACTTCATAAAATCCATCAACAGGGGCAACAAACCGGTGCAACATATGCTATTGAAGGAATTGCGATTGTTGTAGATCGCCAGCAAACCCAAGTGGTTATAGAGCAGGATGAGATTCAACTAGAGAAAAAAGGTGCAGATGCGGTAGCAGAGTTTTCACAATCTACAGGTATTCCGGTTCGTTTTCTATTAACCATTTCAGAATTATTATCAACCGTCTATCAAGAAGGAATTCCAGTTTGCCATCACATCCAGAAGGATGGACGCATAACGCAAGAATGGAAAACGCTATCAGCGGATACCTACGAGGAATGTAAGCAATACCTGAATACCTACGGGACTTCTACTATTACACTATAACAAGATGCGTGTTTCTTAATAATCCTGCAATCAAGCGAAATCATATGAAAAATAAGCTTTTAAATCCCCACTTTCCCATTTCACCCCGCCGCTTCCCTTTTTATTATGGTTGGTTTATCATTCCTTTATCCGTAATGGCAGTCATTTCTAGCATTCCAGGACAAACCGCTGGATTCAGCCCTTTTACTGAACCCTTAATCCATGCTACGGGCGTATCTCGAACCTATTTATCTTTAACCTATCTATTTGGTACATTGAGCAGTGGTCTAATCATTTTACGAGTTAGCCGTTACGTAGACAAAATTGGAATACGACGGGTGATGCTGATTGTATGCACTTGTTTCGCACTGATGCTTTTTGGATTCAGCCAGATTACCGTACTGGGAGGTTTCTTTAAGGTTTTATTTCCCTCTGAGTGGCAGCTAGGGGTTTATCTTTTTCTGCTAACATTCTTCATTTTTGGAATTCGTTTCTTTGGGCAAGGATTACTTCCAATTATCGGTAATACCATGGTTGGAAAATGGTTTGATCAACGAAGAGGCTTGGCGACGGGTGTGATGGGGGTTGTGAATGGTTTGGCTTTTTCATCGGCTCCTTTTGTAATGAATAAGCTCGTGGAAGCCAGTAGCTGGCAGCATGCCTGGCTAATGCTGGCACTCATAATTGGTTTGGGGGTTTTATTGATTGGATGGTTGTTTTTCAGAGAATCACCCGAACATTGCGATATGAGTGTTTCTGAAGAACGAAAGCAAAAACATACGCTCAATCAGACTAAAAAATCAGATGAATTACAGGGCTACACTCTGTCTCAAGCCCATCGACATCCTGCGTTCTGGGCAATTGCAATCATTATAATAACCTACGCTGGGATCATAACTGGTGTTACTTTTCATATTGTTGCCATTGGAGAAGCAGCAGGACTCACAAGCGATATGGCGTATTCTATTTTCATCAAAGCGTTTATTATTGGACTTCCGCTGGGATTTCTGGCAGCATGGTCCACGGATCGGTTTAATCCTAAATTTTTAATCATGATTGCTGGATCTGCACAGGTCCTGACCTATGTTGCGTATTTCTTTTTATCATCATCGTTTGGATATATAGGTGTCATTGTTTTTCAGGGCATTGCGGGTGGGTTGTTTGGTCCACTTGTTTCGGCATGTTTACCTAAATACTTCGGGCGCAAATACCTCGGCAGCATTAATGGAAGAGTGACAGCGCTCATGGTTATTGGAAGTGCGATGGGACCTGCTATTCTATCATTTTTTAAAGAGCAGACTGGCTCCTTTTCCATTGGAATCATCGTATTTGCTATTATACCGTTCATTGGGTTTCTGCTTGCGTTCTTCATACCAAAACCCCAGGGGGATCAGCCTCCTTCGGAATAGAAAGGAAACTGGAATTGATTGTTCCTACTGAAGCATCCTAGAGACAATCTTGATTCAATTGGAGGATTCATGCGTTCGTATCTTAAAACCATCTTACCTTCCCTGGAATCGGTTGAATACGGTGAATTGCGCTATCAAAAACGTACCAGTCGGGTTTTTTGTATCACGCAGGGGGAATTAACCCAATTGGAAGATGATTATTATGGTGGTGTGGGTATACGGGTATTAAACCGAGGAGGGTGGGGATTTTCCTCCAGCTCCCGTGTGGATGAACCATCGATAAAACAATCCATCACTAATGCCAAATTGGCAGCATCGATTACTGCATCTTCGGAAAAACCACGAAGATTAGCCCCCACACAACCGATTCAGGGACGATTCGCTCCCCAGATTTCCGATCCCCTTGCAGCACATGGGAATGAAGAAATCATCGCATTATGTTTAAACACATTTCAGAAGTTAAAGCAAGCATCCCCACTGCTTACCTACATACGCGTGAAATATCTTGAAAACCTGGTAGAAAAGGTGTTGGTAACTACCGAAGGGACGGAAATCGAAATTCAAGAAACAAATCCAGAATTTATCATTTCGGTTGTAGGAATGGATGGCACTAACAAAGTTACGGTTAGTGACATGGTTGGAATTACTGGGGACTGGGCTGATCTATGGGAAAAGCGTCCACTGGAAAAATATCTGGAGAATATCATAAAAAAAACAGAACTCCTACTGGGCGCTGGATATGTAACTGGCGAGCGTACTACCGTGATTTTAGATCCTGGTGTGGCTGGGTTAATTGCACATGAAGCAATTGGTCATACAGTTGAAGCAGATTTTGTTCAGGCGGGATCGGTCGCGGCTGGGAAAATAGGAATTCGTGTGGCAGATGAACGTGTGAGCCTTTCTGATTCAGGAAATGCTGAAATAAAACCATTTGCTGCAGGTACCATCCCAATTGATGACGAAGGTGTTCCAACACAAAATACTGCAATCATAAAAAATGGGATTCTATGTTCTTATCTTCATGATCGAGAATCCGCCGCTCTTTTTGGCGTAGAACCTACAGGAAATGCGCGTGCATATGATTATAACGATGAACCGCTTATTCGGATGAGAAACACGTACATTCATCCTGGTGAAGAAGATTTTGAAGCGTTGGTAGAAGGTGTGGATCATGGGTATTTACTCCGAGATGCTCGAGCTGGGGAAGCCGACTCAAACGGGGAATTTATGTTTAACATTCAGCTTGCTTACCGTATCGAAAAGGGTAAAATTGTACAACCATATCGGGAGTTGACCGTTAGTGGACAAGCATTTGATGTCCTGTCAAGTGTGGATGGAATATCTAAAGATTTTAAATGGGATATGGGGGCTGGTTTTTGTGGAAAAGGACAAATCGCAAAAGTTGATGGAGGTGGAGGATATGTACGGTGTAATGCCATTGTAGGAGGGCAAGAGTGAACCACGATTGGATATTACAGCAAGGGGATCAGGCTGTTTCGTATGCTTTAAAACGGGGTGCTGATGAAGTAGAGGTTTACCTATCTCAGACGCAGCAATATGGGGTTAGTATGGAAGCCAATCAGATAAAACTAGCCACGAGCAGTCAGGAAGATGGCGTGGGGATTCGTATCATAAAGAAACATAGTATAGGATTTGCTTCGTTGAATACGTTCAACGAACAAGAAATCCAAAAGAAAATTGATGCGGCGTTGGAAACGGCTTCCATTTCTCCTTCTGCAGATTGGAATCGGTTACCCGATCCTATACCGATTCCCACGCTTGAAGGACTTACGGATCCTCAATTCATTCATATAAATCTTGATAAAATAGCAAATCATGTTCAAACAATGCTTCACAGCGTACTTGAAGTGGATGATCGTATTAGTATTGATGGCGGTGGTATCGAAGCCGAAGCGGATTTATCGGCAGTTGTCTCTTCCAAAGGTATTCGTCATGCTACCCAAAGAACCTTATTTGAATCCTCTCTTATGGGACTAGCAAAAACCGAAACCGAAGTTTCTGGTTTACAATATACGTTTAAGGGTTCCCATTTCTGGGACTCCCTGAATCCAAAGGAGCAAGGAAGAACACTAGCGCATCGTATCCTGGCTACGCTGGGAGCACGTAAATTAGAACATGGATTTGAAGGATTGGTTTTACTTAGTCCAGAAGCAGTAAACGATATCTTCCTTTCAGTTATAGAATACGGTATGAATGCAGAAAATGTACAACAGGGTACCAGTGCTTTTCACGATAAACGGGGAAAACGGATTGCACCTTCATTGTTGACGATTATCGATAATGGGATTCATCCTGATGGGTTGGACAGTAATGAAATCGATCGAGAAGGGATCCCACACCAGCCTCTCACACTTTGTGAAGAAGGGATCGCTCAACAGTTTTATTATAACTCAAAAACGGCGTTCAAAGATGCAACCCATTCCACAGGACATGCTGCCGGAGATCACCAGTCCCTCCCTACATCAGCTCTAACTAATATCGAAGTTGCGCCGGGTGCTACTTCCTATGAGGATATCCTCAAACAAATAGATGAAGGGATTTTGGTAACACGAATTGCGGGTTCTCCGAATAGAGTTACCGGAGATTTTTCAGGTGTTGTCAAGGGTGGATTCTATATAAAAAATGGAAATATCCAATATCCCATTATTGAAACCATGCTATCCGGAAACGCGTTTTCTTTACTATCGAAAATCATGGCTGTATCCATCGAACGGGAAACCATCTGGAATACCACCAGCCCCTATTTATTGGTGGATAATGCATACATTACCCGAGGCTGATGAAATCAATTTTCAAATCAGGTAGAATGCGCCTTCCAATCAGCAAATCGTTCCTGTACTATCTTTTCAAATCCATCAACCTGTAGTAAAAAACATTGTTTCCCTTCTTCAGCGGTAGCCTCTTGCACTGGTCTGTGCGTACCGATTCCCAAATCAGGTCGTTCCATTCCCTTGTTTGCATCCATCTTTACCCGATCTGGATTAAGATATAGCATCATACTCGTTTCATAAAACCCCGCATGATCACTTCCACGGCGAGGATTCCCTTCCTCAATCGTCTGATATTCCATTGTAAATACAACTGGTTCCTTCCCCTCTGCATCCAAAAATCGGTAGCACACCTCATGAAGCAAATCTTCTTGTATTTTTGGGTTATGTCCTGAAACGAGGAAGACCATTTCAAAACCGTGACTCAGATAGTTTTCACAGGCATTAATCATTATCTGTTGGAATAATTGAGGATCGGTACGATAAAAAGAACCAGGGAGTGGGAAACCAGCTGTAGCATCCATTCCATTTGCCAAACCAAATCCCGCATCAAAACAGGTATCTACAGAAAAATAGATCGGGGGCATTACAACCCCACCGGTTCGTTTCGCTGTCTCAATACAAAGGCGATCCGCTTTAATCGTATCACAACCAATGGGATTTTGCCTCCCATGCCATTCCAAAGTACCGATCGGTTGAAACGCAACGGGTAATACTGCCTGGCGTGCGAGTAATTCACCAGGGCGCAGGTTTACTGCTTGAACCTCATCAGGAATAGGTTCTATAGGAACCTCGTTGAATATTCGCTGTGGATCATATTCCTGTATCATATCAGTCTCCTTGAGATGTATTGACTCCCCATAAGGATTTTATAATCCTTACAATACTCGAATGTGCATTGATTTAATTCCATCCGAGTCTTTACCGGTTTTAACTCAAATTGTTACAATCTTCAGATTCGAGCACTATCAAGGAAGGTACCATGATTACTCCTCCTCGACAACTAGCCGATTTTATTCCCACCTTCGAATCCCTATCCTCGGAAGTAGGAAACCGTATGGTAGTGGCTGGTTTTGATGGGTTTGTGGATGAATTTATTTCAGTTGTTGATAAACGTAGTTCGGAAACCGATTATCAAGCCATCCCTACTATTACAGATTTTGGAACACATGTGTCAAAAGCTGCTGGACGGAGCAGTTTACGCGAAATTGTTATTCAACAAACAGATGCGGGGGGGTGCAGTGTAAATCTCGGGGATGGTTTAGCCAATCTGGGTGTTCCATTACATTTGTTTTCAACACTAGGGAATCCCATTCATCCGGCTTTTCAGCCCCTTCTGAAAAAATTCGCGTTTTATCAATCCTGGGGTTCTGAGTATGGAAGAACGCTGGCGTTTGAATTTCAAGATGGTAAACTCATGTTCAGCGCAGTAACACAACTTCGTGAGTTTACACCCCAACTCTTGGATACGATCCTACAGGATACAACGTATATTTCTGCTTGTGAACAAGCTTCCCTGATTGCTCTGACCAACTGGACACTCTATCCACACATGACAGCTTGTTGGAAGAAGCTTCTTACGGAGGTGTATAGCAACCTCTCAAATCAACCCTGGTTTTTCTTCGATCTGGTTGATCCAACTGGGCGATCACAGGATGCAATCCAGGATATGCTTGCCACGCTCCCTTCCTTTAGTACTTATGGAAAAACAATCTTAGGATTGAATATAAATGAAGCACACATCGTTAGTAAAAATTTGGGAATAACCAGTACGCAGGATCATCCAGAAGAGGTACAGCAGCAAGCTGCCCTGATTCGGAAGAAACTTGCAATCGACGAGGTGGTAATCCATGCAACACAATACGCCTGCGCCGCTTCCCAAACCGAAACAATTCATATTGATGGTCCCTACTGTGCATCCCCTCTAAAAAGTACCGGAGCTGGTGATCGGTTTAATGCAGGTTACTCCTTGGGTCGTATCCATAACCGATCACTAACCGATGCATTGATATTGGGAAATGCATGTTCTGGATATTTTGTGCGAAATGCTACTAGTGCAAATCCTACGCAACTTAAACAGTTCCTTCATACTTGGTTGGCAAATGAACTGGATCCTACCTAATCATTACCATAAAAATACACACATTAAGAAAATAACGAATAGAATCGGATGGTCACAATCCAATTTGTATTCCATCAAAATCCCTCTCACCGTAAGGGGTACAACGGATATCGTTTCATTGATTAAGGAGCAAGCTATCCTATCAAATATCGAGATGGGTTTACCAAAGAAATCTTACTATTTTACTACATGAGGGTAATCAATTAAACCTGTACCTACTCTCTCACCTGCATCTGGTGGATGCAAAGCATAGTGGAAACAAGATGATAGTATCGCAGAGGAGTTTTTATATGCATGAACTGAAAGAATTATTGCGAATCCTGATCCCAAAGGAAAAAGAGCGAATCAAACATCTGGTGCAGAATTATAGTCACGTGAAAGTATCAGAAGTCACTATAAAAAACGTGTTTGGTGGATTACGCGGGGTTCGATGCCTCCCTTATGATTTATCATCCGTTGATCCCGATGAAGGGGTTCAATATCGTGGGATTCCGATTAAAGAGGTCATCGAACAACTTCCACGAGCCGAAGATGGAATCCAACCGCTTCCCGAAGGAGTGTATTATTTACTGATGACTGGGAAAATCCCCTCTATCAAAGATGTTCGGAATATCACCGAGGATTGGAGAAATCGAGCGGAGATCCCCTCCCATATTTTTGATGTACTGGATGCTATGCCCTCAGATACACATCCGATGACCTTGTTCTCACTGGGGATTCTTGCGCTCCGCCCTCGTTCAAAATACAAGGCAGCGTATAATGCTGGTGCTTCCCGCGTGGATCTCTGGGAACCCGCATATGAAGACGTCATGGATTTACTTGCAAAACTGCCTACGATTGCCGCTTATATTTACCGAAAGCATTGCAACCAATACAATATTCGGATTGAAGATTCCGGATTGGACTGGGCAGCTAATTACGCATCCATGATGGGTATTAACGAACCCGATTACATGGAATTGATGCGCCTCACATTATCTTTACATGCCGATCATGAGGGAGGGAATCTGAGTGCTCATACTGGCATCCTTGTAGGAAGTGGATTAGCCGATCCCTTTTCCTCTTTATCATCCGCTTTAAACGGACTAAGTGGACCCTTGCATGGTGCAGCGAATCAGGAAGCTCTCATTTGGATTTTGGATTTATGGGAAAGTTTCGGACGGGATCATATCCCCACAGATGATGAACTACGCAGCTATGTTTGGGATACACTCAATGCAGGACGCGTTGTTCCAGGTTTTGGACATGCGGTATTACGTAAAACCGATCCCCGTTATCTTGCCCAACGAGAATTTGCTTTACAGCATCTTCCTGATGATCCGCTGTTTCAGATTGTATCAGCGCTTTTTAAAATTGTGCCGGAGGTATTGAAAGAACATGGGAAGGCAGCAAACCCCTATCCAAATGTGGATGCACATTCGGGAAGTCTGCAGTATTTTTACGGTGTGAGACAACATTCCTATTTTACAGTATTATTTGGTGTTTCTCGTGCAATTGGGATTTTAGCGTGGTATGTATGGGCTCGGGCGCTGCAATTACCGATAGAACGTCCCAAATCAATCACCCTTGATTATCTGGAAAGCCTGATTCAGTAATACCTAAAACGCACACCGAAAACCGATGTTTTGTGATGAATTATCCGGTTCACCATTAGTACTGCGATTGGCACACCGGAACACCCGCCGATCCTCGGGGAAATTAGCCCAGGAGGCTCCCCGCGGAACTCTCTTCTCATATTTATTATCTGGATTAATTTGCATTTCCCTGCCATCCAGTGGATCATACGGGTAATAATCATACCAACTATTTGTCCATTCCCAAACACCACCTCCCATATCGTATAAACCAAACGGATTTGCTGGATATTGCCCCACCGCGACAGGATGATCCAATCCCACAGCATAATCTTCTGGGTTGAACACATCTCCAAGAGGATACATCGTATGATCGGGTCCACTGGCAGCATATTCCCATTCCGCTTCGGAAGGGAGGCGTTTTTTATAATGTTTACAGTACTCGGATGCATCATACCAGGAAACCATAACCACGGGACGGGTATCGAAATTCGCAGGTTTTTCTTCATCATCAGGAAGATAATCCCACTTGGCTCCAATCATCTCTTCCCAACGCCCTTTATGATAGATCCAGGCGACCCCCTTCTCTTCAGCAGTGGTTGTATAACCAGTTTCAGTGATGAACACTGCAAATTCCTCATTAGTAACAGGATAGGGATCCAGATAAAAATCATCAACGGTTACTTCTGTTTGAGGAATTTCGTCAATATCATGTTCATCACTCCCCATCAGAAACGTTCCACCCTCGATAAATATCATGGAATCCGTAATGTTGGATGCATGTTCTGAAGAGAGGCTTGCTAACCGTTCCTCCATGGGAAGCAGTTTTTTGATTTGCTGATTGCCAGCACAGGATAAGCATAGCATACCCAGTACCATCGCAAAACCAGCATAAAGTAAAGATCGTGAAATCATAGTCCTGTTTTTCATGGTACCTGCCAATTATACATAATATCTAAATTTGGGGAGGTTCCTGTTGTCCACACAGTACCGATAACATGCCCGTTGAATACGGCTTCCTGATGAAGGTCATCTTTATCTCCCGAGGATAGCTTGACCGCATACGCATCACCAATGGTTGTTTCGTGGTATACATAGACATCCCAATTTCCATTTCGGTTATCTTCCCAGGTAACCCCATAACCTGTTGAAGTGGCAAAAATATGGGGATTAATCTGATCACTTGATAATGTGTACAGCCCCGTAGAGTCTGGAGGTGTCATTCCTGAAGTAATAGTAAATCGGGTCATATAAATATCCTGATTCCCATCCTTATTGGTTTCAAATACCAATCCAAACTCTGTTCCAAAATAAATAATGGATGGATTCATTTGATTAAACCCCGGATTATCCGTAATCTTTATTTCCTCTCCGACATTCGCATTTAGTGGATTCACACTCCTCAAATAGATTTCTGCATTACCATCCCGTTCATCTACCCAGGTGACTACAAAATTATTTCCATATGCACAAAGCTGAGGATCGTACTGATCATTTGCTGCAACAATTATGGGGACCTCATTCCCCACTTCCAATGTCGTTCCATCAATGAATTTGAAATAGATATCCTTATTTCCGTTTCTGGAATCTTCCCATGCAACACCCCACCCATTTGCATTCGCAGCCAAATCTGGATTTTGTTGATTGGTGTTTGTTTCAGAAATCGCTTGGATGGAACCTACAGAAACCGTATCATCGGTTTGTTTCGTTAATGTGTTGAATTCTAAATCTATTTCCTGAGGTGCACTATTGTGCTGCTCATAAACCAATCCTAATACTCCATCATAGTACGCAATAGCGGGATTTTTTTGATCTCCCGGAACCTGAGAAATACTAAATTCTGCAGTGGATTTACCTGTATAAAGATTAATATCTCGAAAATAGAGATTGTAATCCGAGCTATTTCGAAAATCATGCCAAACAATCCCCAGCGTGTTATCATCCCCAGCGATAGCCGGTGCATCCTGAATATTCGCCAAGTCAGCAAGCATTGTAGCTTGCCCACTTCGCTGACACGAAATATCCAACGTTGCATACGTATCTTCGTTATCGCTGTAGGCATCTCCAACACGGACTTGTATCTCATGTGATCCCGTTGTTAATTCTTCTATTGAATAACTCCACTCCTCAGTTCCAGTCGCATCCAGCCAATTTTCTCCATCAATACTGATCTGTACATAACTCACTGCCAGATCATCTTTAGCAGTTCCATAAATTTGAAAAGAAGTGGGTAGCGTATCATTCTGGCTTGGATACGTTATAACAACGTCATACGGGGCAAGAAATCCACGATCATGGAACTCATCCACAATACAGGATAATCCACACATCCCGAACAGGATACTCAGAATAAATCCCCTGCCAATCCAACCAAGAGGATTTCGTGCATGTTTCTTAAGAATGGGTATCATAAATGCTCCTATTCAATTAGGTTGGTATCACTAAAACCGTAGCGATAATTCCACCTTTGCTCCATCAAAATCCGGGCGTACAATTACTTTTCTATTTTCCATATAAAAAAGCGAAAACACAGTCCAACCCGTGCCTGCCAGGCCGATTCCTAACATAACATAGCTTAGAATTTCCGCTCGATGAGCTCCTTCCCATGCTGTTTTATATTGCTCAAAGCGACTATCATAAACTGTTTGATCCATACCTGCTTCCACACTCACATAGTCATCATAATGGGCTTCATAATCTTTTTTTAATTGAAACGTTCGTACTAATTGCCAGGCACCCACACCCAATGCTCCAGCGGAAAGAATACCAGAACCCAAAGTCCATATCCAAGGAATCGTAAATTCCGGTTCCAACTCCTGTTCCAGGCTTTCATAATTCGAATATGGTAAATTAATCTGACTGTAGGAAACCAAAGGGGTTCCAACCAAAATGAGTAAAACAACTGCCAGCAATATTCTATGCATCGTTACCTCCCTGGTTTGATTCCGCAGAATCATTCGGTTCTTCTGATGGGGTGAGTATGGAAGGCTGCTCCACGGATGGTGTATCTTCTTGTTCAGATGGTGCTTCCGATGAAATGGGATAAATAGCAAAATACAACTTGATCTTTACCTGACTGTACTGATCAATCCAACCAGTCAGATTAAATTGAGAGGTGGTATCGTCGGGTCCTTTTAGAGAAAGGCTCTGCCCTGTAATGGTTCGCGTTTTAGTCTCCCCTTCCAACTCAAGCGCATCCGAAGCAAGTTTGGCTTCATCCAAAAATAAGACCACCACAACCGATCGAACCGATTCTTCCAATCCACCCAAATAGCTGATGGTATTTCCCAATTCTTCTTCCAATAATCCAGTTTGAAGATAATTACCCGTAAGAATGGTTACATTATCTGCCCC
>CAYPZJ010000072.1:0-17298 GCA_964414635.1 uncultured Spirochaetia bacterium
GGCTATGAAGAACCCTATGGTGCAATACATCATCATCTACAAATTTCTACGGATGCTTCCTTTGAAACAATTGATACTACGGTATATCAGAAAACAGAAAAGGGAAAAACGATTAATTATGTAGTGGGTGTGGATCAGGAAGGATTGATTACAACCTCATTTTTTCCACCAGTACGGATTGAAAATGGACATTACTATTGGCGTGTACGTTCTTGGATGATGGATGAATGGGAGCAGGAATACTATACAGAATGGTCTTTGGTTGGGGATTTTGAGATTGCGGAAATTCCAATTCCACAAAAAATTTCTCCCAAACCAGGAGATTTTGTAGATACAGCCCAACCTAAGTTTGAATGGGAGTCAGTAGAAGGAGCGAAGGGATACAATTTTTATCTTGCTAAGGATCCTGATTTTAAGGTTATGCTTCATGTTGAAAATATTACAGAACCAGGTCCCGATGGCAAACCGAAGACAACGTTTACGCTACCTTTTCCATATGATGAGGATGAGAACTATTTTTGGCGTGTAGAAGCCTATTCCGATGAATGTACCAGTGATAATTCATCGGATATGATTTTGCAAGGAAGGCTGGATTTCGGACAGCTGGAAATAGGTGATTTACCCCCAGGAGAGCCTATTGAGGGACCTGTTCCTTGTGGGGGTATGTTATGTGGTGATAGTTTAACGCTAACAATTAAGGCAGGAGATCCCTGTGATCCTAGCATTACCAAAGCGAATTTATGGTTTGGTCAAGATCCGTTTTATATAAATAATGCTTTTCAAGGAATGATCTCTCTTTCTGCCGGTCAGACAACGTTAGATACATCTAGCTTTTTCGATGCTTTTTCACAGCATCATAGTGTCACACTTACGACAGGTATTTGGTTTTTCAGATGGCAACCAGTATCGAATGACGGAAGAGTAGGTGTGTATCAGGAATGCGCGTTTATTGTTGTAAAAATCGATGAGGCACCCGAGCTAATTTCACCAGAAGATGAAGCGATAGAATGTACTCCCTTATTTCAGTGGACAACCATTCAAAATGCAAATATGTATCATCTCCAAATTAGTTCAAGCCCCAGTTTCCCACCCGGACCAGCAGGTACAGATGGTGTAGTAACGCCCCATGATTTGATTGATCCTTATATGCCGTGGATGCCTTATGGACAATATGATGGATCTGGATTGGAAGCAAAACCAGTACCTCGAATCTATTACTGGCGAGTTGCTGCAGGGCGTATGCCGGGCGATTGTTGGGGACCTTGGTCTGAAATTCGTTCGGTGGAAAAGGCATTGGATGTGAAGAAGATCGATGAGATTGAGTCAGGGTTATGTGATTTTATTGCAACTCGACAAGTGATTATGGATTGGAATGAAGAAGATGGTGTGGAATCCTATCCTCCAGGTGGGGATTATATTCCTGGTCATTATCAACTCCAGGTGGAACGAAAAGCACCATCTCCTGCCTATGGATTTGATAATCCCATTTTGGATGTGGAACGTTCGATTCCCCAGGGAACGATTTATACAACCGTTAATCCTCCCAATCCTTCTTCGCATTTGCAGAATATTTCCCCCGCTACCGATCATGGCCCAGGTTGGATGCCCAATGGGTATTACAACTGGCGCGTTCGGGGATGGAACGAGTATTGTGGGTATGGTCCATGGAGTGATGAAGTGGAAGCGGTTGTTCTGGTTATTGATCCACCCGAGCAAATTTCACCAGCAAACGGGACGATTAGCTGTAACAGCCGTCCGGAGTTTTTATGGAGGGCTGGAAATACGCCTCCCAATTTAGGATACGGGGATTTTGAATACCGGATCGAGATTACACTGGATTCGACAGTGGATTCATCGGGTGAATTGACGAACCCACCTGACTATTCGGAAATCACAACGGCTACCAATTATGTTCCAGCACCGTCATTGGAACATGGACAGACGTATTATTGGCGAGTAACATCCCGAAATAAGCACGAAGGATGCACAAACCAGGAATACTCCCCATTCTGGTCCTATACCGTTCAAACACCAACCCATTTACATCCACCAGTGGATGTGCAATTCCCCGTGAATAATGGACAGGTATGTGGATTAACACCTACTATAAATTGGGAACCAGGGATCAGTGATTTACCAGGTACGAAGCCGATTATTAATTATTATGTAGAAGTTTCGGAGGTGGATTTTAACGATCCAAGTTTTGAACATGATGATATCGTATATATTACACAACCTCCTGTAGATGCTGCGACAAGACAATACAAAATTCCTGATGGAGACCCACTTACCAATGGGAAGAGTTATTATTGGCGGATCTATGCTTCCGATGGGGAATGTATTAGCGATCCCTCTGCAACATTTGAATTTTTCACGACGAAAGTGGGAAAACCAGATCTGTTGGAACCGGTGAATAATGGGTTCTATTGTTTGGATGATATTGATTTCAGTTGGACTGAACCGTCCCAAGCCCAAACGTATGAAATTGCTATTTCCCGTTCATCGGATTTTTTCCCTTCGCAGACAACGTCAGGGCTTGCTACAACGAGTTATAATCTTAATGATGCGGAACTAGCAAATATAAAAACGTATATGAATGTTCCGGGTACTTATTATTGGCAAGTAACTGCGCATAATAATGTGCGAATTGATGATCCCGATCCCTTGTTGGATTTAACCTGTACGGGGGAACCTTCGGAATATAAAATCATCCGTAAAGGCGGGACACCGTTTGATGGGGGGTATCTCCTGCATTGGGATAATAATAATTTTGATTCACCTCCCAGTCCTACAATCAATCAACCCCGAGGTATAACACTGGAAGGAAACAATGTCTGGTTTGCTGATCAATCCAATAACCGATTCCGTATGATTAATCAGGCTACCATGGGTCCTGAGCCGTATAATATTGGTGCACTTACAAGTATTATTGGTGCGGGTGCGGGTTCAGGAGTGGATCAGTTCAGTTATCCCTATGGAATAGATATTGAAACCTCCGGTGTATTTTGGGTAACAGAAATGGGGAATCAGCGCATAAAGAAAATGGATAGTAGCGGTATGAATCTGGGATGCGTGTTAGGTAGTCTCCCTGCTGGATCAACATTAGGAAAATTTAACAATCCATATGCGATTGCGGTAGGTGGAACCAACATCGTTTATGTCGCAGATTACAATAACAGCCGAGTTGTTAAGGTCGTGAATTGTATCGCCTATGATTTCGTAGGTGGCGGTTCAGGTGATGATAATAATTCCGTGCGGCAACCTGCTGGTATTGCTGTAGGACCCAGTGGAAAAGTATATATTTCTGAAAGCTACTATGGAAATATCAAAATCTACTTTAATGATGGTTCATTCGCCAGCAAGATTATATCGGAACCAGGTATCCGAGGGTTAACCGTGGATGATGCCGGGCGTGTATATGTGGTTAAAAATCATAAAATTATGGTTTATAATAGCACCGGAAGTTTGATGGATTCATGGGGAACTTTTGGAAATGATCCAGCCCAGTTTAAGAATCCATGGGATGTAGCGGTCGATTCGTTAAACAATATTTACATCACGAATACGGGCGCAAATCGAGTTGTAAAATATTGTCCGATTGCTGCGCCTTAAGCTGAATCATAAACGTGGTCTCATAATCTTTGCGGGCAATAATATAGCCGAATGCTTAACGCTACGAGGATAATTATGATACGTACTCAATTATTCTGGAAAAAACGATTTCCGACGCATTCTCTACTTTTCCTGTTAGGAATCATTGGAGTAGGAGCGTTGCTAATCTTACCTGTTTGTTACAAGGGGTCGATAGATTGGTCGGATAAAATAGCTCCCAGCTGTGAATTAGTAAAAATCCTACCATATAATCAAGAATATCAGATTGGTACAATCCGAGTTGTCCTTCGGGCAGCAGATAACGATGTGGAAGGTAATCGTGTCCCCGTCACGCGAATTCAGGTGCGTGTTGGAACAGAAGAAGCATGGCAAGATCTTCCGCTGGATGGCTATGAGGAAGATAACCCCGATGAATGGCATTGGATTATTGATACGACCCAATATCCCGATGGTGAGTATACATTGTATTTACAGGTAACCGATAATGAGGGGTTGACCGCAAGTGATGAGTTGACCATTATTTTAACAAATGATGCACCAGGTATTTTTTATGGGGATTTACAACCTGCATCCATTGGGATTGATGGACCACCTGAATCAGTTGAAATTGAAGGAACCGCGTCTCATATATATAATGGGGTAGTAGAAGTAGTTGGATTTGCTCAGGATAATTTCAAACTGCGACGCGCAGAAATCCGTGTAGATGAAGGCGAATGGAATCCCATCTTTGAGGAAGGAACCAAAGTCTTAACGGATACGTGGGTGGATTATTTATGGGAAAATGAGCTGGACGATGAATTTTGGAATGCCAAAGTCGAACGGGATATTGAAACGGGAGGGATTGATCCCGAATCCTATTTATATGGAATGAATGTATATTTATCACGCTTAGCAATTTCTGGAAGTGCGGAAATCAATTATGAAAAGGGGGAAGGCGGAGAACCCGATTCGGTTACCGCTTCGCTTCTTAGTTTTACATATGATGATGCGGTTTCTGATGATTTATCCAATGTTGGTTTTTTGGATTTAATTGAAGCATGGTTGGTTAATGTATGGAACATCGAGCTTCAAACTGCTGGTTTGGACTATGGTAGATACACCTTGAATATGGATATTCTTATAGATATACGCCTAAAATTATATGTTGCGAGTTTGCGTAGTCAGACCTATGAGCTTCGTGAAGCAGCTATGATGAGTATTCGCCATGCCAAAGTGCAGCTTGCTGGAGAACCATGGATTTCAATCTATGATTGGTTATTTCGTGTATGGGAATATGGTTTGGATACATCTTCGCTGGAAGATGGGATGCATACGATCGAGGTACGTGTTTTCGATATGGCGGATAATCCATTGGATGAATCAATTAGCATGGATAGTCTCCAGATCATGACAGACAATACCAAACCGGAGATTACCTTAACGCAGCCTTTGATTTATCCACCTGAGGATCCTGAATTACCCTTGGATATTCCCGAAGCCCCCGGTGTACTCACGATCGATGGATTTGCAACCGATGTGCATAATGTACATTCATCGGTTATTTTTGTAGACGGAATTTTGTATGACATATCTGATTATACAATTCCTGCACCTCGTTCACCGGTTGATATTAAATACAATATTGATACGTTGAAAATGGCTGAAGGATTGCATACCATTGTCATGTGGATTAATGATGGTGTGGGAAACATACTGGAATTGGAGTTAGAGTTTAAAACACCGGTATTTGTATCTACCTTTGTTGGGAATGGAAATCAAGCTAGCTGTGATTGTTCATCATGTGATGCAACATGCCCTCCAACATTACCAGAAACCTGTTGTGTTCCAGGATGTACAACTGCATGTGCTATTCTGGGAGGTCCACTAAAAGTTCAGTTATACAATCCATATTATATGGGGTTGAATTTTGATAAGGATATGCTTTATTTTTGGGATGGTTTTCAGGTGCGTAAATCAGTTGTTGAAAGTGGGTATACTTATGATATTTTGATGCCAATCAATCTGGCACAAATAACTGATATTTCGCCACGTATTGGTACACAACCCAGACGATCCATTGCAACAGATTCTGCGTATGTTTATTTTTTTGATGCGGATGATGATGTTATTCGACGTATTGATATCAACTCGGCGAATTTGGGAAAACTTAATAATGATTATTGGGAACTTGGTGATGGTACGGCATTGGATGGAGTGGATGTGACAGGCATGGTTCGAGTGGAGCGGATGCTTTATCTTTCTACAAGTACAGGTAAAATCATAGAAGTCGATCTGAATGATCCAACGGGTAATATCACTCAATGGAACAGTATTCCAACCATTATAGGATTATGTGGATTAAGTACGGATGGAACCTATATATATGCTGGACAGCAGGGACTTCCTGCAGGGGTCGGCGCTCAAATTTATCAGATAACAATCGACTCGAAAAATATGAAAATCCTTGCCGGAAGTGGTTCCGAAGGTAATGACGATGGAGCTGCGTTTGCCGCATCTTTTAGTCGAAATCTGGAACAAACCGCAGTTGATGACGTGAATGTGTATGTTTGTGATAAAAGTAATCAGACGGTTCGTAAAATTGACAAGTTTTCCGGTGACGTTCGTACGTTAGCAGGCATCCCTAGTACAACGGGAAGTCAGGATGGTAAAGGCTGGGATTCTACGATTGTTGGTGATCAAGGAACCGCGGAATTTAATAATCCTGTGGGAATGATGTACTACGACGGACTACTTTATGTTTCAGATAATGGAAATCACAAAATCCGCCGCCTATCAAATTTTAAATAAATCCATTAACCTTTTTACAAAAATTCCGACGCTCTAAAGGATGAAAAACGCTAAGATTGGAATTGCTATTGTTTCACATGGCAGTAATCATTATGCTTTTCAACCGCTCATAGCAGGTAAAAGCGCGGTAGAAATTGTGTTCCAGATACTTATCAATGAGTTTTCAGATTTGGAACATAAAATCATCCATTTTATTCCCGCTACCTGGAATGAGATTAAGCCCGACCATATTAACCTGGATGCATCCATAAAACCCATTCACACGGAATCTACAATTTACGATTTGCTAATCCACGCACAAGAGCAATTTACACAACAGGATCATATTATATTTATCCATTCGCATTATCCGCTATTTTTAATTACAGCAATGCAACAGGCTTTGCAGACGCATTTAGATGAATTAGCGGAGTATACCTATTTTGAAAATTATCCGAAGGGTATTGGGGTAGAAATTCTCTCGAGTTTTACTCTTCAAAAAATCACTCAGATTGCTTCTGGCAACAATGAACCTCTTAATGAAGGGTCGATACAACGTTTAATTAATTTTGACATTAATGCGTATGATGTTGAAATCATGTTATCCCCTGAGGATCGGCGTAAGGATCGTTTGACGCTTGCAGCAGACACCAAAAGAAATACCACCATTCTTAAAAATCTGCTGGATGAATTATCGCTTGATGATTTGTCTCAAATCAATTGTATGGATATATATCGTATATTAGATTCAAAACCTGCTGTGAAACGCCCCTTCCCAACGTATGTGGAAGTCGAACTTACGAATCACTGTGAATCACACTGTACAATATGCCCACGAACATTAACCAATCGTCCCCAAGGATTCATGGATCTTACTTCCGCTGGTCACTTGGCAAAATCATTAGCAGATTGGTGTGGGGAGGTTGTCGTTGGTTTCTCAGGAATGGGGGAACCCTTAGAACATCCGCAGTTTATAGAAATTTTACATGCGTTTCTGGATCAGAAATCGATTCGAGTTGTGTTAGAGACGAATGGATTTCGATTTACCCCTGAATTGCTTAAAGAAATAATGGCACATCCACATCATCATCATTTCGATTGCATATTCGCATTGGATGCGGTGGATGAAGAGACATATCTCAATATTAGAGGTGTCGATTGGTTTGATCAGGTTGAGGAGCATCTTATCAATGCACTACGCGTCAATCGGGAGCATACTTATATTCAGTTTATACATTTGAAAGAAAATGAGAAACAGATTGCATCGATGCGGCAACGCTGGCATGATTATGAAGATCGATTAATCTTTCAGAAATACAATGCTTTTTGTGGATTAATGCCTGCTCAAAATCCGTTGGATTTAGCTCCCATTCGTAGGTTTCCGTGCTGGGTACTAGGACGTGAAATGTATATTGGCTGGGATGGAATGGTGGGCATGTGCAAGCAAGATGTAAGTCGGACATATTCACTTGGAACGCTAAAATATCATGATACAAATTTGAAAAATGAATTAGAACACATTTGGGAGCAGGGGACCACACTTTTTGAAACCCATCACCATTGTTATGGGATGGCGGATCAATCACCGAAGTCTTGTCAAGAACCGAACCTATGCAAATCGTGTGACGAGTGGTATACGTTTTCTTTTTAAGGATTATTCTTCCGAACTAGATTTGATGGAAAGTCCAAGTGGTTGAGACGCGAGGATGTAGTATTCTTGCCAGGAATTTCCACTGGTATTTCTTATGTGTTGCTCTAATATAAGGTCCAACCGCACACCAGTTAATAACCGGTGGTCTATGATTTCATACTTTAATAGATCAATATCGTTTCCGGAATAAATCTCATCACATGAAATAATCAAACCATCCGAGCCGTCTGTTAAAGACTCCGTACGATACATCCCTGAAATGGAATAATTGATGTCAGCTTGTGCACCAGTTTGTAAATCCCATTGGTTCATTACTACACGTCCTTCCATGGTAGAGTCTGCATTGAAGGTTATGGTATACGTTTTATCATAATGTTGTTGCAGCTGAGAAAAACTTCCGTTGGCGGAATCCGCATTTTCCCATTGCTTCTTGGTCATTGTCCAAGTTCCCTGTAGGGTGTTTTGGTTATCGGATGTTTTGATAAAGACTCCAACCATCATTCGTTCATTATCTGCATAATACGGGATCGATATACGTTCCCAACCAGCTAGATCAGTAGAGGGTAGACGATAGAACCCTTCGGTGCTTTGTGCTAAACGCTCTGTAAAGGTATATTCGAGCATCGAGTAAGTTGTTTTATAGGTACCTTTGAAACATAGAAATCCATTTACCAAACTTTGAGATGTTGAATCATATCCCCAATGCTCAAATTCAATTGTTTTTTCAGAAGAATCAAAAATCCAACGATGAGTAAAAGCATCTGCATCTATCGAAAACGGGGAAACACCCCAAAAATAGTAACTGAAAAATTGACCGTCCAAGGCAGCCGAATAATTGGGTTCCTCTATATGACCAGGTAACCATGGCGTAGGATCATCATCATCCCCTCCGCAATTCAGTGCAACCATACTAAGGGTAAATAGAAGTGGAATAATAAGTAAGGTTCGGTGTGATTTCATATGCTTTTCCTTATGAATGAAAAAAGTGTCATCGAGCCGCCGCTTAGCTCCGTAAGCCTGTTTTATAGTGTAGCAAAAAAATGAAAAAAATCAATCACTTTATGGGTGAATCTAATAGTGATAAATCAAAAACAAGTTCATTACGACGAAGTGAAGCAATCCTTCTTTTAATAAAGATTGCTTCGTCGCTTCGCTTTTTGCAACGATGCTTTACTCCTCAGAGGTTGTCTTAATTATTTTCACATTGTTTTGAGATTATTCTCACTTTATAAATCATTCTCAACTAGATCGATGGTTTCACAAAAAATCGGAGGGAATAAAACAGATACCGAAATCCAGGTGTTTAATTAATGGAGTAATTTGGCTATGCGTTATAAACTCGGAAGCATTTGGCTTACGATTCTAATTGGCTTTTTCTCCCTAAACGCAGTATGTGAACGGGTACTTGGTGGATTAGGGATTTCAGAAATCGTTGAGACAACTGAAATTAAGATTATTAATAATAGCGAATACAATTTTGCCACCATCTATCTTGTTCAACCCGATTGTGTGTGTACGTCCGATTGCCTTATTTCAAAAATTTATGCAGTTCCCAGCTTTGCAGAAAGCGAGGTGATTGAATTAACCAATATCCAATACGTAAATACTACTGCGGAATTGGTTGCCTGGATAGAATACACCACGGGAACAGTAACCAAACCTGATTTTGTTAAAAACCCCATCACAACAACAGCTGCAACCACCACAACAGAAACATCATTAACAGAAACAAGTATAGAGACACCCGATATAGAAACATCCTGTATGTTTTATTCTCCCTTGGAACAGAGCCCTTTTCCTAATTTAGATAATGTTCTCACGACCACAACAGCGGCTACGGAGAGTACAACAACTGCTGAAACACAATCTTCAACGGGAACGGAAACATCCACTTTTACAGTGCCTTCCGTTACATCATCTACTACAGGAACGTTAGACACATCTTCCACCTATACGTTCCCTACCAATGTAATGTTGTTTCCAACAAATGCAGCAACGCCTGGTAAGTTTGAGAATTATCGGTTTATCATCCACAAAGATATGCGGAATCATCTAAAATTTGACGAGTTTAACTTATAATTAATACTGTACTTGAATGTGGTTCTCCGAAATTGTTCTGTAACCATAGTCACAATGTAACGTGAATTCTCTCATGGATACTACGTTTTGCAGCCAATACAATTTGTAACGTTTGTTGTGCTTCCTCAGGCGGATTGATAACGGGCTTCCCTTCTGTTAGGATTGCGTGAAATGCTTTTAGCTCCTCCATATACATCGCATTAAAATCATATCCCGCTGGCAAGCGATAAACTTCCTCCCACTCAGTATGGTTCTCAGTATGAATTTTAGTCACTCCTTCTTTGATATCCCAAATAATAGTACCCTGTTGCCCAATAATTTTGCATGCCCGACTGTATGGACGCTGAAGATAATCCAAATGAATTTCACCAATGGCACCTTGTTTAAATCGACATAGGATTGCAGCCAAATCTTCGGTTTCGATTTCCAAGTTACTCACATGATCTGCTAAAGCAACCACGGAAGTTACTTCACCACCATACCACCGGATTAAATCCACCTCATGGATGTTGTCAAGCATGACGCCCCCTCCGGTCTTCTTTTTTGCTCCATAATTTTCACGATAGTCACTGTATGGACGCCAATCCGGCATATAACTCCCCGTCTCCACTTGAATACCATAGATGGTTCCCACTGCATGGTTATCTAATAGGGATTTTACATGAATAATATTTGGAAAGAAGCGCATATTACACGCGACCATAGCGATCCGTTTGGTTTGATCTAGCAGGGCGATGAGTTCCTGAATTCCATCCATGGTGTGAGATAATGGTTTTTCAATAAACAAATGCGCACCCCGGTTCGCCCAATACATGGCTTGTTGAAGGTGAAGATGATTCGGAGAGCAAATAAGACAAACATCAGGATTTCGTGCAAGTACCTGTTGTTCCATATGGATCAAATCTACCGAACGATCCCCCTTGAGCTTATTCAAATTTTCTTCCAAGGGATCATAAACCGTGAGCCTATCATCTGGAAATAGCTGACGAATATTCTTCGCGTGACGCCTACCAATTGATCCCGCTCCAAGAACTAACCAATCCATAAGACTCCTTTTATCCGTGTTGCCCTTCCAACACATGTTTAATGGATTCAACAACAGTCTGGACTTCTTCATCAGTCAATTTGGGATACATTGGTATGGAAAGGGTTTGGCGGTAGTATGCTTCTGTATTGGGGAATTCTTCCTGATTGACGTTCCACCGTTGTTGATAATAAGGATGATGGTAAATGGGAATGTAGTGAACTTGTGTACCAATCTGATAGTGTCGCAAGGCTTCCATAACTTGTTTGCGTGATGTGTGATAATAGTCAAAATCGATTTGAAGGGGATAAAGATGATAAGCACCATACTGATTTTTCGGTTCAGTAAGGGTAGAAACACCAGGCATGCCAGCAAAAGATTCATCATAATAGGAAGAAACTTCTCTTCGACGCTTAACAAATTGGTCAATCTTTTTGAGTTGAGAAATCCCCAACGCTGCTTGGATTTCAGTCATACGATAGTTGTAACCTAAGTGGTGCATCTCATAATACCAGGGACCTTCATGTGAATGCATATGTTTGGGATCCCGCTCAATCCCATGATTGGCAAGGCGCTTAAGTCGTTTATAGAGTGTTTCATCATTGGTCGTAATCATTCCCCCTTCTCCCGTTGTGATATGCTTAACAGGATGGAAACTGAAAATAGTACAATCACTATAGGCGCAAGAACCAACCGGTTTATCCTGATAACGTGCCCCCAATGCATGACAGGCATCTTCCACAATGTAACATGTGTCAGGGATGTGCTGTACTATCGATTCCATTGGGGAGATAAATCCGGCATAGTGAATGGGGACAACTAATTGGACGATATCAGATTTCATACCGTTTAGATGCGTGGTATCTAATAAAGGCAATGTTGCATCAATGTCCTGGAAATGTGGAACGCCACCAGCATAAATCATAGCATTGGTTGTAGCAACAAATGATATGGGAGAGGTTAATCCGTAAAATCCTTCGGGAAGATCCAATGCTTGATACGCAAGATGAAGGGCTGCCGTTCCATTACTAACCGCAACAGCATACCGTGCATTACAGTACTCAGCAAATGCTTCTTCAAATCGTAAGCATTCGGGACCCTGTGTTAAAAAGTCGGAACGTAGTACATCAACCACGGCTTGAATATCATCGGAGTCGATCCATTGCGAACCATACCCGATAAAACTGGACTGAGCACGTGCAGCGTTTGCCATACCCGTTTCCCCTCCATGTTCGTTAGGTATGCATATTTTCGACCGTTTTTTGAAATAGCATACCAATTTCTAATCAATTGCAGAAACCGGTTGCAAAAAAGCGAATGCTTTGCTTGGCAAAGGCAGCTCTATCTATTATTTTTCGATTATGAATAAGCTACCTTCTCCAGAACGTATTCAGAAAATAATCCCCACGTATCCCTGGGCAATTCAGTTGGTAGATGCGATGCGTGCTACGGTCAATCATACGAAAGCAACATTTACCGATGATGTCAATCATATTTCTGGATGGGGACATAATTATTTCTGTGATTCATGTGGTGGACGATTAGCATTTAATATGGATACACCTACTACCCATCTTTGCACCGCTTGTGGGAAAGTGAATACAGGAACGGATTTCGATGAAGCATGGGTATATCTCTATCGAAATCAATTATCCAGCACACTTGTGGAAGCAGCCTGTTTGTTTTATCTGGATAAACAACCTGATGATGCTACCTTCGTAAAGCACACAATCCAATGGTATGCAGATCGTTATAATCAATTTCCCGTACATGGGAGATGGGCAGGAACCGGGAAAATTATGGGCCAATCCCTATGTGAAGCGGTTTTTGGTTTACGATTACTTAAAGCGTTAAGTTTTATTCAGCCCCAGTGCAATTCCGCTTGGATGGAGGAAATATTCCAGCTATTATTTCAACCTATGACGGAACATATTCTTAACCAAGATGATACAACCCCAAATATAACACTTTGGTTAAAAAGTTTTATCGCCGCAGTAGGAATAGTTTTTGACGCGCCGCATTTCGTGGAAATCGCGCATGAAGGAGAAACAGGGCTGTTTAATCGATTGCAATCGGGTACGTCAGAGGATTACATTTGGTATGAAGGTTCCCTGCACTATCATTTTTATGCCTTGGAGGGAATCACAGAATATTTGAATTTGTGTTATTTGTATAATAAACCCGATTCCGCTCTTTCAAAATGGCTTCAATCGATGTATCTAACACCTATCAAACTCAGCTATTCGGATCTTCGGCTACCCAACCCTAACGATGGATGGTACCAGATTGGTTTATACACCTATGCTAATCAATATGAGCTTATGAAACGGATTGCTCCCCATGCATGGTTTGATACAATTCTCCAAGCAATATATACGCAACATCGAGACAATCAGACTGTGAATCTAGTTGGAAGTATGCGACGGATGGGTGTGTATAGTTTGGAAAGCTTGATTAATCTACCGCTGCAATATGAACCTGAAAATATTCCTATTCAGTCGTGCGTATTGGAAGCGAGCAATATGGCAGTGTTGCGCAATTCATCGATGGAAGTATTTCATAAATTTGGGTTTAACACAGAAAGCCATGCCCATCGGGATCAGATGACGATTGAGATCCCCCCCTTTTCGTATGATTTATCCAATCCAGGATATGGAAACCCATATCATCATTCTTGGTATCGCAATCAGATAAGTCACAATACTGTTATAGTGGATGAGCAAAATCAAATTTGTTTTCCAACCGGGTCGATTTTGGATTATTGTCCTAACCCACCCGAAATCCTAACAGAGGCACGAGATATGATTCCAGGTGTTACGATGAGAAGACATCTCAAACTGTCTGGTTCGGTTTTATTTGATACGTTTATGGTGGAAGCGGATACGACGCATCAGTTCGATTATGTTTTCCATTCACAAGGGATTCCTTACGGAGATGAATTATGGAGTGATGTCATCTGGGAACCAAGATCAGAATGGGGTTATCATCTAATACAACACGTGAAATGTCATCATCATGGGAACATGGGATTAACATGGAAAAAGGATGGTTTACAACTTACCTTGCAGGTACAAGAACCTGTAGATCGGTGTTTTACATTTTCAGGAATGGATAATCCTTCTACTGAAACCAGAAGAGGTATCTTACTTCGGATTAATGGGAAACAAGCGGTGTTTGCAGTACGTTTTGAGTTATCTAGCTCATAATTGTGTGAGGGGGCGATTCATTGTTTTGGACTTTGACTGAATCGAGATGGATTGAGTTGTGTAAGATGAATAAATAGCTTTTCGATAATTTTTAGTAACAGGCGTAACTTATGGAAACAGTACGATTTGGAATATCTTTGGATAAGGATCTATTGAATACATTTGATAATCATATATTTAAGAAGGGTTATCCCAGCCGTTCGGAAGCCATTCGGGATTTGATTCGAAATGATCTTGTAAAGGAAGATTGGAAAACGGGTGGACGTGTAGCGGGTGCGATAACCCTTATTTATGATCATCATGTACGGGATCTACAAAATAAGCTAACAGAGGTGCAACACCACTTTCCCGAGCTGATTATCTCTACACAACATGTGCATCTGGATCATGATAACTGCTTGGAAATAATTGCAGTACGTGGGGGTGCGAAAGAAGTTCGAACGCTTGCAGAGCGTCTGCAAAGCACACGGGGTGTTAAGCATAGCACCCTTCATATGTCATCCATTGGTGACAAATTAAAATAATACATTATCGTATCCGATTCACTCCTCCCAATTGATCTGCCCATCGTTCTGTCCAAAATGTATAATAAAGATAAGGGGCACGCGAAAGGCGATACCGGAAGGTTAAAAACCAGATTCCAGAAAAAATACCGATAACAAATAAATAAAGTGGTCCCAAAAAAGCGGATTGAATACAATGACCATATTCATGGGGGATAGTATGGCATGAATCAGATTGATAAACGGATTCTCCAATGAAGATAAATAAGCCCAGAGAAACCCCCCAGGTCAAATGCTTGATGCGAAGGACAATTGCGCTTTTATAGCGTTCTATTCCGATCAGATTACCGGTGCCAATCCATAAAAGGAAAAGAATGAACCCAACGCCTGTTTGTAATCCGCCCCAGGTTAGCTGGATGAAGATTATCCCAAACCTATTTATTATCATAATAGAGAAGGTAGTCCAAACGGGTGTGTTTGACAAATGAAGGGCATTTCATTACGTTCCATCTCAGAAAATTCCGCAACGCGGCTCATCTTTTTTGTTTTCATTTCTTAACTATTGGAGGTCCCATGAAGCTACAATTCCTTGTGATACCACTGTTGATAATTATGTTGTTGAGTTGTGGAGGGGAAATTCTATCGGAAGATAAAACAATCGATGGAATCAATTTACCAAAAGGGACGACTGTCTATTTTTATGAAGATGGTTCACCTTGGTTTATTCGAACCGTAGAACAAACAATGATCAATGGTCTTAAAATACCCAGCGAGGCAGGTGTTCTTTTTTATGAGCAGGAAAGGGGGATTCAAGCGATTCGGTTATATCGAACCGCTATGATCCAATCTCTTCCACTGGAGAAAAACCTTTGGAATTTGTTTTATCCCAATGGAAACTTTAAAAAAATAAAACTTGCCCCCAAATTCGAAGAAAGTGATACCAGTGATACCAAGCTTTATTCTGTATATTATACCCCCGCTGGACTCCAAGCCAAATTAGTGGAAACTCCAACCCAACATGATTTGGAAGAATCTGAACCGACAAAAGAACAGATATTGCAAACCAATCCGCGAATTTCTGGATGGGTTGAGTATTATGAAAATGGAACACTGAAATCAATAACGCTTGCAGCAAAAGGTGGGATACAAGATTATCCAGCAGATTCGGGTGCTGTTTCATTTTATGAAAATGGAATGGTAAAATCCCTTGCTCTTGCTACGCAAATTACCATTGCCGATTATCCTATTGAAAAAGGGGCGTTGGCACTATATGAAACCGGTCAGATTCAACAATTTACGCTGTTTGAGGATCGAAAACTAATGGATGTTGAAGGAAATGCTTTGGAAAAGAAGGCTGGAGACACCATTTGTCTTGATGAACAAGGTACTGTTATTAATTGCAAATAAGTTCCTCGATGGAATCGAGGTAGGGAAACACTTTATACTATAGTAAGGAAGAAATTATGAATGCTGTACTCAAATATATCTCTGGATATGGGGCGTTAGGGCGGACACCACGGGAATTTTGGATTGTCAACATTCTCAATTTTTTACAATCCACGATTGTATTTCTATTTTTCTATGCGTTTGTTTCATTTTATACCCCAAGTGTAATTGGTCAGACGGTACCCGATGGTGCTGCGCTTCTGGGCTTATACGGAGTAATCGCTACCATTATGGTATTTATTGCGGGTCCATTAGTTGATGCGTTGGGGCTGCGACTTGCTTTCCTGGTTGGGTTTTTAGCACTCGCTTTGTCACAAGGCGGGATGATGTTGGTAAGCGGCTCTCCTACCGATGCAGTGCTTTTTAATTTAAAATTCTTTCCAGGTATGGAAAACCCCATTTATTCTATTCCAGTAACGGGTGCTTCAGGAGTGGTATTGCTCATCTTTTTTGTAATGGCGTTTGGATTTAACCTCTATTCTACGGCATTAACCGTATCTATAAAACGATATACATCACTTACACAACGCTCTGCTGGATTTAGTATGTGGTATATCATCATGAATGTAGGTGCCGTTGCAGCAGGATTACTTTTGGATTTCTTCCTTACAAATATCGGTGCGGATGCGGTTTCTATGCGTATTTTATTCGGTAGTTTTGTTGTCATTACTATTCTATGTGGGATTATTAGTTTTTTCACACTTCGATTGAATATCGATGCGGAAAAAGAAGAGCAGAAGCGTTTGGTTGAAGAAGCAAAAGCTCGAGGACAAGATGTAGAAAAGGTAGTAGAGGAGAAACAGTCAGAATTAGAACAGATAAAACAACAGCAAGAGGAACAAGAAAAAGAATCGTCATCCGAATCGGAAACTCCGCTGCCTGATCTTCCCGAAGAGAAATCAAAAATCTTCTCGAAGTATTTCACTCGTAGTTTCGGAATTATGGTGCTTTTCCTGTTATTGCTTATTGGTGTACGAATGGTCTTGGCGAACCTGAATGTGGTAATGGTAC
>CAYPZJ010000073.1:0-2276 GCA_964414635.1 uncultured Spirochaetia bacterium
GTCAGGTGGAAGCCTTGGGTGTATCGGGAGATGTACTCCTTGGATTTTCCACAAGTGGAACTTCCAAAAACGTTATTCACGCTTTTAAAGCAGCACAGGCATCGGGTATTCTTACGGTGGGGTTTATGGGAATAACTCAAGCGGTTCCCCTCGCTGCGTGTTCTGATTATGCCCTGTTTATTCCTTCGGATGATACCGCCCGAATTCAAGAAGCCCATATTCTTCTTGGACATTGGTTGTGCGAAGTGGTTGAGGAACGATTATCCCAGCAATAGGAATGAAAGGTAAGGGGGAAAAGGGGAAAGCGTATTATCATATTCCAGATTTTATTTTGTGTTTTTTTTGTTAAAAGATAGTATATTGTATAAGGAGGGGAGTGGAATGCGTTGATTTGGATTATGGTATTGTATGATTCCAAAAATGAGACACGTTTCATTATTGAATAAACAGGGGTATAAACTAAAGGAGGTTGGTATGCGTAATAGCATGGCTTCGGTTATTATTGGAATACTAGCGATTTCTTTTTTCGCCGGTTGTGTGATGTGGGGCGATTTGGAATGGGAATCGAGTGATAGTGCGATTGATTATTACGATCAGCTCCAAGCCACGTGGGGATATCATTACATAACTGTGACAGATGAATATGGGCAGATTGTTGAAAATGCTTCTATTGCCGTTCGTGTTGCGGATACCCAAAACTGGTTACAAGCAGACTTTTTTGAAACGGATACCCCAGGTCAGTATACCATCTTTTCGAGTGAGTTTTATCCATTAATGGAGGAAACGGGTGAAATCGATTTAGAAGTATATATTTCTGGAGAGGGAATCACCGAGAGTATGTGGACCTATACCTTCGCCTATGTAGATCCATGCTGCCAAAATGAAGTTTATATGAAAGAAGGTTACGATAAGATTACTATTGACTATACTGAGGAACCGGAACCACCGGAAGAAGAATGCCCCTGTTCCGATCCCATCGACAAAACGGAATGCCTAAATCGGACTACAGCAGCATTTCTTTCCCTTTATAATGAAGATGGGTTACCCATTGAGAACGCCCAGCTCACCATCTTTGACCAAGAAACTCAAAGCTACCTGGAAGTGGAACCGTGCAATTGCGATCCTGGTGTGTATGTCTTCTACCGTTTACCAGAAACCATTGGGGATCGATTTATATCACTGGAAGTGACTGTGGAGCACCCAGGATATGTAGAACGTGTAGAACCGTATTATGTCAGTATTAGTGATCCTGAATGTAGTACATGCCCTCAGAGTATCGAACACGTTTTTGGTGAATTAGAACTCATTCTTGAGGCGCGAGAATGCCCCGATCCATATATAGAGCAGCTAATCTACATCCATGATGATAATGGTGATTTAATCGATGATGCAACCATCGAAATAGAGCATGCCGTCACTGGGGAAACGATTGTTCCGGTTGATCTAACACCCAATGAACCCGGCTATTATACAATTTTCACGGATAACGAACTGGATTACATTACAACCGAATACAACCCCTTACTAATCTACGTTACGATTCGCAAAACAGAATATGAAATTGTTATTCGGGAATATCAATTTACGGCGATCGAACCTACCCCAGAACAATGTTTTCAGCATATTTCCATGGTTGCTGGAAACGTAGACGTTGCCTTGTCGTATAACAATAATATGGATTAAGCATCCTAGTACCTTGGGGCAACTAAAATTGTTCTACACTTCGACTACGCTCAGCGCACATTCATTGAGCGAAGCCAAAATGAATCGAGGATGATTCTTAATTCAATCTCAAATCTGCCTTATATTTAGTGCCATACTGCACCTTAAAGGATACAGTTACGATGTTTTCAAACTGGCAATCTTGTTCTTTCGGGCCAGGTGTGATAGAGCATTGTAGCGCATAATTATTGAGACTGGAAATTCATCCCGAAACAAAAATCGCCTCCCTCCTCCAAATTGGTATATTACGAAATAAACGACCAATTTATTATTCTATTAAATGGCAAAGAAAAACGTATAACCTGGATACCCAAATATGCCAAAAACTGTTGCAGCAAACATAAACCCGAAAATCCTTATATGGGCTCGTGAAGAGCAAGGTCTTTCTTTATCTTGGGTTGCTGAAAAGTTCAATGTGGGGACGATCTTCTTCAAAGGGAGCGGGGATTCCCTTTAGGAGGTACACCCCCACACATGTGGGGACGATTATCGATAACCTACCTGTTCCCAGTGATCTTGGGGTACACCCCCACACATGTGGGGACGATAACACT
>CAYPZJ010000073.1:2376-17171 GCA_964414635.1 uncultured Spirochaetia bacterium
GGAAGATGTGATATATACGGAGCCTTAGGTACACCCCCACACATGTGGGGACGATAACACTGGAAGATGTGATATATACGGAGCCTTAGGTACACCCCCACACATGTGGGGACGATGAAAATCTTTCAAAATCTCATCGTTGTTCTCTAGGTACACCCCCACACATGTGGGGACGATTTATCTGTTTTCATCTATTTTCTCCCCTTCCAGGGTACACCCCCACACATGTGGGGACGATCTCCTTTGCTTATCTTTTAGACATCTTGGGACAGGTACACCCCCACACATGTGGGGACGATTCAACCATTTTGCTACAAGATCTCTATGGCATGGGTACACCCCCACACATGTGGGGACGATTACTTTACAGCACTATTTACCTAATGATTATTGGGTACACCCCCACACATGTGGGGACGATTGATTGTAGATGGCAAAAAGCGCACTACTATAAGGTACACCCCCACACATGTGGGGACGATCTGTGTTGATCGGGAGTATTGTTGGTAATAGTGGGTACACCCCCACACATGTGGGGACGATACTACGATACTTAGTCTTTCCACAATGCACACAGGTACACCCCCACACATGTGGGGACGATATACATTGTCCGCATTATTATGTTGCCTGATTAGGTACACCCCCACACATGTGGGGACGATATGGACACGGCTTTATATCCATGGCTCCCTCCAGGTACACCCCCACACATGTGGGGACGATTAATTGATCCAAAACACCACAAAACGGTTTTAGGGTACACCCCCACACATGTGGGGACGATCAAAATTCCTTCGATATTTGAACCGCTGCTAGGGTACACCCCCACACATGTGGGGACGATTCGATTTGGGCGGTCATTCCCTTAACCTTGACAGGTACACCCCCACACATGTGGGGACGATCTCCTTACGAAGCCGCAATTCTTCTCGCGCTTGGGTACACCCCCACACATGTGGGGACGATCTTTAATTTGTTCGTCAGTGTAAAGCATTTGCAGGTACACCCCCACACATGTGGGGACGATCGTGGATTTCTAATTATTGGGTAAGGTAAATTAGGTACACCCCCACACATGTGGGGACGATCGACTGGTTTAGACCTTATATCGACAATATTGAGGTACACCCCCACACATGTGGGGACGATAAAAGGGGCTGAAAGCCATATATAAGATGATTAGGTACACCCCCACACATGTGGGGACGATCTGGATATTACGGTTAATGGGCTGTTGGTTACAGGTACACCCCCACACATGTGGGGACGATTGCTTAATAAAACATTTTTCATATTAACTCCAAGGTACACCCCCACACATGTGGGGACGATCCTTTTCGTAAATAAAACACTTGCCCTTCTAAAGGTACACCCCCACACATGTGGGGACGATCAAAAACTGTTAGATTGATCACCAGGAGCGTAAGGTACACCCCCACACATGTGGGGACGATTATAGTATAATGCCTAACTAACCATTTGTCTAAGGTACACCCCCACACATGTGGGGACGATCTAAGCTACGTGTACCTAATACGTATTATTTAGGGTACACCCCCACACATGTGGGGACGATTAGAACGTAGACGAAGAGAATATGCTTCAAATAGGTACACCCCCACACATGTGGGGACGATGAATCACTTGATGCGTTGACTTCCAAATACATGGGTACACCCCCACACATGTGGGGACGATCCACTGATGGATAAGAAGAAGCAATACGTTAAAGGTACACCCCCACACATGTGGGGACGATCAATGCCTGAGCTCCGTTGTCTTCAACCATAAAGGTACACCCCCACACATGTGGGGACGATTTGTTCAGGTATTCAACGCGTCGGGTAAGAGCGGGTACACCCCCACACATGTGGGGACGATTTTCCCGTTTCAATTCATAGAATCTCAGGTTGAGGTACACCCCCACACATGTGGGGACGATGATGCAGGGCTTTTGCTTTGCCAATAATAGCCAGGTACACCCCCACACATGTGGGGACGATAGCTATTGCCGCACCTTTTCCAACTGGTCCTAGGGTACACCCCCACACATGTGGGGACGATTCGGGTATACTAGAATCTAATGATGATGATGTAGGTACACCCCCACACATGTGGGGACGATTTTGAAGCATATTCTCTTCGTCTACGTTCTACGGGTACACCCCCACACATGTGGGGACGATCGTTGTTAATAACGTATGCGGGATTACGATCAAGGTACACCCCCACACATGTGGGGACGATGATATCACCCAGGATTCGAACGATGATCTGTTAGGTACACCCCCACACATGTGGGGACGATTTCATAGACAATGGTTAAATACCGGGTGTTATGGGTACACCCCCACACATGTGGGGACGATAAGGAATTACAAGGAAATATACTATGGCTTTGAGGTACACCCCCACACATGTGGGGACGATAGGCTTTGAATGCCTCTCGACGGCTTGACATAGGGTACACCCCCACACATGTGGGGACGATCTTACCCAATAATTAGAAATCCACGCGCGCATAGGTACACCCCCACACATGTGGGGACGATCTAGCTCACATTTGCAGAATGCCAATACTAATAGGTACACCCCCACACATGTGGGGACGATTTTCAAGATAAAAAGGTCTGGAAACCCGCCTCGGGTACACCCCCACACATGTGGGGACGATACTATATTGATAAAAATTTTTAGTCTTGGCAATTTTTATCATTTTTATGTACCGAATGTTTCGTCACGTAAAATCCATCCAGATCACATACCTCATACCAAGTAGAGCCCCAGGTGCGAATGCGAAAACCCTGTTCGGTATTGCTCTTAAACAGCAGGATCCCATCCACAGGTTTTTCGTAATGCTGCACCTTTTCCCAGATCACATCCCGTATGCGTGCACTGACATTCCCAACGAAGACTCCAGGTTTTAACTGAAGCAACCAGCGGGATAAATGACCCCGAAGGGACGCAGGAGCGTGTTCAAGTATCAGAATAATCATCGAATAAGTCTCCTATATCTTTTACTACCCGCTTCATAAAATTCGTCTCACGGATGTAATCCCGACATGCGTAGCGAACTTTGCGGTCCAGATCGTTTGTACCTTCTGCCGTGCACCGAAAGGCAATCGGGAAAAATTCTCGGACTTTATACAAATCAGCAATATCACATGCAAATGCTGTTGCGAATCCGTGATGGATGAACCCAAGCTCTGGAGCATATCCCAGAGAAATCAACGCAGCAGTGCAAATTCCATATAGACATACATTTACGCTCGTAATCGCTCGGTTCAAAGGATTGGTATTATCCCAATTCGTGCGGTCATAACGTCGCCCTGTCCAAGGGATTCCATATTCCTGGGATAGATTGCGATAGGCTGTTCGAACCCGAGCGCCTTCCATTCCCCGGATTTGCTCAATAGTATGACTTGCTGGAATGATTTCCTGAAACATACGCTGATAAATTTGGCGCGCCATTTGATCCCGTTTGGTCTGATCGGCATAGCAAATCGCCTGACGGGACATATTTTTGCTCTTGCCATATACATGATGCCCTGCCGCATAGAAACGGATGCCCTGTTCCCCAGTCCAGAACAAAGTACATCCGCCTTCTACCGCATTAATTACTGCCTGATGTGTAATACTGCTGCCAGGTCCCAATAGAAGACAGGCAACACCGCATACAGGAAGCGGAATATAACCGTCTATCCCGTGGAGTGCGATGGACAACTCATGTTGTTCCACTCGGAAATGCTCCACATAAATAAACGGAGATCGATCCGCGAATTGGGCAATGGATTGTAATTCGGATCTCACGCCGGCAGAATACTCAACAAGCCGAATCCGAAAGCTTTTCCAGAACCAAGCCCCTTTTTTAAGGCTTCCTGAAATATTTCCGGTTCCTTCACTTGCAAGAGTCCGAAAAAATCCAACCCAAAGTGGGTCATCAGCCGTGTTCCCTTCCGTGCTGAATAATAATTCTGCCGATTCCGGTCCTCACAGGATAAAACACGAAACCCGTGTTGTTCTCCCTTACGAATCAACCACTTATGCTGCTCCTCAGATCTATAGAGTGGATGCCGTTTCCCTTCCCGCTTCACGGTGGGATTAGCCCGAAGATAAAATCGGAATCGGGCGCCAGGCTTAATTTTAGGATGGAACGGTTTAACAGCTGAATGGAGTACTTCCATTTTAGTTTTTTCCTGAAGGCGTGTGAAATTGGGTTCCCGCTCGGATATCAGATAGATAAGCCAATTTTGAGATGCGCTTCTGGTGTACTCGGAGCGAAATAAAAAGTCCCGCTCTCCTTCTTCAAAGGCTTCCCATAGTGTTTGATGGGTCCGATAGGGATTACTCAATATGCGAGCGTTTTCCACACAGGGATTTAACTCAATTCGTGCCAGATACATAGGATTCCTCCTTATCTGCCAGGTTATCGATAGGGTGAAATGTCATCTGATCCGTAGGAATAATTTTTTGATACACGCCGCGATATCGGTAAGTACGCAATGTGCCCAACACATCCCTTCTGCGGAATAGTGGTTCATCTCCCTTCGGCTCACCTTCCATTTCCAATTGTAGAAATTTGGGGGGAGTGCCATTGTGATGGATAGGGAGGGTATCACTTATCAGGATATCCTCCATCTCACCATCGTCAAACAATCCTGAATAGATAGGAACTGTGGGAATACAGCATTTCCTGCCTAAATAGGGAGGACGTTTAGGATGGGTAAGTGCATCTTTCAAATCCTTCGCATACACTTCATCTAGCACATCCACCGCCACCAAAAAGGAAGCATTCGCTAGATATTGACGGGGTGAGATGACCATATTCGGATTACGTTTACCAGATGCAGTTCTGGTATTTGCTATGGTCTGAAAATCAGACATATACTGTCCCGGATCATCCACCCGGACGGCGATACGTATGGATTCATAGAGCCGTTCAATTTCCGAATCATCCCGTCCAAGTCCCATACAGTTTCCAATCAAACCTACTATTCCGGATTTCGTTGGCGTAGCACTGCTATCCCGTTCATCCCAATAGGAATGATCCCCCCAAGATTGTAGAGGACCCTCCAAACGCATGAGTAATACAGGCATTTTACACCCCCTTGGATTGAGATAACGCATCCGTTAAAGTTTTCACAAGATCATCAAGTGTATTACATTTCGTTCCGTTCATCTCAAATTCGTCAAGCAGTGAGAGATACCAGGATTGAGAGACAAGTCCATAAACCTGATTGATCTTATCCACATAAGATTTGAACGCTGTAGCCGAATTCTCAACCAGTGAGTTTTTATAGGATGGTTCCACCGGTTTGATAAAAGCATTGGCATAGGAAATAGGAATCTTTGTTTCTTTCAGTTCCACTCGTATCAATTCAGGGGGATTATGTGCAGCAAAGGTATTTTGCTTTCCTGACGGGTTTGATAAGACTGCCGCTTTAATCAATGCAGCAATGGCTCGAAGAGCAAGGGGAGTATCTCCACCCAGATTTTTCACCAATTCATCGAAATCAATGGCAAAATATTTGTAAAACGTGGTGCTGGAAAACTCCACATCGCCGATATGCCCCGCACCGTGCTCTTCCATGCTGTCGCCTTTATTCAGATCATCCACCGCCGTGAAAAAATCGTACTCATTTTCCATCCGACTGCATCCAATGGCATGTGCGACCTGTACGCTGGCTTCCACATCTTCGATGAAGTCCCCGGTGGTCATTCTGCCAAACATGGCAATATCTACCGAGCGTGGTTTGACGTTTTTCATAATTTGTTCAAGTTCTTTGGCTACATCGATCCCTTTCATTTTCTCTAGGTCAGAGGATTTTGCCAGTTCAGCACTTTTTGCCACAATGGAATCCAATTCTGATTGATCAAAAAAGATAAGTTGGGTTTCCAACTGGATTCCTTCCCCCTCTTTTGTCTTTTTTGGTTTTTTTCCGTCTGCTTTTTCACCTTTTGCAATTGCTGTAAACTTTTCAGCAAGCGATCGTGCAATTGGTTCATCTACTTGATGTTGCTCCATGAGCTTTTTGTAAACCAAATCGGGTAGCCGACGGGTACGAATTCCAATGGAATCTTTCATTTCCATTTCAAATGTTGTACTCGTTCGAATACTGCGCTTTAAGCATTGGCTGGAAATCCGACAGCGTTTGACACCTCCGAAAAGTGCATCTTTAGGGCTTCCGGTGTCGTCGCGGTTCAAATTAGAAGGGGCATGGTTTTGTAACATATGAATCTCAATTAACATAGTATTCTCCTTAAGTTTTGTTTCCATCCAGATTTATCTGGAGTGGTATGATTGTTTTGTTATATATTCGTTGCTATTCTTTATTTTCATCTGTTGTTTGGTTAGATTTGTCCACCTCATCCAGATCGGGTGCGAAAAATCCTTCTGCCCATCTTCTTTGCACCCATTTAGAAGGTGAATCCCACGCCATGATCTCCGTAATCAGGATGTTCCAGTTCAGTGGTGTACCTTTTGCGTTCAGATACCGGAAAACCTGTCTAAATCGGAAGGATAGATTTTCGATTCCCGTATCCAGAATGCTTCGCATTCGGGTCTCACTCCAAGCGTTCTGTTTTAATACGTTGCCGAGATTAAAATCCGGATTGTTGGAATGGGGGCATTGATAGGCAATGGCATAAAAATAAGCAATCAGATCCACTTGTTCAGCTTTCCATTCCGGCATATCATAGTGGATTTTAGCCAGAATATCCAGAATTCGGATATCCTGAGCAGGTTTTTGAGCCGCACGCCGTAATCGGGATAAATCGCTTGAGGGCAATTTAGCCAGGCGCATGAGCAATGTGGAACCAAACTCAGTTTGTTGCATGGGCAACCTCCTTTTCGTTTTTGTTTTTTAATATGCTTCCCAATCGTTTTGCTAAAGCCCTTTTGGCTTTAGCAAGTTTTTTAAAACCCTCAGCGGTGTATGGAACCTGGGATGCCAGCTGACTAAAGTATTTCCAGGTATAGGTATTCAGATTACCTTTCCATTCGGACACGATTTGTGATTTTAGTTTTTCATTTTCAGACGGGTCATCACCATAACCGTTGGAGATTCGTAATAAAAAGTGGTTAAACGATTCGGCTAACCCGTGCCAGAACTGATATTTTTCGCCGTCGTCGAATATTGCTCCCCTTGAATTTTTTTGGTCCCGTTTCAGGATATTCAGGGCTTGATCCAGGGCGTAAGCACAGTTGGTGGTAATATCAATAAGTTGATGAATGGAATCTTTCAGGTCGTCATGTTTTGTGAGAATTACAGGATATATTAGTTGTTCTTCAACCATTCCGCTAAACGCTTTTCCTCCTGATTTAAAGGTAAATCCAAAAGCTTCTACAGATGCAAAGGCAGGTAAGTTGGAGTAGCGCCGTGATAGAATGTCATAGTGTTGGAGTACGAGAGGCTTATCTCGGAATATATTATCCTGCTTGTGTCCTAATAATAGTGATACATAGCCTTTCCATACAGGAAGGAATACATCTGCATCCACATTATAGCGTAGGATTTCACCATTCTTTTCTTGTTTGGTAATTTTAGAAACCATTGTATCCCACCAATAATCTGCACATTTTGGACCAGGCTTGTAATCAACATTTTCTACATAGTGTTCTACTCTCTCACCTGTTAATGCACACGTTGTCTTACCTTGTTCAGGATGAATGAAAATATTTCTGGATCGCCAATTCATACCCGAAACAATAGAAATATCCGCTGGAGAAACTTCTCCTTCTTCAAAAGCCAATAAATCGGAATCTCCATCAATTTCCCCCATAAAATCCTGGCGGATTGGCGTGCCTGATAAAAATTCTTCTGATATCAAATTCATTATTATTGTTTCTTTAAGGTTCTGCCCCTTAATAAAAATAAACAACGGGATAGCATTGATACCTTTGTAATAACCGGCCCCTGCTTGTTTCGGGATAAATAAATGGGCACTTAGTAAGGTCGCCGGTAAAATAGGCAAGCCCAAATGAATTTCATCGACCTTATGACGAAAGAAACGGACCCCTGTTTCTGCAGGCAGTTGATTTAGGAGAGCATTTACAGATTTGGTAGCGGTTTTTCTTATTTTTACATTTTGCTGAAATGGTCTTTCAGCATCAAACAAATCCGTATACTTTCGGAATCGGGCTTCAAAATCCTGAACCGGCTCAAAGGGATTTCCCTGAAACAATTCCATCCAGTCTTCTTCATCCTCCGGCTGATTCCAGCAGTATAACAAACTGATAAGATACCGTAAGACCGCCAGGTTGTAACCAGGGACGGGAAAATTCAATTCCAGAAATCCATCAGGATTTTCAGTGAAAGTGCGTAATGAAATAATCTGTGGCTTTTTGTTTTCATCCAGAACATAAAGCCACGGTTCATCAAACAGGTTGTAGTGTTCCATTAATTTCCTCCTTGTTTTAGGTATCCAGCCATACTGGAATAGGGAATCGCCTCCTTATTTTTATACACAAAAACTTTTGCATGGGTAAACCTCCTTTCAGAGAGCAAGATTTTGGTAATATCCCTTTCCAGGGGAATTACACGATCGTCTTCTGAATCTCCCAGTTTTTGTTGGAGCAAATTCAGTAATCCTTTAAAAATGTAAGACAGATACTCCACTTTACTAATACCCGGATTTTTTTGAATTTTACCTTCAGTATGCAAAAATATTTCTTGATTCAATAAATTTTTTACTGAATTTTTTTCCAGATAAAGTATTAAAACAGAAATTGTTTCTTCTCCCAGACGGGTCAATGCACGTATATACTTCTGGTCTGCTTCTTCATCCTCAAAGGTATCTGGATAAATTGGTTTATCTTCCCAGGGTGTCGGAATAATCACCTTTTTTGCTTGACTTTCCATATGTTTCCGGGTTTTATATTCATCCTGATTCCATTCCTCCACTTGATCTTCGCTAAATTCCAAGTTTACATCCTGTAATGTTAAATGAAAAGCCTGAGCAGGTAGTTCCACAGGTTCTGTATAAACAGACTCGATTAAAGGACGGATTTCAGTGGGAGTTTGAATATTGTGTTTCTGTTCGAGAACCTGCAGGGTACGTAGTGCCAGAATATTGGGATAAATATGGCACCCTGGAGGATTATGTCCTACAATTAATGTTAAGGCTGGTTTCGGAAAAGCAGAGGGGCGCACCCGATCCGTATGCCGATGTAATCTTCCCATGCGCTGAATGAGTAAGTCGATCGGCGCCAATTCTGAAATCATCACATCGAAATCCACATCAAGGCTTTGTTCTACTACCTGCGTAGCAACAAGAATCGCGCGTTTTGGTCGTTCACCAGATTTTCCAAATTTGTATTGTAAATCTCGTTCTATCCTCGCGCGATCTCCATACGTAAATTGGGAATGAAAACAGTAGAGTTCTACATCTGCTGGAATTTTGTGCTGTACGTAGTTGAAAACTTCCTGGCATCTATTTACCGTATTTACGATAATACAGGCGCATCCTTGATCCAAAAAAAGAGGGTGTAATGTTTCAAGTATTCTATCTATATTATCCACATACAGATAAGTTAAGGTTACTTCTCGCTTAATAGAAACGGGAATATTATCAAGTTCCATCAATTCCTGATTGTTTACGAAGGTAATCAACGGATAGGAATCTTTTTGAAATGCCAAGGATTTATTAGAATAAGCTTCCAGGAACATTCGTTTTTTAGATGCAGGTAGGGATGCAGAAAGTAAAACGGTTGGAATCCTGTTAGCTCCCAACCATCGAAATAGCATAGTTAAAATATAATCCATATAACTGTCGTAGGCGTGGATTTCATCGAAGATCACCACATGAGATGATAGTGCAAAAATTCGCACAAAAAAATGTCGAGTTGATAATACCGCTTTCATCATTTGATCTACCGTTCCTACTCCAAATTGAGCCAGTAAACTTCGTTTTCCACTATGAAACCAATCCTTAGAAACCACCGAAGCGACCTGATCCTTTTGAAAATCCAACTCATCATAAGGGGTTTCCAGTGTTTCATAAGTATCCAAATAGGATTGATGTATCCAACTGGATGAGTGCGTTAATTCCAGGATTGTCTGGTCTGTACTATTTTCAGTAAGAAATGATAACATTCTGTCGTAAATAGCATTGGATGTGGCTTTCGTTGGCAAACCAAAAAATGCACCCTGAGCTTCTCCCCGTTTAATAGCATCAACAAGATAAATAAGCGCAGCTTCGGTTTTACCTTCACCGGTTGGCGCTTCGATCAGGACCAATCCGGATTTCCCTTTTAATGATTCCATCATCTTCTGGATGGGACGTAAACCTAATGGGAACAGAAAATTGGCTGATTTGGTTTTATCAAATGGATTGCTATAAACCAATCCTGTTTTATTCAAAGCCAACCGTGCGTGTTTTGCTGACTTGACCATATATTCCGCCAAATTCATCTTATTCGATTGGTATGGAAAGAAGTTATCATTTGAGGCAATCCAATCGGATACAGAGACCAATCCCGCCAGAAAAATCGCAAATTGTCTGGGAGGTTGAATCTGTATCAATTCCATGTTGAATGGAAACAATTCCCAGAGTGCCTTTACCATTTGAATACGATAGGATTGGAGGGTTTGATCTTCATTTTCTTTTCTAAATGTAAATGTATCAGAATTCGGTTTAAGCCAACATCCATGGTGGGAAGCGCTAGCAACAAGCGCCATCTCCAATGCTTTTCGCTGTTTTTTTTCAATTGATCTGATTGGAAAATGATCCAAATTATTCAGGAGCGCATCTTGAAGAAAATATGCGCCGTACCCGCCATGATCAAACCGCTCCGTTGGGATATCCTTTATGGGAGCCTGTAGCAAAGTACAGGTTTCTTTCGATTTATTTTGAAAACGATGGGAAAGTTTTCCAATATCGTGCATTCCGCATAAAAACGCGACAAAATGGAATAAATCTGATTGTTGTTTAACATAAGTATAACTAGCCAATTTCGCTTTGATAGTACTGGATTTTTCCATCCAGTATAGAGCCACATTTGCTGTGTCTAATAAGTGATAGATTAAAAGATGATAAGTTGAATCTGTCCTTGTTTTCCCCCAAAATTGATACATGGTGTTCCTCCTCAAGTTGCCGAATTTATAAATATTATAATTTCTAATTTTACTATTCATTAATATAGTCATACCAAGGGATTTCACTAAAAATAATTTACCTAGCTTTCGTCCTTTCGAGAAGCAAAGCGACGAAGCAATCGCTTTTTAAAACAGAGATTGCTTCACTCTATTCGCAATGAAGCTTTCTACTTTTGGTAGATTTATGCTGACGATAAACCTAATGGGATTCCAACGCATGGATTTTATCACCAACAATTTTTCCTTATGGGTAAGCATAGGTGTATGCGATGAACAATTTCAATGGTTTCTTCCATGGAGTAGTCAATGGTAATTTCGATTTCGTCGCCGTTTTTCATTCGCATACCTATAAGAAAACTCGTTCGGAAAGAAAATGTAAGCACTATTCCGAATCTTTCGTTGCCCATTCCGCTTTTTAATTGACAACGGAATTAATATGCGATATATTTAACATAGCGCTCGTGATTGTAGGCGATCCAAATTATCGTGATACAAAACAGCTGTATTCATAAGTTGTTTGAACATCGGTACTCCAACAGGAGTCCGAAGCGCTTTCTACTTAAATAATAGAACGACCCTAAAAGGAAACTCGATTTGAGCAGTTACGAGAAGGGATGCGAATCATCTCCGAAAAATCCAGAAACACTTTGGGAGGCTTCCATGACTCATCGTTTTTATATCCTCACTATCCTGCTTGCAACACTTGCTATTGCAATTTATGCTATTGCTTGTGACGATGACACTCCCCCACAAACAGAGAACCCATGGACTTTTACTACGACATCCGTAGCATCTGGTACTACAAGTACATACGAAAATTGTTTATTTTTTGACCAGCAAACCCTAACAGTATTGGATTACCAGATATATCCGGATGGAAATCCCCATAATATGGCGTTGGAAGTCGGGGGAGTTTCATCCCAATTCAAATTTGTACTTACGTTGGAAGAAGCGAACGAAGATATTGAGGATTCTCCTGCTGATTATAATTATGCCCTCACCGGTCTCCAACCCGGGTTTACTAAATGGACGTTTGAAGCCCAACGCGATGAATGTACCCCAAAAATAGTGGAAGGTGATTTTACACTGCCTGGGTTGTATTATCCAATGAAAACAGAAATCATTCCCCCCGAAGATGGGGAAGGAGAACCAACAATAAAGATCTCAACAGACTCGATTCGAACATTTGGTGCCGGTGCTTCCGATACGATTTATAGTATGGTATCTGATGGAACTAATATTTACCTCGTGGGTTCGTTCGAATCGACGGTGAATATGGCGAATGATTTTGATGCCGATGACTATAAAACTTCGTTGGGGGAAAGCGATGGATTTATTGTCAGCATATCAGCGGATTTTCTAACATATAATTGGAGTCGGATTATTGGTGGAAGTGGGGATGATCGAATTTATGATATTGCAATGGATGGTAGTAATCTATACGTAGCTGGACATTTCACAGGAACCGTTGATTTCCAGGAGGATTTTGGAGGGGATGATGAGCTTACGGCAACGGGTGGGTTACAAGATGCGTTTATCATGAAGTTAGACACAAGCGGTGGATATGGATGGACTACTGCTATAAATATTTTAGATGAAGATTCAGCCACAACCATTGTGGTTGATTCGCAACATGACGCGTATGCAGGAGGTATGAGCAACGCAACCGATGATACAAATACCGATCTATTTCTGGCAAAGGTCGCAGCGGATGGGACACCTGGTTGGGTAAACAGTCTTGCGAGCACCGAAGTGGAACAACTGAATGAACTCGCCCTTGATGGTTCCGATGGGATTTATCTGTCTGGAGTATACCAAGGGGATACGGGATCGTTGGATTTTGCACCGTTTTTCCAGGGAAGCCCACCAGCAATTAATGCCACCCGTAGTGGCGGAGGGGATGGGTTTATCATTAAAACGAATACAGATGGAACCTATGCAAATTATAACTACACCCTGTCTCATAGTGGTTCGGATAGCTTATATGCAATGACGTTTGATGCAAGTGATAATCTCTATTTTGGTGGATGTTCCAGTGAGAATGGGGGTAGTGGGGATGCGTTTTTTGGATATATGCCAGCGGGTAGTACCACCCCGGATTGGGTTCAATTCATTGGTGCTTTAGGAGAAGGGAGCGGAATGGATTTGATTCGTAAAATCGTATTGGATTCGGAAGGGAATTACTTTTTACTCGGTGTATTTTCAGTTGCGGGTGATGGACTTGATTTCATGGCGAATTTTACGAATTATACTGCAACCTACAGTCTGGGAGGAACGGCACAAACTGCAACCTTTCAGGACATTCGTACAAGTGAAAGCAATTGGACCGATGCATTTATCATGCACATTCTAAACGACCGAACATACGATTATACGTATCAAATAAAGGGTGTTGGGATAGAAGGGGGTGTGGTGGATACATTAGCATTCCATGTTTCGTCGGCAACCGATCCACAAATTATTGCAGCGGGTACGTTTACTGATAAAGTAAATTTCTCCTATGATTTCCCGTATTTAGATCAACCTGATAAAATTACAGCGCGTGGATTGGATGGTTTTATCTTCCGTTGGGATACGGTTGAACCAACACCTTAACTTTGAAAGAAAGAATCTGTTTCGAATGAAATAGCATGACGTTATTCCGTTTGTTATGCCCTTTATATTTTGCTTGCTCGCGAAGCCATCTCCACAGGTAGCTGGGATTCTTCTTCCTGTAGGTAGGAATCATCCCCGAGAATCGCCATACTTAATTCATGCACACTCCGATCGATCTTTTTAACCCACTGCTTTTTCTTACTTGAACTAAGAAACGTGGCGTTTAGATTATTCTTAATGAGGGTAATCAATTCTGGAATCGTAAAATGTAGATGGGAATAAAGGTTGAGGTACTCATCAGGAAGTTCTACACCAAAAATCATGGGATCATCTGTATTGACGGTTATATATAACCCCTTATCAAAGAAAGTACGTATGGGATGATCTTCCATCCGTTTGACATAATGGCGGGTGACCACATTGCTTGTGGGACAAATTTCCAAAGGGATCTGTGTTTCTTTTAAATATTCCATTAGCTCGGAATCGTAAATCGCACTGGTTCCATGCCCAATACGTAAAGCACCGAGATCCTTTATGGAAGTCCATATGTTCTCTGACCCGACTTCTTCTCCTGCATGCGCAACGACTTTCAGATCATTTTCCAGCGCTTTTTCAAATACCTTCACATAATCTGCAGGTGGTCCTGCTTTTTCAGCCCCCCCTAAACCAATACCGATAATATGTTTTCCAGCATAGGAAAGGACATGGTTTAGGTTATTCATAGCATTTTCGGGACCAAATGAACGGGATACATCAATAAATAACTTAAGCTGAATGCTGTGCTTTTTTTCTATACTATCGATCGCTTTTTCAATGATATCTAACAGTTTGTCAAATTGGATTCCATTTCGGAGAAATCCTGTCGGGGCGAGAAAAACCTCGGCATAGAAAATATGGTTTCGTAGCAGATATTGCTCAATATCATGAATAAGCATATCGAAATCTTCTTCTTTTTTAAAACACGATTGGAAGAAAAGAAAGAAATCGATCATTTCCTTCAGATTAGTTATTTGGAAGCGGTTATGGACATCGTCTTTGGTTTTTATTTCATTGTCAATACCGTATTTTTTATTTAGATGAAAGATTGTATCCACGCTTACC
>CAYPZJ010000074.1:0-16926 GCA_964414635.1 uncultured Spirochaetia bacterium
TGAGACTTTGTGGATGCTGGATCACGAAAAACTAGCAGGATCCCTGTTAAAGGGATTGTATCAACCAAAATTTGTGCACGGTGTGTTTGGTGCTTTGTTGGCAGGGATGCAGGTGAATGATATGATCCTAAACGGTGCAGTTATGGGAGGGTATGCACGATATAAAAAAAATCGAAATTGAGATATTCGTTGCACTATTGCTTATATAGAATCTCCCTACATGCCCTCACCCCCATGTCAAAACTGAAACATTTAAGTAAAATTTAGCATAAGGGAATAAGTGCTAAACCTGCCTCTACATTATTTCTTGTAAGGGTAGGTCTTGCGCCTATCCATAGCAATCGGTATTTCTACATACCTCGCGATATACTCCAAAACACTATTCATTCATCGGAATAGGGGAATGAAGGATAAAAACCATTTTTGAACGCGCACTCCTGTCTATTCGTTTGATGCAGAACAAATCATGTATTATTCCAGATTAGTCAACATGTACTTAAAAAGCTAATATTCTATATAGAAAAGCTACTTTTACAAAAGTATGATTTGCGTGTTCTTTTTATATTGTATAATACAGGTATTAGCCTGTTATGATGAAGGAGGTTCATAATGCAAATGGATCACACATCTCACAAACGTTTATGTATTCTATTCATAGTGGTACATATCGTCTTTTATGCATTGCTGACGCAATGCCAAGTGATTACCTTTGAAGAAATTATGGATCCCCCCCAACCCCTCACTCCCAATGAAGATGCGTTGTCGGATCCCTTCATTACATTTGAATGGACTCAGACGAACCAAACCGATCACGCAATTACGGCGTTTGAAATTTGGGTAACGTTAAATAGTACCGATCAATTATTGGCTACCGTTCCCATCGAATCCGCATTATTTGATCCTGAAACTGAAATATGGTCTTATCAATTGACGGAAGCACTTCCACTCCAAGAAAACTGTGGTGATTCGATTCAATGGTGGATTCGTGCGCGTAATGAATTTCAATATTTCAAAGGAGATGCCATCGGAACATTTCACCTTTATAATGGAAGTAGTCCTGTCGTATTGGAACCGACCCAAGATGCGGTTGTTTGTACCCAGGAATTCCAATTGATGTGGGAACCATTAACCTGTTACTCGACCTATAACCTTACTATCGCAACCGCAGAATCCATGGATTCTGCTTCCATCGTGCTCACTACTACCATCCAGGATACTACCTACAGTCTGGATAGCACAATTTTAGAAAGCAACCAGGATTATTACTGGCAGATTCAAGGTTATCATTCCGAATTTTCAAGTGCAGTGAACACAGTCCACCATTTCACTTTTGCTTATTTGGAAACACCAACTGAACTATTACCCGCAGACGCAAGTCGTTTTTTAAATCCAACTCCCACGTTATCTTGGACTTCGAATTATGAAGCAATACCTTTTACAATAGAACTTGCTACCGAATCAAGTTTTGAGGAAACTACCATGCTCGATGGTTTTCCGGTAGTAGCACATGAAGATACTACGTTCACCCTGTCAACCCCATTGGAACCAGGAACCTATTATTGGCGTATTCAAGCTGTAAAAGTATGTGAATCAGCTATGACACCAACAAATTCGTTTACAGTACTTCCTTTCATCTCAATAACTTCGCCTTGTGGTACCATATGCAATACCTCTTATGAATTTTCATGGAATTCAAGCGAGGGAAATACATACGAATATCAGCTATCAACCGATGGTACTTATGAAGACGGAACTCCCCAAGTTGCAGCTACTACCTCGTATAATGCTGATTCCCTTACATCCGATACGTATTATTTTCGGGTACGTGCAACCGAACTAGATTACAACACTCCCTGGAGTACGTGTGAATTGATTGTGGATACGTCGATTATTCCTTCAGTACCCCTAAATTTGGATGCCAATGGTGGGAGCAATTGTACAGGGGAATCGATTACCCTTACATGGGATCCCCCTTCTTCAGGAACAGTAACCGACTATACTTTGCAACATACGGCAAGTGGAGCGGAAGTATCCATCGGTACTGTTACTAGTACGACTTTATCTGGAGTTAGTGATGGGGACGTTGTATATATTCGAGGCTACAATGAAACATGTGCAGGACCATCGGCTTCAGATACCATTGCAATTTCCAGCGTAGCTATTCCTCAATTAGATGAAGTTGGTGCCTGTGAAGGAGAAGACGTTACATTATCCTGGAACGATCTTGGTGTCACTAGTTATGATGTGGAGTGGGATGATCAAACAGATTTCAGTTCTCCCCTGAATTCCGTCAATGTAACAACCAACTCAACGGTTGTATCGGGATTATCAGTAGGAACCTACTATTACAGAGTACGAGCAAATGAAAATGGGTGTTCCTCCGACTGGTCAAATACGACCAACTATTCGTTTGAGCTAACCGCATTGCCATCGAATCCAACAGGACTCCTGGATCCTTCGGATGGATTTGTGAATACGCAATTTGATTTCCAGTGGGATCCAGTCAGTGGAATGACATATAGCGTTCAATACGATTTTGATCCCTATAATTCCTGGATGGATGCATCTAATATTAATGATGTCGCTGGAACAGCCAATGCAACGATTACATCAACAGGGACATATAAATTTCAGGTACGGGCTACAGATGCTCAAGGATGCAGCAGTGGGTGGACAACTCTTTCTGACACATTTGAAGTCAATCCTGTAGGATCTTGTCCCGATCGGTTTTTTGTTGGAACCAATGCAAATGGCGTGTATTATACCACCGATGGAACCACATTTACACAGCATGCCGACGTACCTCTTAATTGCTTGGTGCGAGATATTATGCGACATGGGTATTGTGATATCTGGATAAGCTGTTATTCTGGGTCTCATCAGGTGTACGCTAGTTTTGATGGGGGTATTAGTTTTGCACAAATGACAACATTTCCTAAGTCCGAAGCCTATCAAGCCTGTTGGTTTGATAATAAGGTGTGGGTTGCACTAGGGGGAGAGTATGGAGCATATTATACCGATGATAATGGTACCACCTGGAAAAATGATTTCGCATGTAGTACTGGGGTCTGCATTGAAGATCGGAAAAACTATGGTTGTTTTGCTGATTTTGAGAACGACCGTATCTATTTTGTTGGATCGGGAGGGTCATCCCGACCCAGTGTGATACATTCATCAACAAGTCCTTATCAGAGTAACTTCGCGTATTATGATCCGGATCGATTTAACTATCGAGCGTATGCCTATTTTGTATCCAGCTCCAGTAATACCAAGTATCCCAATACACATTTTATTGGATATTTCGATTATGCATTTGATTATCTTCCTGAAACAGATTTTCCATGTAGACCAGATGGAGGGGGAGGCGGAGCCTATCCTGATCCCTGCTACTACTATGGTGATATTCAAGAAACGGTACATGTGGTAGAAGACTTTACCGAATTTAATGATTACGTGTGGGCAGCCGGATCCCAAGGAATTGGTGCCTTACTACGATTGGATACTGCGGGAACAACTTCTACGCCTGCAGGATGGACCGGAGGGAGTACCTATTCTGTAGCCAACTGGGGAGGTAAATTGTGGGCAGGTACTTACAATGGGCTGTATTCTTCTCCGGATGGGGTTACCTTTACCAAGAATTCAGATATTCCCGACGATATGATGCGTGGAATGCAACATCAAGATGGATGGTAAACCTATAAAAGAAATAAAGTAAATGCAAGTGGATTCGTTTTTATTCCACTGCAGTCAACCACCCCCTGCCAAATCAGATCCGTTCAACGTGTATCGTAACATACTAGATGCATATCCCCCCTGATTTGATTCCTAATATTACGTTCCCATACCCACAAAAAACTACTTGTTTACTAAGATCAAATTAAGTATCTTATCTATGAGGGATTTGAGTAAGAACTACATGCACTTCGCAAATGGGGTTTGAAATAAGGGTAGCTGCTTAATTATGATAGAAGCAAACATCGTAAAAACAAAATCGATCTTATTACATCTTCGACCGGATGGCATTCTTCATGCGAAAACACTACCCGACGTAACACAAAATACACAAGATGCCATAGATAATATCAATGTTGTTATAGAATTGGTTCGTGGAAAACGTGTGCCATTGTTTATGGACATACGGGACACAGCCCCTATTTCAAAAGGTGCAAGAGAGGTTTACGCAGATGAAAGTGTAGCAACATACGTTTCTGCCCAGGCATTTTTGGCACACTCCCATTTTTCTAAAATTGCAGGAAATATCTATTTGCGTGGGGCAAAACCTCATTTTCCCGTAAAGATGTTCACTTGTCGATTACAATTGTTAGAGTGGCTTCGGGGGTTTTTATGAGTGAACAGCAAATCGTAGTTGATAAACCCCGGTTTGAAACACTGCTCCAAACACTGGAAGAAATAGCAGTGGGAGATTTATCGCAACGGTGTACTATCAGCGAAAACCGTGATGATCTGGATGCCATTGCATTAGCTATAAATATGTTATTAGAAGAATTGCAAGAACATATTCATTCTTTAGAAGAAACCAATCGTGTGCTTCGTCAAACCAATGAAGAACTATCAAATTATGCACGGGTGATTGCTCATGATTTAAAATCGCCGTTACGTGGTATTACCAATAGTGTAGATATACTTAAAGATGATCTAGCGGGAAAACTAGAACCAGAGAATCATGAGCTTTTCTCTTTGTTACTTAATACCAGCCATTATAGTCAAAAAATGGTAAATGATTTATTGAAATATGCGGAGCTCGGATCGAATGAGCCCTTGTATGAGTGGGTACATCTGGGTTCGCTACTACATGAGATGCTTCCTCATTTACAATTGGATCAAGCAGTGAATATTCAAATCCACCGGCTTCCAGCGTTGACGACCAATCCCACTCTTTGGCGTCAAATCTTTGCGAATTTGATTGAAAATGGTATCAAATTTAATAATTCCAAACAGAAGTGTATTGAAATAGGAAGTGAAGAACTCCCCACAGATGAATATGTAATTTATGTAAAAGATAACGGAATGGGTATTGACCCAAAATATCATCAGCTTATTTTTAATATATTCAAACGGCTTACCCCTGAAACGGTAACCGATGGTACAGGCATCGGACTGGCTTTGGTGAAAAAAGCAGTCCAGAAACTTAATGGGAAAATTTGGGTTGAATCCCAACCCAATAAAGGAAGCACATTTTTCATCCAATTATATACTTGAACGTTTCGTGTTGACATAGGTGTCTGTGGCGTGAAAAGCCATAGACACCTAAAAAAATGTTAAACCACCTTCAAGTGAGTATAGTAAGGCGTGTACGATTTGGTCAGCATGCTTGCCTTCTGATCCTGCTAAGGAACCAAGTCAGTATTGACATGTTCCATAATTCATGTATTGTGTAGGCGGGATCAAAATAGGTTTCGATATGGGTTGTTGCCTAAGAAGCCTATAGAAAATTCTACTCAATATTTGGAATTTGAGGTATCCTATGTATAATACTCAGTTTCATGTTGTTTATGCGGAAGACGATCCTGTTGATGCAATGGCAATTAAGCGAACATGGAGGAAACAAAACATTGATAATCCTCTTCACATCGTCCGAGATGGAGAAGAATGCTTGGATTTTCTGTTTAATCCTGCTCATACCAATCATACCACAAGGGTAACGATACCTGGAGTTATTATTCTAGATATTAACATGCCCAAACTGGATGGATTTAGTGTGCTGCAACGCATACGGGATGCTGAAGATGAACGATTTCGCCATATTCCAGTGGTAATGTTTACTTCGAGTGAATTGGAAGCAGATCGACTCAAGTGCTATCGGTTAGGTGCCAATGCGTTTATTGTAAAACCCAGTAATTTTCAACAGTTTTCTGAAGCCATAAAATTGATTATGCTTTTTTGGGGTTTGGTGCATCATACACAATTATAGTATGAACCATCTTTAGATAAGTAGAACATGCACCCCGTTCCAATCGGAAAGCAAGTTTGTTGGAATTGCATTTTCATCGGGTATACATTCAATAACAACATGGGATTTTCCTTCTATAGTATTTAGACTGATCGGGTCATACCATCTGATGTCAATTATAAAATTTAGTGTATTTCCTAAAAAAAGATACAGCATCTATAGCCCCCAAAAAAAAGATAAAATTCATACCGTTCTTGTATGGTTGTAGTGTTCGTAGCTAGAAGAAGACATGCACCGGATGTCAAATCGATCACATAATATGTAAGGATCAATATGGACACACGTTGTGCACAATCTATCTTAGGTACTTCCTTTGAGCGTTTTTACTTGATGCCCATTGGATGTATTCTGATATGGAGTATGATTTTTTGGAGTACCTGTTTTCCAAGCTCGTATGAAACTGCAGAAGGCATTGAATATCAGGTGATTGGGCATCTTCGATTGTTTGATCAACCGGATTTGGATGCTAAAACACTTCGGATCCTCGAACCCAATCAAAAAGTAAAAAGCATTGCCTTGTTTCCATATAATTGGCATCGGGTTATCATCCCCCAGGATGGAACGCGCGGATTTGTTCATCAAAACGGTTTAAAACGATACCATCCGGAATCCGATGCACAAACACAAATCTCCTGGACGAAACGAGCACAACGTCAATCGTTAGAAGACGATGTTATGCTAAGTCAAAGTGAAACACGTGCCGAACGACTTAGCCTGGCAATGGATTATACGAATTCACTAGTTCGGGATTTTGCATTGGAACACATCCAGCATGGCGGTGAACGAAATATATATCAGGTGTGTGATCTATTTGATGCACTTATGGACCAATGGACGTACGTTAGTGATACTACCCATGTGGATTATTATGCTAAAGCGAGTGAATCGATTCAATTGGGGTTAAAAGGGGATTGTGATGATTATGCGGTTCTTTTAGTATCGTTAATTCTTTCTATCGGAGGAGGAGCACGAATCGTGAGTGCCTGTGATCCAGATGAAGGGTGCCATGCTTATGCCGAAGTCTTTTTAACCACAGTTAAAGAGGAAGCAATCTCGATTCATCGCTCCATCATGCGACGTTATAGACCCAATGAAGATTGGAATCAAACCTTGCCGTTTCATCTAGAACGAGCTAGTGGAACGTACTGGCTGAATCTGGATTGGTGGAATGATTATCCGGGTGGAAAAGTATTTGGAAAACGGAAACAGGCTATTTATGCAAATGGTTGTTACGAGCTTTATGACAATGAAGAACGAATGATTGCGCAAGGATGTGTCCCTTAATTTTTTTTTATAAAAAGCTAAACTCCATCTAAGATCCTCCGATTAAAATCATGACCTGCGGAAATTCGAGGACCAGAAATTATTTAGCAGGATATGATTATAATGGAGGGATTACCATGGCAGATGGCGGTTTAACCCAAGAAGAAATTGATGCGCTTTTAGCAGGAACGGGATTGGATGATTTCGAAGAAGACGAAGACGATGTTGCTCCACCGGATTCCTATGATGTAAGTGAACCTGATGAAGAACAAGAGATTCAGGAAGCGAAACCCGTAAGACGGAGCATCCCAAGAGAATCGATAGAATCTCAGAATCTCGCATTACTAATGGATGTTAAAGTAACGCTGACCGCGGAACTGGGACGTACTAAACTGGCGATTAGCGATATTTTAAGCCTGGGCGATGGTTCCATCATTGAATTGGATAAATTGGTAGGCGAACCCGTCGATTTATTAGTAAATGATCTAATCATTGGGCACGCTAACGTAGTAGTACACGATGAAGACTACGCAATCCAGATTACTCATCTGCTTGATCCCATGGAGCGCTTCAAAATCCTTACCTAAATAACGATGGAATGAATCTTACCTACATCATTACTATATTGACTGAGCCGAATAAATGTAAATACTTAAATTAGGTATTCTCATCAATCAGTCCGAAGTTCCACTGTATCAAATCCCGACTCCATGCAAATCCCAACGCACCCGAATGCGCATCATCCCATTCTCCATGAAAGACCATAATCCATGCATCACAATAAAAACGTCCATCCCATACAAACGCGGCTGTAATTCCCCGCGTTGCCCACTCTAGCTTGGGGAATTCAAGATAGCGTATCCCCTTCCAATGAATTAAATCAGTTGAATGTGCCACACCAATCCCCCGTTCAGCACGACAAGGAGAAAAAAACAACCAATACTGTTTTCCATCCCAAATCACACACGGATTTTCTATCGACGCTTGATCCGGCGTCTGATTACTTGAGAGAATAGGGTTGTTTGGTGATACTTCCCTCCATTGAACCAAATCAGACGAAGTCATCGCTCCCAATTGTCCTTCGGCTTTGTAAAAACACCAGTAAAGTGAGTCATGTTGTACCAAATAGGGATCAATCTGTCGGGGTGAGCGTGCCCAGAACGCTTCGCATCCAGGTGTGTGCAAACATCGCGGAGCAGACCATTCTTGAAGATCAGTCGTCTCCATGACCCACAACCGAGAACGATCGTCCCCATATAATTCTCCGGGTTTGATCGGATAACTTTGAACAGAAAGAATCCATCGATCTTCAATTTGGAGAATATTTCCAGGGCTTGAAAAATTCAATCCATGCTCAGTAAGTCGCCGGGAAGCGCTCCATTGGTGTAAATCGGTACTTTGACGTGTATCCACAAACAACGCATACGTTCCATCTAGTTGATGTTCTACCGCAGTGTAGAACAAATGAAAAATTCCCTTATGAAAATATAAAGCAGGATCGCGCAACCACGTTTTAGGTGTCTCATCGAGAAACGGTTGGGTAGAAAAGGGATTCATCATTACGTTCCTTTTTGTCAACTAACAGGCGTGAATTGATCTTAGATTAATTCCATACTCGTTTTCCTCGTTTTATAACCGTTTGAACATGATTCGTACCGAAATAATACATCAGCGTCCGGTAATCCGTTGTATTGCATAATATCAAATCAGCCTGGGAACCTGGAGTTAATGTACCCACATGTTGGATTCCTAACGAATAAGCAGCATTCTGTGTACATGCACATAAACACTCCGCGGGACTCATCCGCATTTGTGTGCAGGCAAGGGTCATCATCAGAGGTAGGGATAAGCACATACAGCTCCCCGGATTGAAATCAGAAGCAAGTACCGGAATAGAACCGGTTTGGATTAAATCGCGGGCTTTTGCATATGGTAAACCCAAATAAAGGGATACACCTGGTAACATAGTTGTACAAAGGGGCTTTTCTTTCAGGTGCTCTAAATCTCTATCCGATAATACTTCCAGGTGATCAATGCTAACACAATCTAATTTTTGAGCCAGTTCAACACCTCCAATTGAGTAAAACTGGTTTACATGCATCCGCAAACGCATCCCAAGCCGGTTCGCTTCCCTTCCAATCCGCTCTGCTTGTTCCAGGTTAAAATAATCTCGTTCGCAGAATACATCACAAAATTCTGCATATTCCATAACATGGGGTAGCATCGCTAACACTTCCTCGGTATACTCCACTGCTGTTTTACCTGGAGGGAATGCATGTGCTCCTAAAAAGGTAGGAATCAGGTCAAGAGGATGGTGTTGATTTAAATGTTGAATGACCTGAAGTATGCGTATCTCTGTTTCCAATTCCAAACCATACCCACTTTTAACTTCCAAAGTGGTGGTTCCCAATTTCATTGCATCATCTAAATACTGCATCCCACGTTCAATCAAAGTATCAAACGAAGCTGCCCGGGTGGCACGTACCGTGTTTACAATCCCCCCTCCTCGTTTTGCGATGGCTTCATAAGAAAGTCCCCGAGCACGATCTTCAAATTCTTGTTCGCGACTTCCACCAAACACCAAATGCGTATGGGAATCTACTAACCCCGGAAGAACAGTTTTATTTGTAGCATCGATGACTTCTGGATTACCTTCAACGAGAGGTTCCACCTGTTGTTGTGTGCCCACCTGGAAAATTTCCCCATTCTTAACATAAATCCATCCATCTGAAATAATTTGCAAATCTTCAAGTCCCGATCCGGTTAATTGATGAGGCTTTGGAGAAACAACGGTGGCAGCATTTTGAATTATCAAATGGCTCATTTTCCCTCCCACATGGGAATTCGTATCTGATGGGTGCGTGCTACAGTTTCCGCGCGTTCATATCCTGCATCGACGTGGCGAATGACTCCCATGCCTGGATCCGAAGTAAGTACTCGTTGTAATCGTTGTTCTGCTTCGGGTGTTCCGTCCGCAACAACCACCATTCCTGCATGGAGTGATAAGCCAATACCAACACCCCCACCATGGTGGAAGGAAACCCAGCTTGCTCCCGCTGCGGTATTTAGCAGTGCATTTAAAATAGCCCAGTCTGCAATGGCATCGCTTCCATCTTTCATCCCTTCGGTTTCGCGATAAGGAGATGCTACCGATCCACAATCCAGATGATCCCGTCCAATAACAATCGGGGCTTTCACCTTACCTGAACGAACTAATTCATTGAATACTCGTCCCATCATTGCTCGCTCACCATATCCCAACCAACAGATACGTGCAGGTAGACCCTGAAAGTGGACTTGTTTTTGTGCTTTTTTTATCCAACGGGCTAAGAGTTTATCCTGTGGGAAAGTTTCCAGTAATGCTTGGTCTGTTGTAAAAATGTCTTCTGGATCACCACTCAATGCAACCCATCGAAAAGGTCCTTTCCCATCACAAAATAACGGACGAATGAATTCAGGCACGAATCCCGGAATATCAAAGGCATGGTGTATCCCTTCTGTTTCGGCTACTGCACGAATATTATTTCCATAATCAAACACGATTGCTCCGTTCTTCTTGAATGCGAGCATCGCTTCCACATGACGTGCAATGGATTTGCATGCCATGCTGATATAACGGGAAGGATCCGAGCTTCGGAGACGGATCGCTTCCTCATAGGATAACTCATGGGGGACATACCCATTGAGTGTATCATGTGCGGAAGTTTGGTCAGTAACTACATCCGCATGGAAATCCCGTTCTAAAAGTATGGGTAATATCTCAGCAGCATTACCTTCTAATCCAACAGATAAGGGTTTCTGATCAGCTTTTGCTGTTTCAATCCATTTAATCGCTTCATCCAAATCTGCAGTGGAACGATCTACATAACCGGTTGCTAATCGTTTTTGAATACGAGCAGGATCCACTTCAATCGTCAGATTGATTCCTTCGTTTAATGTGGTTGCAAGCGGTTGTGCACCACCCATACCTCCTAATCCTGCGGTTACCAGCACTTTTCCTTTTAAACTGCCTCCAAAATATTGTTTCGCACATGATGCTAGTGTTTCATAGGTTCCCTGAAGAATCCCCTGGCTTCCTATATATATCCAGCTTCCCGCAGTCATTTGTCCGTACATAGTTAATCCTAGTGTTTCTAACCGTCGGAATTCATCCCAGGTTGCCCATTTAGGTACCAGCATGGAGTTAGAAATAAGAACCCGAGGCGCATCCGGATGGGTTTGGAAAATCCCTACCGGCTTACCCGATTGAATGAGGAGTGTCTCCGAATCGGTGAGGGACTGAAGAGCTTGCGTAATAGCATCAAAACAGGCCCAATTACGGGCTGCTTTACCTGTTCCTCCATAAACAATTAATTCCTCCGGCTTTTCTGCCACTGCTGGATCTAAATTGTTATGAATCATACGAAACGCTGCTTCTTGAATCCAACCTTTACAATAAAGTTGTGTTCCCCGTGGTGCATGAATGATTCGTTTTTCCTGTTCCATAAGTCCCCCTAAATGATTCCCATAGTATGGTAGCGCTACTTGCTTTCTATATTTGATTTTGAATGATTGAAAGGAAGCACACAAACACCGTTACACGGAATTGGTGTTCCTTGTTGGGTTTCAACGGATGAGCGTTTGTCCATATATGAGGAACATCATACTATGTAAGAATATATTCGTGATGTTATGCTTTGTCAAGAAGTGAATAGATTGGAAGGTTTTTTCGAGGGATTTCCGTTGACAAACACCAATAGAATTAGTATATACCTAACAACAGGAAAGGAGTGATCCTATGGCACTTGTCTTTTATAATACACTATCCCGTCAGAAAGAACCATTCCGTCCGATTCATGAAGGCAAAGTGGGGATCTATGCTTGTGGACCAACGGTATATAATTATCCACATATTGGGAATTATCGGACCTTTTTATTTGAAGATGTGTTGAACCGCTATTTGCGGTACAAAGGGTATGATGTAACATTTGTAATGAACCTTACAGATGTGGATGATAAAACTATTCGAGATTCTCAAAAAGAAGGAATGAAGCTTACAGACTTGACCCAAAAATATGCGTCTATTTTTTTTGAAGAACTCAAACGGTTGGGTGTCCGTTTGGCGGATCGCTATCCCTATGCAACAGAACATATCGATGATATGCTCCAGCTTGTTTCTGGATTAATTGAAAAAGGATTGGCGTATGAATCTGATGGATCCATTTATTTCCGCGTGGCTGCCTTGAAAGATTATGGGAAACTAGCCCGGTTGGATCGTTCGAAACTAAGAGCAGGAGCCAGTGAACGGGTTACTTCGGATGAATACAGCAAAGAACATGTATCGGATTTTGTTCTATGGAAAGCGCATCAGGAAAGTGATGGAGAAGTGTTTTGGGAATCGGATCATCCTCAGATTCATCAAGGACGACCGGGATGGCATTTGGAATGTTCGGCAATGAGTATGAAATACCTGGGTGTTCCCTTTGATATTCATTGCGGCGCGGTGGATTTAATTTTCCCTCATCATACCAATGAAATAGCACAAAGTGAAGGCTATTCCGGAACATCCTACGTAAAATACTGGCTCCATGCAGAACACTTAAATATGGGAGACAAGATGTCAAAAAGCCTGGGGAATGTAATTTATTTGAGGGATTTAGAAGCCCAAGGCTATGCACCTTCCGTAATACGTATGGCATTACTTAGTGCTCATTATCGTTCTCCATTGGATTTTAACACCGATGTGATGGATCAAGCCCAGCGTAGCTACGATAACATGCAGGATTTCATTTCTCGAATTCAGCAGCTACCTGATCAGAAAGCAGGTCATCCCACCATCCATGAAACCGCAGATACCATGGTACGAGCATTTGAAAGAGCTATGGATGATGATCTCCATATTCCTCGCGCGTGGGCAGCAATTCACAGCGCTATAGGAGAATATAACAAGGTGTGGGATTCACTGAATTATGATGACGGTTTATATTTTCTTGATAAATTAGAACAATTAAATTCTGTATTAAATGTGTTTAAGTTAGAAGCAGAATTATTGGATGAGGACGTGGATCGGCTGATTCAAGAACGACAAGCCGCTCGTAAGGACAAAGATTTCCAACGTGCAGACGAGATCCGAGATCAGCTTAAAGCTCAGGGAATTATCCTGGAAGACACCAAAGATGGGGTGCGTTGGCGACGAGGGTAACCTATATCGCTACGGATTCGATTTCATGCCGAGGAACAATAAATGAACTGAGTACCTGATCCGTTGTAAGCATCCCTATTAGTTTCGATTCTTCAACCACCAATAAATATCTAGATTGATAAGATTTGAATAAACCGATAGCGTGGGTTAGACTGCAAGTACGTTCTATTGGTGGAGGTAAAACCGGTTCCACCAGTTGTCCAACAGGTAAATGCTGAAGATCAATTCCTGAATCAGATAACGTTGCCAGTCGTAGCAGTGCCATAAAATCCTGGCTGGTAATGAATGCCAGAGGTTCTCGTTCCTCCATAACCAACCCCAATTCAATCTGATTATGAATCATGGTGTTTAATACATCACTGGTTGGTGTATCGGCAGAAAATTGTAGCGGTATTGGTTCTATAAGATGTTCAATTGTCGTTTTGTTTAAACGAGTAACCTGTCGTTTCATACAGCTCCTTTTAGGAAGGGATGAGCAAATTCCATTTCCGTTCCCTTCCGTGGATAATATACCTAAACATTAGAAATAGTCAAAAACTACACGAGTCAACGAGTCACTGTGTTGTTTTGTTTTCGGGTAAAAACATTAGCAAGTACAGAAGCAACTTGCAATACGACTCGGATTCTCCTTATGACTGGAGTCTATCGCCTATTTCAAGACGGATCAAAACAGATGCCGGGTTATTCATTATAAGCACACTTTTAAGTTGTATCCCCGGAATTCTTTTCTGGAAATGGATATCATTTTACCCGAAAATGAATGTGTAAATATTGACTTCCCATGCATAATTTCTTATTCTTAAGTTGTGACTAGGATGGACAGGGATTATTCCAATACTCGGTAATACCGCAATGTATTTTACCACTAATCACCCTCTTCGCCTAATCCTAACAAAGGAGATCGGATCATGGGGAACGAATCAACACACAAATGGTCGATGATTAATGTAAAACCCGGTTATATTATTTACGAAGATTGTTTCCAAACCCGTGCGATTCGTTCATTTTTTTCCCCCGGCACGGTGGAAGTCGTAGAAGAATATCAAGAAGACGGACACTTTTGGAAATTTGCAGGATCGGCGCAATCCATCCAGTTTGATATGAAAAACAATGAAACCGGCGAAGTCGTACCTTTCAAAGAACTGATGGGATTGTTGATGTGTACGGGGTGTGATGCAGCCTGTCCGTTGTATTCAATAGAAGAATTGGGTTATAAGCAAAATGTTTGGGTTTATGTGGCGCTGTCTCACTATGCACCCGATCAGAAAAAAAACAAGCTTCCTTTAGAAAAAATAGATATTCTCAATGAATTTTTTAATGAACGAATTCGGACCCCCGAGAAAAAAATTCTGATCGTACCCCATCATCTCAGTTTACCTCCCGATAAGTGCTATGGGGAAATGATCCGAGATGTGGGTTTGACCGAGATGGAACCAGAAAGTGAAGTGAATCTTCAATAAAAGGAGACCCCGATGAAGCTATCTGAAATACAACAGAAAATGAATTTCAAGGTGTTCACCAGCGAAATTTTCGACAAGGACGTTTCTGGTATTTATATCTCTGATATGGTTAGCGAAGTGATGGCGAGTGCCCAGGCAGGAAATCTTTTGATTACCATTCAAACTCACAAAAACGTACTCGCAGCAGCCAATCTGGTGGATGTTAGTGGGATCATCTTCATTAATGGAAAAGAACCCGACCAACAGGTCATCGATTTAGCAAACAAAGCCAAAGTTAGTTTGTTTGGAACGAGTGAAAACGGATGGCAATTGGCTGGAAAATTCTATGAATTGGGGTTACGCTGATGGGTGCCATAGGAATTCAAACGGTATGAATCCCCGAGCACACCAATGACGTTACGAGAAATTGCCACGCTTCTAAATGCCCAGACCCTCTGCGAAGAAGCGGATCTGGACCGTGAAGTAGAAACCTGCTTTGCGGCGGATCTGATGAGCGATGTCCTGGCGTTTTGTCCACCAAAAACGCTATTAATTACCGGGTTAGCAACCCATCAATCCATCCATACCGCAACAGTAGCGGATTTACTTGGTATTGTCTATATCCGAGGGAAACAACCCGATGAGCCAGTACTCAATCGAGCCAGAGCCCAGCAAATTCCCTTGCTTATTACGGATAAACATATGTTTGAAACGTGTACCATACTCGCCCATGCAGGCGTAAAAGGACTGAACCAATAATGAGTGATGAGGTCTTATTTCACAAAGCATATACCATTCAAGGAAATGATTTCAATCATGGGGGAGAAGCCTCCACCGATATCAAAACGATTTTATCCCAACTCGGGGTTGATCCTTCTGTTGTACGGCGATTGGTAATTGCGTCCTTTGAGGCGGAAATGAATATTGTGATGTACGCAAATGAAGGACAAATGGATTTGTATGTACATCCCGACCGGATCCGGATTACGTTGAATGATAACGGACAAGGTATTGAAGATATTGAGCTTGCCATGCAGGAAGGCTATTCCACCGCTACAGAAAAAATGAGGGAAATGGGGTTTGGAGCAGGAATGGGGCTCCCTAATATGAAGAGAAATTCTGATGTATTTAATATTGATTCGACCCCCGGAGAAGGAACATCCCTAGAAATTATTGTACATTTAGAAGCCAGTTAAGACCACTTGGTTTGAAAATTTATGATGTCACGCTATCTACCACCTAGTTTAAAAATGTCCCTGTTGTCTTCCGCTTTAGCCTGCTTATAAAGGTTTTCCTGTCATTCTTGGCTCAAACGGAAGTAGCTAACAGGGATCTCTGGTAACTGTTTCACCGTCACACCGTTCCTGTTAGAACACCAATTGAGCGTGTTACATTCCGGCAGGAAAACAAAGAAAACTTCCTCCCGGATTTAATCCCACTAACAAAAATGAGGTCCTATGCAAACGTTTACCCATTCTGTTCAGCATGATCCTAAAAAATGTATCGGATGTACTGCTTGTACACAAGTATGCCCTACTGAAGCCATTCGGGTGCGGAATAACAAAGCCATTGCGGATGATTCGCTGTGTATTGATTGTGGGGAATGCATCCGGGTATGTCGATACGACGCGGTGAAAGCTATCACGTCAACCGATGCCGATACTGGTAAATATAAATACACCGTTGCGATGGTGGCACCAACATTATATACTCAGTTTGGGCTGAATGTGCATCCTACCGCGGTAATGCAAGCACTGTATAAAATAGGATTTGACTTAGTGTATGATCAATCCTGGATGATCGAAATGGTAGTGGCTGCTGTGGATGCCTATTTATCAGAAGCGGAGAAGCCATGGCCCAAGATCTCGACGCAATGCCCTGCTATTCTACGATTGATCCAACACCGGTATCCCTATTTAATTAATAATCTTGTAAACATCGAAGCTCCACGTGAATTAACAGCAAGAGATTTACGAAAACGAAAAAGCCAGGAGCTAGGTATTCCTAAAGAAGATATTGGTATCTTTCATATTACACCGTGTGCTTCCAAAGTGGTTTCGATTAATAAACCT
>CAYPZJ010000075.1:0-16780 GCA_964414635.1 uncultured Spirochaetia bacterium
GTGAAAGAATTTCTGAAATTCGGAAAGCGGATTACCATTCCAATAATCTAATATTAAGAGCTCTACTAAATTTTCCACCGATACTCAAATCAACCTCATCATAAAGCATTGAATTGACTAATTCTGTATAAATATCTATCTTCCTTACGTGTACCAAGTTTTTGAAATCTAAGCTAAGGAGAACCTCATGCCACAGTTTTGGGACCGAATGGAACGAATTACGGATGAAATTTTCGATTTTGCTAATCGAGCGATGGAAAAGGGTAAAGAAGCCGGGCAAATCGGTATGAAACGGTTGGATCGACAGGTGAAGATTACTGAAATGCAACGAGCAGCTTCGCGATTAGGGACATTGGTCTTTGAACGGTTTGAATCCAATGATGAAATTACAATCCGTCGTGATGATCCCGATTTGAGTGAATTGATCTCAAAAATTTCCACGTTAGACGACCAAGTCGACGCGCTTGAAAAAGAAATCGAAGACTTGCGTAACGAATAACATTGCCTGATCTATATCATAAGAGGTAGTACTACGAAATTCTTATCCCAGACAAATCACTGGGTGCAACACGATTATGCTAGATAAAAAACCATTGATCATTCAATCCGATTACACCCTCTTACTTGAAGTTAATACCGAGAATTATACCGAATGTCGGGATTTTCTTAGTATGTTTGCGGAGCTGGTCAAGTCCCCTGAACATATGCATACCTACCGTATCACCCCCATTTCTCTATGGAACGCCGCTTCCACAAAAATACCACTAGAAACCATCATGGAGGGCTTGCGGAAATTCTCGCGTTATGAAATCCCCGAAAATGTTACCCGTGAGATTGAAAGCCAATATGATCGCTTTGGTATTCTCCAGTTGTCTCGTCATCCATTGGAACATGATCGATTGATTCTCGAAGCTACGGACATAGAAATTTTTAAAGAGATCAAGCATCGAAAAGAAATCCAGAAGCATTTCCTAGTGGAACGAGCAGATAATCAAGTGGAAATAAGTCTTTTAGATCGTGGACGGATAAAACAATTACTCATTGAGATTGGCTTTCCTGTGCAGGATAATGTAGGGTTTACCGATGGGAAACCCTTTCCATTCACACTAGCGGATAATACCAGAAATGGGAAACCCTTTATTTTGCGGGATTATCAACAAGAAGCTGCGGATATCTTTCATTTAAATGGTGCACCAGGTGGAGGACATGGAGTCATCGTTCTACCAAGTGGATCTGGGAAAACGATTGTGGGAATTGATGTAATGCAACGGATTGGGCAACATACATTAATCTTGGCTACCAATGTTGCCGCGGTTCATCAATGGATCGAAGAGATTTTGGATAAAACCAATGTAAAACGCGAAGATATAGGGGAATATACTGGAACACTAAAAGAAATTAAACCCATTACCGTCGCAACCTATCAAATTCTTGTGTACAGAAAAAATAAAGAAAGTAGCTTTCCCCACTTTTCGCTGTTCTACAAGAATCCATGGGGATTAATCATCTATGATGAGGTTCATTTACTCCCCGCTCCCATTTTTCGCATTACCGCTGAAATTCAAGCCCGAAGACGGTTGGGACTCACTGCGACGTTAATACGGGAAGATGGGTTAGAAAAGGAAGTATTTACCCTTATCGGACCGAAACGCTATGATACACCCTGGAAGGTATTGGAAAAAAAAGGGTGGATTGCGCAAGCCTATTGTCACGAAATTCGAGTTCCTATGAAAAAATCCTTGCGCTTGAAGTACATTCACGCATCGAAACGAGCCCGATTTAGAATCGCTAGCGAAAACCAACTTAAGGAAATGGTCGCTGAGCAAATCATGGAACGCTATCAGGATCGTTCTCTTTTAGTCATAGGTCAATATGTGGGGCAATTGGAGCGATTCGCCAACCGGTTTCATTTACCTATCATAACGGGAAAAACAAAAAACGATGAACGCGATGAGATTTACGAACAATTTCGTCAAGGACGAATCAAACAGTTGGTCGTAAGTAAAGTAGCCAATTTTTCCATTGATTTACCCGATGCCTCCGTAGCCATTCAAATATCTGGAACATTCGGATCGAGACAGGAAGAAGCACAGCGCTTAGGTCGGATCCTACGCCCTAAGCGATTATCCTCCTATTTTTACACCTTAGTTTCGGAGGATAGCAATGAGCAGGATTTCGCACTCAAGCGTCAAATGTTTCTTGTTGAACAAGGGTATCAATACTCAATTGAGAAATGGACTGCTGAAGAATTGGGAGTTGAATTAGATGATCAGGCTGAGGAATATGAGGATTACTAGTAATATGGCTTATATCATAAGCATAAATATACAAAAAGTAGAAAGCTTCATTGCGAACAGAGTGAAGCAATCTCTGTTCTGAAAAGCGATTGCTTCGTCGCTTCGCTGCACGCAAAGACGAAAACCAGGTAAATTATTTTTTGTGAGATCCCTATCTCAAAATAACAGGATAGACACAGAGATCTATCCCTACAGAAAAAACTGCAGGGACACCCTTCTGTTATTGCCCTTATTCGATTGAGATATTACGATTACTATGCTGATTTGAATTTAAGGTTCGGGAGATGGATGGGGTGTTGAATTCCCTCGTTTTCCACCCATGAAGTACGGATCACTTTCCGAATCGGATTCTTCCGAATCATACGTCGAATCCTTCGTATCCCCAAATCTCGGGGTGAGGATAATTGCAGTCTGATCGTACTGAAAACTCTGTACCGGTTTGGTTGCTGGATTATATTCTGAAGTGTTCTGCTCATTTTGTTCTGATTGGATTTCAGCTGGTAATACGGGATCGATGCCTGTCGGGATATCGATAGCTATTGGGTCAAATGCCATATCGCAACTGGTAACAACACCAAATAGGAAAACGATGGTAAATAATTTCATTATATGATTAACCATGCTGAACCTCCACATCTTCATCTAATCGGCTGGGTGCAATCCCTATAATCATCCGAAAATTTTTCCCTTCCGCCTGACTCAAACCCGCATCCTCCAAGTTTTGTTCGTATTCCGCAACCAATCGGTCGGCATACGCTTGCATTTTTTCATTTATTTCTTGGATCGCTACGTCAGGCAAGGTAGTCCCTGAATATTCAACAAATTTAATATCATTCATCCGATCGGGGTGGGTACCTAAATAATCAACCATATTATCGAATTCTTGTGCAATCGCAAGTACCGTCTCATATTTCGCACGGTTACTCTTTTCTCGTAACTCCGTAACCGGTTTTTCACAGCTGGATCGATAGAACGCTGTGTATTTCTGACGTTGTTCTATTATCGATCCACTTTTTACCAATAAAGTTAAGGTATCCTGCAAAATCCGTTCATCAAATTCGTCATCATCCATATTATTCTGGAGGTATTCATCGTAAATAGTATTCAGGGAAATCCATTGCTGTGTTCGATAGGTCAGCTCATGTATGATATTATTAATATGAAAGGACCGGTTGCGTTTTAAAATAACCTGCTCACCCGAAAACTGTCGCTTTAAATTACGCACAGTCTTTTCGTTCTTGCCGATTATGTTGGCAATCACCGTATTCTTACTATTTGTTAGCGTGAGAAGGGAAATGATATCCTTTCGTAGGTTTTCCTCGATGCTTTTTAATACAATCCCGCGTCGAATACCATATTCCGCAAGCTTACGACTGTAATGTTCAAACCGAGCTTTTGCGAAATACTGATTTTGCATGAATGCCTCCTCGTTTTATCAGGCGACCAGATATCTTATATAGTAACAACAGCATCCATGGAAAACTGGAAAAAAATTCCGACGGTTGCAGATTTCAAAAAAAATTAGACTACTTCACAATAAAAGCAACATACCAATAGCAGTGGATGGAATTACTAGAAATAATTCTTTTTGAGAGTTTTTACAAATCATTGAAAACCTGTGCGACATTGCGAATGGACGTGAAGCAATCTCTTTTCGGAACGATGATTACTTCGTCGCTTCACTTCTCGTAATGAGGAATACAACGATTAGGAAAAATCTCTTTTTTTTGAGGTCGGATTGAAATTTTTGGAGATGTTTAGTATACTTTACAAAGAAACGGACTGGTCGGTCGGTTTTAAGGAAAAAAAATGAGAAGTGGTGAACAAACCAAGCTCAATATTGTGGATACCGCCATTCGCCTTTTCAGTGAACGGGGTTTTTCAAACACCTCAATCAATGATATTATTGTTGAAAGCGGTGTGAGTAAAGGTGGATTTTATAATCATTTTAAAAGCAAACACGCCCTGTTTCTTGAGATCCAAACGGAGTGGTTGAAAACATTTGAACAAATGTTCGTATCAGTATTTACAAGCGATCCTGAGATGATATATAATTTTGAACGAGCATTGTTTGAGATTAAGCGAATGGCAGAGGAAGAGCGGTATAAATTCGATCTGATGTTCGAATTTATGGTCTATTCACGGTCAGATGAAGAAGCACGAACCATCGCGCAGGAATTTCTAGAAATGTTTCAACATCGCTTGGAATACACATTACGGGAAATTTATAAGGATGCAAATCTTCAGGATTTTGACTATAAATCCAATGCACAGGCACTATTAGCCCTGTTTGTGGGGGTGTTTGTTGAAATCGTTGTGTTTCCACGCAATCACACACTGTTTGAAGATGTGGCAACGACGATGAGTAATTTGAGTACTTTCATTAGCAATAATCTTCAATTAAGCAGAAAACAGAATACCTGACGAATGCAACGGTTTTTTTTTACCTTATTTTAAGACCAACCGGTCGGTCGTTACTCGGAGGAATTTGATGAAAGCAACTTTAAGACCGTTATTTTTAATAAACCTCTGTCTTATTGGACTTGTAACCTATTCGTTATCATCTCCTGAAGGTGAGGTTGTTACTAAACCTGGACACGATTCATCTTCATACTATCTAAGGGATATCAATCAAACGGCGAATAGTGGAGATTATAGGGATGAGGAATACAAACCAGGAAGAACAAAACAGGCTCCTCCGTATGTATTAGAACGGCAAAAACAAAAAATCGATATTTCTGTAGATGGATATTTGCAGGCGAATCAAGTTGTTAAATTGGGAGTGGAAACGGGTGGATTGGTCAAGTCTATGTTTGTAGAACCTGGTATGTTTGTTCAAACGAATCAACCCCTTGCTGTAATCTACAATTCTGAAATGCAAACACGGTTATTACAAATACAGCAGCAAGTAGATCAGCTGGATCAAACACTGAATACTCATTCAAACAATAAAGGAGAGTTAATTCTTCAAGCGGATTTGGCTTCTACCCAATATACGAATCTTAAGCGGGAATATGAACGTATTCGTGGGTTGGAAGGAACCGGTATCCCCGCTGCAGAAGTAGAGCAGCTAGAAGGAAAACTTACAGCAGCTCGTCAACAGCGTTCTTTGTCTGTTGCACAAATTGAATCCACCAGGTTAAAACGCAATCATTTAATGGCAATGCAGCACGATCTTCAACAAAAGATTGATCGGTTGACGATTCGATCCCCCTTTGATGGAGTTGTAGTGCAAACATTTGTATATCCTGGTGAATATTGTACTCCCGCTCCGATGGGAGTTATTGTAGAATTAATGGAAACCAACCCATTGAAAGTGCAATTTTCGGTATCGGAAGAATACAAACATCTATTTCACGGTGCTCAAATTGAGATGAAGTTAACTATAGGACAGGATGAATTTCCCGTGCCACATGAAGCGATGATTCCACGTATTGAATCAACTACCCGTGCGTTACGGTTTGAGATGCGTATCCCAAATGAAGGTAACCAATACATAGTTGGAGCCTATGTTCAAAGCACGCTGGAACTACATCATACTGCGCTTTATATTCCACAGAAAAGCATTTATCTCGATGAGCAGCAACAATATTTTGTATACGTCAAAAAGGATCATACAACAGAAAAACAGATCGTTGAGTTGGGTATTAACGCTGGTGATTATCGGGAAGTCCTTCAGGGATTGGAGCCAGGAGACACGATCATAGCGGAACAATGAAATGACTATAAGTGAACTATCGATAAGGCGCCATATCCTGGTTGCTATGGGAGTAATAGGTTTACTTATTTTTGGACTATACAGCTACCAGAAAATGAGCATCGAATTATTCCCGGATGTAGCATTCCCAGTTGTTACTATTACTACGATATATCCTGGTGCCTCCCCTGAAATTGTAGAATCAACCATTACAAAACCTATTGAAGAAGTGGTTGCACTCTTATCCAATGTAGAAACGATTCACTCCCAGAGTGCTGAGAATGTATCCCTCGTTATTATTCGGTTTGTTATGGAGATGGATCCGGATGATGCTTTTCAAGCCGTTCAGAATAAACTAACAGGAATTCACACCCAATTGCCCAAAGAAAGCGACCAACCGGTAATAGAACGCATCGATATGGGTTCGCGACCGATCTTGAATGTGATTGTTTCGGGTACGCAGCATATTGGGGAATTGACTCATCATGTAGAGCAGATTGTTAAACCTCAATTTCAGCAGCTATCCGGCGTTGGGAGTGTGGATGTATTGGGTGGGAGAGAGCGTGAGATCCGTATCTGGCTTTCTATTGCTCAAATGAAAAAGTATAATGTAACGGTACAAGATATTGCGCAAGCCTTTCAAATGGAGAATTTAGAAATACCAGGTGGATCTATCCAGAGGAATGCCACTTCCTATGCTATAACTACAAAAGGAAAATTTCAATCCTTGGATCAACTCCGAAATATGATTGTGCGTTTTCAAAATCAACATAGTGTGTTATTAAGCCATGTAGCAAAGGTGGAAGATGGGTTGGAAAAACGTACGACCGTTGCCAAACATAATGGTAGCAATGCACTGGTTTTAGTTATTCGGAAACAATCGGGTGCCAATGATGTTGCAGTAGCAAAAGCAGTAAAAGCAACCCTGCCAGATCTACGATCGATGTTACCTGCTGGGATGTCATTAAAAGTGACACAGGATTCTTCCCTTTTTGTTGAACATACAGTCGATCACTCTCTTGTGGAATTGATTATTGGGGGATTGATGGCAGTACTGATTACCTTTGTCTTCCTCCGAAATGTACGCTCCACCATCATTGTATTGGCTGTACTGCCAACTACTATTATCACGACTTTTTTATTAATGGTATTGTTTGGATTTACACTTAACTTTGTAACGTTGGTTGCACTTTCGTTAAGTGTTGGGTTACTGATTGATGATGCAATTGTTGTGATAGAAAATATCTGGCGGCATTTAGAAATGGGGAAACCGCCTGTCCAAGCGGCTCGAGAAGCTGCGAATCAAATTCAATTTGCAATTATTGCCATCAGTTTGAGTATCCTGGCTGTGTTTGTGTCCGTTGCATTTGCAGAGGGAATGATTGGTGAATTTTTGTTCCAATTTGGGATAACTATTTCCTCCGCGATTCTCATATCACTAATCTTTGCTCTAACCCTATCACCTATGATGGCATCCCGTATACTAAAAAAACCTACAACGGAACCAACCAAATTGATTATCCTCCTCGAGCGTTTTTTCATTTGGCTTGAACAGTTTTATAAACGAATTCTCACACTTGCTCTTAACCATAGAAGAATAACATTGCTTATCGCTATTGCGAGTTTGATCCTTGCTGTGGGAATAGGTAGTCAAATCCCTTTTGAACTGCTACCCGAACAAGATCGAAGTCAATTTTCAATTGCGGTAGAGGCTGATCCTGGGACCTCTCTTGTAACTATGGAAGCTTACATAGACAAAATCAATACATTTTTGATGGATCAGCAAGTAATTGAAACGGTCGTATCTACTATTGCCGGGGATGTGATGAAGCGGACTAATCAAGCCTCTATAGCTGTAACGTTGGTAGACAAATCCAAACGGGATAGATCACAAAAAGAAATTGTACAACACTTACGCATTACAATCAAGCAGTTAATTCAGGAATCTAAATTCCCACTCAAATTCTCAATCATCCAGGAGATTATGGAAGGTGCTGGTGGACAAGCGCAACGATTAAATGCCAATGCAGCAGTACAGGTTTCCGTTCGCGGTCCAGAGTTGGAGACCTTGCGAGACATTGCTCGTTTTACTGTAGCAAAGTGGAAGGAAATACCTGGCATGGTTGATGTATCTCATTCGTTCCAACCCCCCAAACCAGGTATTAGCATCGTTCCAATACGTTCACACCTGGCGCAGGTTGGAGTTCCTCTCGCATCGGTTGCTACAACTATTCAAGCGCTGGTAGGTGGACAACGCATTGGTATGTTTGATGACCAGGGAGAAGAATATACCATTAGGCTTCAGTTAGTTGAATCAGAGCGGGATGATCCCTTAAACATGGAACATATTACCGTTCGGAATTACCAAGGACAGTTAGTACAACTTCGCACCTTAGTGGATTTAATTCACGATGATATGCCCATGCAAATCGATCGATTCAAACGGCAACGCCATGTGTTAATTTCTGCGAATTTAAATAATACAGCACTGGGGGATGCAACAGATCAGGCAGTACAGCAGTTGGAAGCGATTCTCTCGAATTACAGCGATGCATATACAATGGAGATTCAAGGACAATCAAAAATGATGCAAGAATCCATGGCTTCGTTGATTGTAGCGATGATTTTAGCAGCTGTAATGATTTATTTGATTATGGCATCACTTTTCAACAGTGTAATTCAACCGTTTATTATTGTACTTTCTATTCCTCTTTGCTTTGTAGGAGCATTTTTATTTCTTTTTTTAATTGGAGCCAATCTCAGTCTAATGAGCATGATTGCTTTGCTTATGTTAATGGGATTGGTAGTGAAAAATGCCATTTTATTAATTGATTTTACGAATGAGTTAAGAAAACAGAATAAATCGGTATTTCAATCCCTTCTTGAAGCCTGTCCGCTTCGGCTCCGTCCTATACTCATGACTACGTTTGCTATGATTTTCGGAATGATTCCTATAGCTATTGGTTTGGGAGATGGATCAGAAATTCGCAGTCCAATGGCATTGGCAATCATCGGGGGGTTAACCAGCTCCACACTACTCACGCTATTAGTTGTACCTGTATTGTACATGATTGCGGATCGATTTCGTTCACAGTCCTAACCACCTATTCATCTGCCGCCTGACGCTGTTTAATCCGAGCAACCAATTCATTGGCAAACGCTTCATATTCCGCTATATAATCTGCTGCTTTACTATGAAAGGGTAGGGGATACCCTTCAGCCATTGACTCCGTTACGTATGTATTTTGTCGTAGCAAGGTGGAAAACAGCTGGGTGTCTAATTTTTCCTTAAAATGAGCATAGGTATCTTTAGAGACGCGATAATTTCTTACGAATTTATTTAATACAAATCCCAGAATTTCTGGTTTTCGTTTGATTAGTTCCAGCTGCGATTGTAACAAATATACACTATCAATCCCACGCTCTGAAAACAAATCGGGTGTGATGGGAACAATAATATAAGGACTACACCAGAGTGCTAATTCACTGAGTTTGTCCATACCGGGGGAAGTATCAAACAATACATAATCGTACCCCAGCCCTGCTAAAAAATCATTGGCATGTTGTGCAGCAGAGTAGGGGAAATCATATCGATTAAACTCATGGATAGAATTATGGCTGGAAATAATATCCAAACCCGTAACATAATCCGGAAATGCGTGTTGAATGAGTTCCTCAGCCTCCAAAACAGGTTGATGCTGCCCCAATACCTTAATAAATTTACTGGACTCATCTACACGCGCGTAGGCGGATGCATTGGCTTGAGGATCCAAATCTACAATTAAAACACTATTGCCTTGTTTCACCAAGGTGGTTGCAAGATTGATGGTAATTACTGTTTTTCCCACCCCCCCTTTGAAGTTTTTGATTGTTATCAGCTGGGATTTGGAAGATTTAAATGTTGGAATACGAGGCAATAGGATATCCGATTTAGATTTTCCACACGCTTCTTGAACCCGTTCAAAGCAAAGCATATGAGTAGCAGTTCCAATAATATAGTACCGGACTCCCTCTCGTGCGGCAATTTCCTGGATCAAGGAAAGATTAAAGGGTTTTAGCTCATTCACAATAAATACTGCCAGAATGGGTACCTTATCTTCTCGATCGAAGAATAAAAAATCAGGTAGGATTTTCTTTTTTGATTCGATTCGGGGATGGCACTGGAAATTTTTATGAGAATAACGATATTCCTGAAGTAGATACAGGAGCCATTGTTTACGTATGGGTTTCAATGCATCGTCTGTCCGTAACAAATTTGCCATTTGACGAAACCCAATAAACCGAGTAAATGTTTTATCCATATTTTCCAACTGGGGGAGTGAAATGGGTTTCGCTTTACTGATAAGGTTATTCATGATACTGGATCCCTTGATGGACTTACAAAACAGGTGATTCCTGATTTGTTGGATGATATTTGAGTCTTCAATATTGTTTAAGATAAGGTACAATTTGCGTAAAGAAAAGTCTAGCTTCTATACTGGTATTTCCTACTGTAAACTTTAGTTACATTAACCGATACTTTACAGTAGTCTCTTTTAAGGAGCAACTATGAAATTCATGTTTCATGGGGTACGAGGATCGATTCCTTCCCCTTCCACCACACAAAAAACAACGATTAAGTACGGTGGAAATACAACCTGTGTTTCCATTGAATTCCCCAACCATTCCTTACTCGTAGATACAGGAACAGGAATAACAAACTTTGCCTCAAAAAGCAAAGCCAAAAACTTTTTAATCCTGTTTTCTCACTTCCATCATGATCATGTTCAGGGGTTCCCCTTTTTCTTCCCTGTTTATGATCCCAATTCCATCCTCCATCTTTTTTATCCTCGGTTGATGAAAAAAGATGTAGCAACAATCCTCAAAGAACAGTTTAATCCCCCGTTATTCCCCTATCAATTTGAATATACATTCAGCAAAAAGTTCTATCGCCAAGTCAGTGCTACTCACAGTATACGATTACTTAATATTAAAACAACGGCACAATTCAAAGAAGTATTTGACCCCCATGAACACAATCCAGCTAGTTTGGATTCCTTAATGGAACAATTTCCAAAAGGATACAACGCATATGTATACTGTCCGAAAGATGAAGAAGCTGTGCCCTATGAGGTTGCACGCGTGGATTTTGCAGAATCACGAGCCCATCCAAATGATGGATCCTATTTTTTTAGTTTCACTCAGAATGGAAAACGCATCGTTTTTGCAACCGATATAGAACAACGTATTCAAGGATACGAAGTGCTGTATCGCATTACAAAAGACGCAGATATTCTCATTCATGATGCCCAGTATTTACCGGAAGACTATTATAAATATCAGGATTTTGGTCACTCTACATACGAAATGGCATGTGATTTTGCACACCGATGCAATGTTGGGGAATTGATTTTAACCCATTGGGATCCATGGCATGATGATAAGCAGGTAGATCGGATTATTGAACGGGCAAACGAATATATGAAAAAAATAGGCGCAGACTCCATACCTGTAACCGGAGCGCACGAGGGGCGGGTTTTAGATTTAAGTAACACTTCCAATGAAGGCTAGCATTTATTTTTTAAACCGTGAACGGGTTTTAACCTGGGTTGCTGCTTTCCCTTTTCGATCACGAATATAATATAGTTTCGCACGACGGACTTTTCCCTGTTTACTTACTTCTACTTTATCAATCACAGGACTATGTAATGGAAAAGTACGTTCAACCCCAATACTCCCAAAGGATATTTTTCGTACCTTAAAAGTTTCTTGAATTCCTCCACCTTTTCGGGCGATACACAATCCTTCAAATACCTGAATCCGCTCTCTCACTTTCCCCGATGCCTTTCCATCTTTCCCTTTTACTTCTTCTTTTACTTTCACAGATACCTTGACGGTATCCCCAACTCGAAATGGAGCGATATTTTCCTGTTTGTACTCCTTGGTGAATTCATCTAAAATAGCCGTTCGATCTTTCATGATGGCTTCTCCTCTTTCAATTGCTGTATATAGCGGTTATACAGATCCGGTCTTAATTTTTGTGTTCGTTCCAACCGACGATGCAGCCGAAATTCTTCAATTTGCTTGTGATTCCCACTTAACAGTACAGACGGAACTTGCTTTCCTTTGTAAACTTCCGGTCGGGTGTACTGTTCATATTCTAATAAGGAATCAGTAAAACTCTCCTCGGTGAGAGCATAATCGGGTATAACCCCAGGAATATGCCGGGCAACCCCGTCTATCAATGCTAGGGCTGGTATTTCGCCACCGGTCAAAACAAAATCCCCCAAGCTGATAACCTGATGATCAAAAAACTCATAAATCCGATGATCCATCCCCTCATAATGCCCACATACCAAAATGATTTCGTTATACATCGCGCATGCTATGATGGTATCTTGTGTGAGCCGCTTACCTGCTGCATCAAAAAAAATGAGCTGCGATCCTGGTGTAAGCTGGTCCGTGATGGCTTCATATAACGGTTCCACTTCCATCACCATGCCAGGACCACCACCGTAAGGTGCATCATCGACCTTGCGATGCTTATTCCGGGCATAATCCCGAATATTTATGAGATCCACTCGTATCCGCTGTTCGTTTATTGCCCGACTGATGATGCTTGCCTGTAAATACGAGTGAAAGCACTCCGGAAAAAGGGTCAAAACTTTAAATATCACCCAGATATCCCGTTAGATCGGAGTATACAATTTTCTTTTCGAGGATATCCACACGTTCAATAAGGGCATCTCGAAAGGGAATTAATACAATGGTTTTCTTCTCCATTGGGAGCAGAACTTCTAATAAATCGCACGTTCCATAATTCCGAACATGTTGCACCACACCTACCTTCCTCTGCTGTTCATAAACGGTACATGACTGCAAATCTGAATAATAATATTCATTATCCGAGAGGGGAGCTCGTTCGGAAGCGTGAACAAATAATGGCTGTTGCCTTAATGCTTGAACCTGCTCGGGGGTATCGAGTTCAGCCATATTAGCAATAACCCGTGCCCCTTGTATTTTGAATCCGGTCATGGTGAGGATATGTTCCACTTCATCAATAAAATACAAAAATGTAGAATAATCCTTCACAAACCGATTGATATTGTCAGTATGGGGGTCTAGGACAACTTCACCTTTTACCCCAAATGATTTAATAATGGTAGCAATATGGATTAACTCATCTGCTGTTGTTTTCAACCCTGATCAAGTATCTCCAAAACCGCTCGCTTCCCAGATTTTGTAGCGGAAGCATTTAAAATGGTACGAATTGCTTTCGCAATTCTGCCATGTTTCCCAATGACTTTTCCAATATCATCCTGTTTCACTTTGAGTTCGAGGATGGTTGATTTTTCACCCTCAATAACATTGATATCTACTTCTTCGGGAGAGTCAACCAAAGCTTTTACGATGTAGGTTACCAGCTCTTTTTCTTCCATATTTGCTCCTTAAATACAACTACTCGCATGTTCTACGCATGTGGGTTCTGTTCAAATAGACACTCTCAACTGGTCGCAGAAAGCAGTGTTACTCTTTGGTTTCCGATTCGGTTGCATCTTCGGGTGTTTCCGCTGGTTGATCTTCAGCGACTGGTGTAGCAACGGAATCATTTTCCTTAGGAGGTTCCACTGGAGGTGTTTCCTGCACTTCTTCGCCTGTATGTCCTTCTTTTATCCTTCGAGTGATCCCAGCTTTAATCATCAACTGATAAACAATATCTGTGGCTTTTGCACCACATCGATGCCAATAAATTGTGCGGTTTTCATTAAAGCGAAAAGGTTCGTCCTCTGATAATGGATTATAAAACCCCAGTGTTTCAATCACGCTTCCATCCCGCTTCTTGCGAACATCGACAGCTACAATATGATAGAACGGTCTTTTCTTCGTTCCTCCCCGTTTCAGTCTAAGTTTTACCAATTCTCTATCCTCCTACTGGACTAGTGTTAAAGAATACTAAAATCTTATCCAATCGGCAAGTTCATATTTTTTGCCTGACTCATCATCTTCTGCATTTTTTTTGGATTACGCAACAGGTTGGAAAACATCCGTTGCATCTGATCAAAACTCTTAAGTAAGTTATTTACATCCCGAACGGATGTCCCACTCCCTTTCGCTATCCGTCGGCGCCGACTCCCATTTATTATTTTGTAATTCAGTTTTTCTCGTCTGGTCATTGATTGAATGATCGCTTCAAATTGTCGAAACTTTTTGTCGTCGATTTGATTGGTCGGAAGGTTATTTGCCCCCGGAATCATTTTTACCAGGTTTTCCAACGGTCCCATATTGCTCATGGTTTTCAACTGCTTCAGAAAATCATCTAAATCAAATTTATTCTTTTTAATCTTTTTCTCTAATTTCGCAGCCTCATCCATATCGATGCTTTCCTGAGCTTTCTCAACAAGGGACACAATATCTCCCATACCCAGGATCCGACCTGCTATTCGATCGGGATGAAAAGGTTCAAAATCTTGGATCTTTTCGCCTACTCCAATAAATTTGATTGGTTTCCCTGTTACTCCCTTAACAGAAAGCGCCGCTCCACCTCGGGTATCACTATCGAATTTGGTTAGAACAATTCCAGTGATTCCCAATTCTTCATTAAACTTTTCAACCACACCTGTTATACTTTGCCCTGCCATGGAGTCAGAAGTAAACAGAATCTCATCCGGTTTTATGATTTTCTTGATGGATTTCAGCTCATTCATCAAGGCTTCATCGATTTCCAGACGTCCCGCTGTATCAATTATCACAAACGTATACGCTTTCGACTTTATCAGCTTATCTGCCTTTTTTACAATCGCGACTGGATCATCATCGGGGTCTCCGGTAAAGAAATCGACACCGACTTTCTCTGTTAGTATACGGAGCTGTTCACGAGCCGCGGGGCGATAGGTGTCCGCACCAACTACTAGTACACGTTTTTCTGCTTTTACACGATTAGCAAGCTTTGCACACGATGTTGTTTTTCCCGATCCTTGCAAACCTACAAACATCGTAACAGTCACTCCCTCTGGTTTAATCTTTAAAGGGCTTTGTTCCGCTCCCATGGTTGAAACAAGTTCATCATGGACGACTTTAACAAATTGCTCGGTGGGATTGATTGATCGGATTACAGTTTCACCGATGGCTTTTTCTGAAACCTTATTAATAAAATCCTTGACTACCTTATAATTTACATCTGCTTCCAGCAGCGCCATTTTTATATCGTGTATACCTTCTTCGATATTCCGTTCAGTGAGTTTCCCTTTCCCACTCATTTTTTGAATAATTCCGTTAAACTTCTTGGTAATTCCGTCTAGCATCGGTATACTCCTAAAAACGCACGTTAAGGTAAATCATAACGACTAATAATGTAGATTGCCTGGTCGTCTGTTTGTTTCTTCCGTTTACAAATATAGCAATAAGAGAGGGGAGGAGTCAATGGAAAGCAACATATTATGTGGATTTATTTTATACTCAACTTATCTGGTTTTGAAAAGGGTGTTTTGGGTGTAAAGCGTCACAAACACTCCCCAAAAAAGCAACCCACTTTTATGCGTATACCCGATTATTCAGAAGCTGGTACTTCAGAAGATGAGTCGGAGGAATCTGGTTGATTATGATTTTCTAGTGGGGACGATTCATGCTGCTCGGTCTGATCTTCTGTTGCTGACTCGTCCTCGTTCGATTCTATTGTATCCTGCTTGGGATCAGTGACGGATGGTTCTTCTGTGGGGATCAATTCCATCATCGTATTATCCCTCTCTTTGAAATATTGATTAATAATTTCCAGGGGAATTCGTTCGGATCGGATTTCTTTTATATACCAGCGATCTTTCTGTTTCACAAGTACAAGCTTACGTTCCAGTCGTACTAAATTTTGGGTGTCAAAAAAATACACCCACGCAGTCGCTTCCATTTCCTCTACGTCAATATGCACAATATGGCAACGAATTTGGTTCGCATACTCAATAAACCGTTTAATATCTTCGTTTAACGCTTGGTTTTCTTTTTCTTGTTCCTGACCCGACACATCAATCTGAATGATAGGTGGACGTTCCACCGTTCCCCCCATCCACACTGTTCCTATCGAATCCAAATAGTCTGTAAGAGCGGGATCAATAAGTACTTTTTTGAATACATCTGCTTGTTCAGAATGCTCAAAATCCAGCCGTTGGAGCAACAAACTAAAACTTAAGATAGTCTGTTCAGGAGTTTCGTTTTTTACCAATCCCTTTTCCCTACACGATTGAATAGAAAACAGAGGGATTATGATTAGCACAAGTAGTACAAATCCCATCATTGATTTTGTTTTATTTTGGGTGTTTTCCATTCCACTTCTACCTTATGTAGCTTCGGATGATGTGTTCTTAAAAATGTATAACACCCAACCGAAATCAATCATACGATATTTATTTGCAGCCATACGAATCGCAGCATTGTACCCAATAGATAATTCAGTTAACAGGAAAATTCAACCAAGGATATGCTTTCTCTACCACGCTTATTCCTATCTTTCTTCCTTTTGGAAGGGGATTTTAAAGCATATTGTTTTCACCCATATTTGCCAGCGGGGAAAAGGGGAGGGAGGATTGGGATCTATATGTCAATCATATTGTTAGCATAACCAAGCGTGAATAATCTGTTAATTCCCTATCCAAACTTATTGGTTGATTAATGCATACATTTCGTTAAATTACAATTGAATGTAACGTGTAAAATGCTCTCTTTCCAGGGCTCATCAACACCTCATCTGGAATCTGACGAATAGGATATCAAGCACATGATAGAGCTACTTAATCTTCCTCAGGATGTAGAAACCAATGTA
>CAYPZJ010000076.1:0-16583 GCA_964414635.1 uncultured Spirochaetia bacterium
GGAACCAATACGAGTACCCGCTCTAAAACCTGGTATGTATATGGCTATTACCGGGATCCTATTGCATCAGCAAACGAAGGAACCGATATTTATCGGTGGGTGTGGAAATCGAATTATGATGAAGAAACGGATACGTTGATGCGGATTCCAGGAAACTTACGTCGGGATTTTGCTGTGGTAACGTATAAAAACAAGATTTATCTAAGCGGTGGAAGAGACGCAAGTTCTACTTATAATACTTTTTATGTGTTTGATCCATCGGATCCTACTGATCCGACTTCCATTCAAGATTCGGGATACAGCCGCTGGCGCCAATTACCCGGGATGCTAATGGCTCGATCCGGGCATAGTATGGTCGTGTTGAATGGAGAAATTTATTTTATCGGTGGGATCAATGAAATTGGGGAAACCCTTGCTTTGGTCGAAAAATTTAATCCCGATACAGAAACCTGGGTGGTTCCGCCCCCAGCTGCTCTTCGTACGCGACGTACGGATTTAGCTTGTGCAGCATACGACAGTCTTATTTATTGTGCGGGTGGAGACAAAGATGGGAATAATGCAGTAACAAATTTAGTAGAAGTATATGATCCCACGCTAAATACGTGGGTTCCTTGATTATATGGAATATGCGATGTATTTGAGAAGCCCAAAAAAGGGGTTTTCGATAATCTGTAAACGTGATGCAGGAACGATTTGGGCGTGCATCATTTTGAATCACACAACTGAGGATTCTGTATGAACCGATTGAAACCTTTTTTCATCCTATCATTTTTTTTATTGTTTCTGTTAAGTTGGACACAATGTACCAACCATTCTATAAAGTTTAATGATCCTACACTAACCGATAAAATCATACGTCCATTGTTGAGTATTGGCGTGGCTGATTTTTATGCCAATGGGTATACGGATATCCGTTCAATTATCTACGATAAATTAAAATATGATCAGCGTTGTAGTGCCTTTTTTACAGACGTGTTTATTGTGAAAGATGAAATGGATCTGACCTCGGATATTGTGATTAAAGGGGAAGTGAAATTTAATAATGTTATTGGGGATGTAAGTCCGGGAGGTGTTTTTGCTGCGCTTATCTCGGGTTCTATATTTACGTGGATGGGGGTTCCTTTATTTGTAACCCGACTGGACTTTACGATGGATATTGCGCTTTTTGAGAATGGTGAATGTAAAAAAACCTATAGTTATTCGGATTATGTATCCCAACATCGTCCTGTATACGCGGGAAAAATTCAAGTGGATTATGATATGATTTTTGATGAGGTGCTGTTAGCCTGGATAGCAGATTTGGGTGAATTAAAAATTTACGAGTATAAATAATGGTTAATGTGGTTTGTATTGATGGGCTGGTTTGGTGTAAATTTTTTTGTTAAGGATGGTTTATGAACGCTATACTGAAAAGGTTCAAAGAAGAATGGAAACGAGGAGCCGTGCTGTTTGTTATCATAGTAGGATGGTTATTATTGTTTGGGATGGGATGTTCCAATAATTTGTTGGTGCTTGCGGAAGAACGGTTGGCAGAAGCGGATGAATATTTCGAGCTGGATGATATGCGCTGGGCGATTCGACGAGCAAATGATGCATTGTTGAATATTCATTTACACAATAATCGGAATGCGAAAGCAGAATTGAAAGATCAAATGGCGTATTATCCCCATCAAATTGTGGATATGGAACGATTGTTATTACGAACTTACAGACGTATTGCAGAGGCGCTTCATAAGATGAATAAGTTTGATGGAACCGTGGGGGTGTATGAATTTATGCTGCGGCGGTGTACGTTATCCCGGGTTTTTAAAACGGAAGCAGCTACATTAGCAGCAGAAATTATTCCGATTGTTGCTGAAATATACCAGATAGATGTTTCAGGTGAAGAGCAGGGAGCAGCGTATGAGCGGGAGTTGGAAAAAATAAACGCGTATATTGAATCGGAAGAATTCGCCAAGGATCAACAAGCGGAGCAGGAATTTTATGATAAAAGTATCGCCATACAAGAAAAACATATAGAGGAAGAAACTTCGATTATTCTCCAATTAGCACAAGCACAGGAAATGGTGGAAGAATGGAACTGGGGGTATGAAATAGCAATCACCCAGGTACGTGCATTAAGTGATCCGAATAAACCATTTGTGGTAGATCAGATTACGGGAGTGGCGTGCTGTCCTTGTAAAGCAGGGCAATATGAAGAAATCGAAATGGAAACAGGTGATGAGTTTGAGGATTTGGAAGGGTTTGAAGAATTTGATCCATCAGAAATGGAAGAACAAACACCTCCTGCCGAGGCAATAGAATCAGACACAAACGGGGACGAATCTTCCGATGAACCTGTGGAATCATAAATCGTATCATAGAAATTTTCAACATTAGTTGAGTAACACACTCAATATCTGGTATACTGGCATTCTAATAAAGGCAAAATTCATACGAATGGTATTGTTGTTTCTGGATGCATGGGAATGTTATTTTGGGGAACCGGAGCCGCTCGAAATTTTCTGCGAACGTACTTGTTCGTTGTTTAGAATAGAAGGTGAGGAAGTGATCAGTATATGATAGGATATGAGAATGGTTTTTTGGGTTGCAAAATTGGTGATATATTTATAGACTATATGGAAGGTGTAATAAAATAAGTTATAAACCTGATTTGTATTTTTTTTTGCTAAAACGGGAAAATTAAGATTTTTTTTTCATGATTCCCACCAAGCCGGCGTTATTTCTCTATTAGATAGGGGGTAGGCTTAAAATCTAGCCTGTCAGCCGGTTTTGAATGACTTTTAGGAGGAACTTTATGTTACGCAGACTACTCACAACCAGCGTGCTCTTACTGGTGATGCTCATCGGATTTGGGTGTAAAGAGTATATTGTTTTTGAAGAAATGCCCATGGAAGCACGGATGATCTCACCCGCGCATAATTCTCGATTATGTGCTACCAAACCTACCTTTACATGGGAGGTGATCTATCCTTTAAATTCTTGCGACTACTATGAATTATATGTCAATGGTAGTCTGGTAACGAAGATACCAACCGAAGCAGCGGTTGATGGCATTATTTCCTATACTGTTGGTGATGAATTTCTTTATTCGCCATCACCCTATACCTGGACTGTAATTGGGAAAAACGAGTTCCAACAGTTCAAACATTATGGGGACACCGACTTAAATGGGGATAACCCAGAAGCCTGGCATTTTTATATTGCAGACTGTGAACCACCTCGGGTGAATATTATTGTTCCTGAGGATGAATCGATTTTGAAGTTACCCCAGGAAGTAAACGGGGTTTCTTCAGATAATGTGGGTGTTACCCTGCTTAACGTGTACGTTGATCGATACACTTTCCCCCATCATATTGATGAGGAAGGAATTGATCGTGGATACGAAACGGTAACACAGAATCCTGAATGTACGACATTTCCTCAATGGTTTCCTGAAGCATATTGTGTGAATTTAAATCCAGATATCGAACCATCCTATGTGTATAATACAGGGGGTGGTTATACCTATACTGTTACCCAAGATTTTGTTGAAGAATTGGGATTGGAACCAGGACGGCATACGATTACTGCACAAGCATGCGATGCGGCGGGAAACTGTTCGGAAACCTCCCATTCGGTTATCATTGTTCCTCCGTTGGTTGAATGGCCTGAAGACGCACCAGGCATCGTAATGATTCCTTCCTCTGCTTGGGGTGGCAAATTTGGTCCTGGAGGTGAAACTTCAGAAGATAGTGAAACACCGGGTCCATGGTTTAATCCAGTGACTGGAACATGGGGCTGGGGTCCCTGGGGCTGGGGCTGGGGCCTTGGTGGTGCCTGGGGTTTATCTGGTTGGTTTCCTTGGGGCTGGGGAGGCTTTGGTGGTTTCTCCTATGGTGATACCGATGGTTGGATGTGGGATGGACAAATGATTCCGGAAGATGCGTATTCCTGTGATACTGATACGCCTTCTTTTTCCTGGCATGAAATGGATGAAGCGGATACATACGAGTTTCAATTGACGGATATTGAAAACGTTATTTTTGATGCGAATTATGTTCCCGATCCAACGACCAGTCCCGATGGACCAGGAATTTTTATTAATGAAACAAATCTAACGTCTACTTATTATACGGTTTCATCTCCGTTACCCGAATATGCTTATATTTATCGAGCTCGTGGCGTGCGTGCGGATGGAACCTTTACCGACTGGAGTGATATGATGCTTGCTGCGGTTGCAGACTTGGAAGCACCCATCTTGCTCAATCCTCCTGACGAATGGACAGCAGCGGATACCAACCCTGTATTTACCTGGACTCAAGTGTTTGGAGCCTCGGGGTATGAATTAATCATTGGAACCGAAGTGGATTCAGATGGGAATATCACACCTGATAGTGTAGCCCATGCAGTGACTGTTTCGGAAACCGAGTATTATTTCTCGGAAGGATTGGATGTCTATACCGACGAATATTATTGGCAGGTACGAGCCATTATTGGCGATGCGTGTCAGGGTGATTGGTCGGAAACACGGGAAATGACCATTCCGATGGTTGATATTCCCCAATTGATATCCGATGCGTGTTCCGAACCATCGGAATGTCGACAATCCTGGGCAGATAATGCGTATGGGTATAAAGATTGTACGGATTATGTAGCCGAAAAGGATGCTGCAGAAGAACCATTAGCTACCAACTATTGTGAAACGCAGTGTCAAGGACCTAGTAATTGTGATTTGTGTGATCGGACGAATTATCGTCATTGTTCGGTACCCCAATTTCAATGGAACGACGTTCCTGGTGTGATTGCTTATCACTGGAGATTATCCAAAGATCCGAGTTTCCCACCGGATACGGGTATTGAGGAACAAGGAATGGATATGCAAACTGCATGGACCCCTGGTGGGGCGTATGGACGTGGTGACTATTACTTCCAAGTTCGATCCGTTGCTGCGATGCGATATTCACCTTGGAGTGAACCCTGTCACTTCTTCTTAGCAGGTTTAGCAGATGGTGGTTCTCAAACCTCCTTAACATTAGAACCAGCAGAAGCCCAAGACGATCTAAACGATTGTGATCCTATGCTGAATTTTACATGGACACCGGTTACGTATGATCAAAGTGGTACATCCAAAGATGCGTATTACTACCTTGAAGTGTATAGTGGCGCAACCACGAGTGGTGGAGTTATTCAAGGATCACAAATAACAGATGGATCGACTTCTCTTGCGATAGCGGCAGGTCTTCTTGAGCCAACCGGAGGTGCAGCATCTGGTCCTACAACCATTACCTGGCGTGTTCGGGTTAATGACGAAGATTGTCCTCCTTTGGGACGAGATAACCCCGATGGTGCAGGAACCTGGTCAACCGAGCAAGTGTACAATTATTATGAAATCGGTACCAATCCGAGTAATTTCACCATTTCACCTCCATTGGTTTCGGATGAAACGTGTGATCGGTATCCCACCTTTTCGTGGAATGCTTCAAATCGCACGTCCAATTATGTATTCCAGATATCAACCGATGGAACCTTTGGTGGAGGAGCGTGTGATTGTCCGCCAAATACGAGCGGAACGCATAGTGAGCCACGAAAAGATACGGGATGTAGTTTCACTGGTTGTTCTGCAAGTGTATTTACGACTACTGTTGCGGGTACACCTATAGATTTGGCATCGGTTTCAGGGACCTGGCAGATGAATGATGCAGGACATACCGGAACCGATTATTCATGGCGCGTTCGTGCTGAGAATGCTTATTGTGTAAGTGATTGGGTAACCCATCCTACCGATGGAACCTTCACATTTATTGACTTAGCCGATCCAACCACGATGAATAGCCCAACAGGAAACGAATTGTGTGATCGTACGCTGGATTTCTCATGGGATCCTGTTCCCAATGCCAGCGGATATAAATTTCAGTTAATTGAAGATGCGGGGACGTATACTTCCGATGCGGAAGTTGGTACTCCCCCATGGGATACTAGCGGTACGGCAGTAAATCTAACGATCCTGTCTACCGGACCAAATCCAGGAAACTCTGGATTATACAAATGGCGAATCGCACCTTATAACAATACGTGCCCCGATGCGTATGAGTGGACTGCATGGGAAGATGTGGACCTAGCGTTTATCGATCCGGTGGCGGATATTGGTACCGACGATTGTGATGATCCAGATGGAACAGGAAATTGGGGAAAAGCAGATGGACGATCGCATTCTGGTGCGTTGGTTTACTCTGCACAACCCGAATTTACCTGGGGAGCTGCGAACGGGCATGACCACTTCATTTTGCAAGTGTCAGATACCGCACAAACCAATGCGCAATTTGACGCGGTTACGTGGACGGATTCGTGTGATATCCAAGGTGGTGGAACCTGTGGTTTGGGTGTTACGGGAGAATTCCAAGTATTACTTGATCCCACCGAGACGAGCTTTGATCTTAGTACCCAAGGTGTTTCCTTGCCTAATGATAATGGCGGTATTTACTACTGGCGAATCATTGCAAAAGATACGGGTACCGGTTGTGAAAGCCCTGCTTCGGATATGAATCCAAAAATGGTGAACGTAATGAATCTGAGTATCGTTCAGGAAGCTACCGACGATGGAGATCCCGACACATTTGAAACAAAGGATACCACGTCGGAAACCTGTCCATTATCAGCAGGTAACTATCAACTTAGATGGGCGCCACCTGCGGATGGAACACCAACAGGATATCAGGTACGGTTGGCAGCGAATCCAATCAAGCTGACATCTTCGGGTGATATTGATACAAACGGAAACAATGTGATTGTCCAAGTTAATACGGTTGGAACGACGTATAATGTAGACTTTGGAGACCTTGATGCCGGTAGGGATTACTTCTGGATGGTTCGAGCCTACTATGAATATACCCGTGGTGGTACCTGTGGTGTATCAACCTATTATGGTAATTGGTTTGCTTCTACAGTAAATCCAGATACAGGATTACCCTATCCTCCACCTGCTGAGAACAAGATTGGAAATAAGATCTATATTGTTCCCGACTCGGAACCGGAAGTCGATGTATCTGGGGATCAATTTGCGTGTGATATTTCGACACCATTTCCAGTGCTTATGACATGGACAGCCCAGGGGTATGATGGACCTGCAAACTGTGGTGGTGGAAGTAATGCTACCTGTGGTGATAAGTTTGAATGGGGAATCAGTATGTCAACCAGCACAACGGTTGCTCCGGATATCAATTTCACTGGTTATGACAGTCAAGGTACCGAAGTTGACTCAGGTACGATTAGTGATGGTGGTGCGAAACAAATCAGCTATACGATTAACGCAGGGGATGAAGGACATTGGTTTACTTGGCGTGTACGATCGGTTGATGACTTCTGTGACCCATCTAATGAAAGTCCGTGGATTTATGAACAATGGCGATTTACTCCATTGGATCCACCTGCGATAAATATTGCAGCCTCTGATATTGATGGTTTTGAATGTCCAACACCGTATAACTGTGACGGTGAAACGGGAAGTGCTTTTGTTGTTGGAAAGACCACTAATATCAATATAGCATGGGATCCTGTACCATTAGCCGATGCGTATGAAATCATGATTTCAGAAGAATCGACGGGACAGGATATTGTATTGCAGGTTGATGAAATTGATACAACGACCTTTAATTATCCAGGAGATAGGAACAACTATGGAACCTGTAAAACCCAAAATGCAGTTGTAGATGGGTGTAACGGGGATGCATTGAATCCTGCTGCTTACTACTGGGTATTGATTGTTGCTTATCAAGAAAATCCAGATGGATCGGTTGCATGTAGTTCCGATCCGGTTCAATACGTATTTACACCGTAAATAAATGAAAAGCGCTGAGAAGAAAATTCTCAGCGCTTTATTCACTTAATGATAGAACAATTTTTTTTGGAGCCTGTCCTCTGAAGGAGGAACGTTATGAAACGCTTACATGTAGCACTCATTTTACTCATCCTCAGTGCCTTTATTGGGTTTGGATGTGTCCCGGTCTTTGAGGAAATCCCATTGGATGGACACATCAATCTAAGTCAGCCGCCTGATAATTACGACACGTGTCAAAAGAGTGTGACTTTTATATGGGAATCCATTGCAAATGCCCATTCGTATGAATTGGCAGTTTGTTCTGAGGCGTCCTGTGATAGTCCTGAAAAATGGGTCATTGTAGATGAAGTGGATGCGAATGATCCGCTTGAAATAACGCCGGTTCCTCCACTGGAATTTTCCAACCTTGCATCGCATAACATTCCTTATAAATGGAAGATTTTAGCAAAAAATAATTTTCAATACAAATCGAGTCAGGTTCGTCAGCTCATCATTAGAGATTGTGATCAACCCGAGATTATTTTGCTTGCTCCAACCAGTGGTCAAATTATTTATGGTGAATACAATGTAACGGCAAATGCGCTAGATAACTGGGGGATCTCGAAAGTTAATTTAAAAATCGATGATGGTGAATTTATCACATTTACTCAGAATGGTGGGATTGATTACGAAATCTCTGGATATGATTTGGTTACGGGAGAACACACCATTACCTTGGTGGCTTATGATTATGCTGGACAAACAACAGAGATTATTTCAACATTTGTTGTAGGAATAATGGAACCGCTACCTATTGCACCCGGTAATAATTGTGGTACGGGGAGTTGTCCTCCCGATCCATCTAAGTATAATACCAATACGTATGTTTGTGATTCGAATTTTCCCAGGCTTGATTGGGATGATGCAATGGGTGCTACGAATTATGAAATTGAAGTATTCAGTAGTGGTGATACCGAAGATTATTCCCAAGCTGCCCTGTTTTATACAGAATCCAACATAACCGATGTGAATTGGAAAGCATCCGAAGCTAATGGTACGGGTGTCGAGTTTCCTAATGGGTGCTACTACTGGCGTGTACGCGGAGTTAACAATGTAGGTTCCACCAGTGAATGGAGTGATATCTACTTTTTTATGGTAAATAAATTGGTTGGACCTACTCTATCGTTTCCTGCACAGGGTGTAGAAACAGCAAATACATTAACCGATTTTCAATGGGAGATTGTTCCTAATGCTACGTCCTATGATATTCAAATATCTCGTGCTGTAAACGAAGAAACACAAGAATTAAGTCTTGCAGGGAGTCATCTACATACAAATCGAAATATCAATAGTGCTCCCGATGAGTTTAATCGTATTATTTTTACACCCAATGAACCGTTGGTTGTTGATCCTGTATTGAAACTTGCAGGGGAACCAACCCCTTATTATTGGCGTGTGCGTGCGAAAACCGAGTCCTGTGCTGGTCCTTGGTCGGATATACGGGATTTTAAGCTGGCATCGATTTTACAACCGACCATTACCGCTCCCGATCCTTGTGGTGTTCCATATTGTTCCCCACCTGCTTTTGAGTGGGATATGGTGCCTGGTGCGGATAACTATATGTATCAATTGGCAAATCCGCCATCATCGGTAGCTACGTATGCGGGTGATAATGTAATATTTCAAGACAATTATACGCGCAAGAAAAATAATGCGGGGATGGAATTGGGTCCGATGGATGTTCCCGAATGGCCTGATTATGCAGGATATGATCCTTGTTCTGGAAATGAATGTTATGGTGATCAAGGATTTATGATTGCATCGGATGCAACCGTATGTGATTCAGGTGGTACCGATAAATGTTGGTATGATCCTGTGGATCAATATCTAACCCAAATGGCTTTACCGCACAATGGGCGCTTACCTTCAGGACGGTATTTCTTCCGTGTAAGAGCATCGGATGGGGAATTCTTTACCGATTGGTCCGATACCTGCTATTTTGAAATTAAAAATGGAGTGGATGTACCTTTAACGCTAACTGGCCCAGAAGATGTTTCTACCCCACGAATGGCAAAAGAATGTGCTCAACCCACGTTTACGTGGGATAATGTTACAGGTCCTACGGGGTACCAATTTGTTCTTATGCCAGCAGGATTGCCACCTACTGATTGGGATCATAACAATCCGCCAGCGGCTATCATTGATGAAGTGATTAACGGTGCTGGCGCTTCTTCGTATACACCTTCGTCTTATGGAATTACCATTCCTCCAGGTACGTATGAATGGAATGTGCGACCAATCAATCCACCGTGTTATGCTGAATGGTCTGGATTTCCTACCGTGCAGCATTTTACACTGACGATGGCACAAATAGCAGGGACTCCGGATCTTTATGAACCCGATCCTTCAGCACCCAATTATTATATTTGTGCCCAAAATCCTACTTTTGAATGGGAAGATTTGGGAGCCCATGTTACCAACTATAAAATCCAAATTTCGGATAATGATCCATCATTTGCATCAAATCTGGGAACCTTTCCAACGCCCGATACAACCTATACGTATGATGTTACCGATTTAACCGCTCGTCCAGCTGGTCAGTTCTATTACTGGCGTGTAATGGCAACGAATGATATTGTTTGTGATGGGTGTGGTACACAAAAGTGTTCCGCTGTTTGGTCAACACCTAAACAATTTGATGTGGATCAAATTCCAGATTATATGACGGACACCGATTTTTCACCGACAGGAGGCGCTTCCGTTTGTTCATCGGGTGCCGTGGATATTACATTCGAATGGCCTCATATTCCAGAAGCGGATGAATACGCTATTCAAGTATCAACGGATTCTACGAATTGGTTAGGAACGGTCTACACCACGTTTGAAGGAATAAATTGTACGGTTGGTATTTGTTCAACGGTTGAACCTTTTAATGATAACAATACCTACTATTGGCGTGTACGAGGTACGGGATCGAACTGTGGTGCCGAATGGTCAAATATGAATCCCGCCCATGCTTATGGAGAGTTCAATGTAGCGGTTATTCAGAAACCAACGCATAAAGATTCTGATGGTGCGGGAGCGTGCGATAGTACTCCTGGTGATAATGAACTCGTTACTGGAGATCAGGCTACGTTAGAATGGCGCATATCCACCGGATCCAAGCATGATAACGTAGAAATTCATATTTCAACGCTGAATGATGCCAATACAGATGCTTGTGCGGGTTGTGTTGAAACCGATAGTACCCTTTCAACGGTAGGGGCACCCAATTATTCGTATACTACGGATTCTGGGTTGGTAATTCCAGATGGAACGACTTATTATTGGGCGGTGCGTGGTATTCAAAATCCAGGTACGTGTAAAGGGGAATGGTCGGATGTACGAACCTTCCGGTTGTTGAATCTAACCACCGTTACCCCATCGACTCCCGGAACGGCAGCGTGTCCAGAAAACGATCCGAATGTGAATACCCCTTCGGGAACATATTTCAGCTGGACTCCAACGACCGGTACGGCGACCCATTATGCCATGGAAATTTGGAACAATAGTAATTGTACAGCATATACCACCCATTGTCCAACATGTGGAACGTGTACCGATGGAGGTCCTTATAGTGTATATTACACCGTATGGCCACGTGTCAATATGAATGCAGGTAATAGAGGAAGTCATTTGTCAGCACCAAATACATGGATCACAACAACATTTGGAGCAGGAAATACCTATTATTGGCGTGTGAAACCCTATTATGATGATACAAGTAGTACGTATTGTGGAAGCAAATCTGGTACAATTCATAATGGTACGTGGATGGCATGGCGTGATCTCTTAATGCGGGATAGCCCCAAGCCTAATTTGTCCCAGCCAAGAAAAGAAGATAATGTTAAATGGGAGAATGTACCCCTTTGTTTAAACCCAGCGGATATGGTGTGGGCAAATGCAGCAGCTACAAATGGTTTTACATTTGAGCTGTTTACCAATGGAGCGTTTTCTACCGCATCCACATGGGATCCGACGGGCGCCGGAATATGGGGAGGTTTACCCATTGAAAACGGTACAGGAACTTCCTATTCATATGGAGGTGTTCAGCCTGGATACTGGTATGGGTGGCGAGTTAAAGGGGAATCTGCTCAATGTACGAGTAATTGGCGAGAAGGATGGTTCCATTATATACCTCTTGATCAACCCGGTGCTTCTGGGGCAGATCTGACAGCTACCGTTGTAGGAACCGATGTAACGCTAGCCTGGCCTGCGGTAGATAATGCAACGAGCTACGAATTACAGGTTGCGGATGGAGCCTACAATCCATCAACAAAAATTTGCTATCAAAATGCGAATGTTACTAGTACTTCCATTGTGTTAAGTGAGGCAACCTTAACGGCTGGTAATTGTTTTGGAAAAACGGATGTATATATATGGCGAGTTGGTGCTAAAAACAAAGGCTCGGAAGTTCCAGCACAACCATGTACCAGTGGGTATCGTCCAAGTGATAATGATTTTGACTTCTAAAATACGACGGCTCAAATAAAGAAAACATTCTTTCAACCTGTCATATTGAATATTATTCAGTATGACAGGTTAAGATCGATATACCTTTCTACTACAGCATATTCTATGCAAAGTCCTGTTGAAACAAATCCACCATCATCTTATAATCAGATTCTCCGTATAGACAAAAACGAACCTCTAAATTATTAGCGGTTTGTTGTAGTACAGCTTGCACCGTAGTAAATGCAATTCGTGCTGCTTGGTTCTTTGGAAAATGATACACCCCCGTACTGATTGCTGGAAAGATAATGGTTTTGCAATCCAATTCCCGTGCTACCCGTAGGCAATTACGGTAACAACGTGCTAGATCACGCTCTTCATTTTGATTTCCACCACGCCAGATAGGTCCCACAGTATGAATTACGTATTTTGCTTGCAAAGTGCCAGCAGTAGTGGAAACAGCTTCCCCTGTTGGTAATCCATCCGGGTACGTTTGCTCCCGCAGCTTTTTACAAGCTTCAAGTATTTGAGGTCCACCCTTTGCATGAATAGCGCCATCAACACCTCCCCCTCCTAGTAATGATGAGTTTGCCGCATTAACGATTGCATCGGCTTGGAAGGAGGTAATATCTCCTTCGATAAACGTAATGATATGGATACCACTGCTAAAAGATTGTTCCATACAACAACCCCCTTACTTTTTTAATTGAATGATGATACGAACAAATAAAACCAGTAGAATAACTGAAAGGGTTAGAATGACTAACGTTGTGAGAGGGGACAACCCTATTTGTATGAAAAATAGTAGCGATGGATTAATTAATCTAAAAAAGGTCTCTAAAAAAACCCATTGGAATGAAAAAGCAAATAGACCAAAACCTATATAAAGGATACGTTGCATGATATGGGTATCCTTTGCTTCTATTTCGTAAATGGATTGTAAAACAATCCATTGTATTGAAAATAATATATAATAGCTTAGGATATACAAGATCATTACAGAATTCAAGGGTATCAGCTGTGTAATCAAGATAGCTATTATTAAGATCGAACCGCATACAGACAAAACAATAATCCATAGTATATGCTTGATAGCATAAAGTAGGCGAGGTATCCAATGAAAATGTATATGTAATCCTGCTGTTAAGTTGGATTTTTTCCAATACAAGGCGCTACTTACCCACGTATTCTGCATCATGATAAAATAGATACAAAAACCCATTAAAAAAGCAGTCGGTGACTCACAGATAGCTACGGGTGTATCAACCAAATAGCATATGCCGGTGAATAATAGTATCACTGCAATGTTAAACAGGACTAGCACTAGAATCGTGCGATACGTTTCCAACCAAAGAAATTGGAATCCACTACGAATCTGTACCAGATAGGTGGATAGACCTATTTCCAGAGGGTATTTCTGTTGGTCTTTTGGTAGCCCAGATGATGATGTGGTTGTTTCGTTCATGGTGTATATAGTCACAAACTTGTTCTAAGGATGCTGTATCGAGCCAGGTTTCTATTTCATCAAAAAGTAATACGGGTTGTTTAAATAATAAAGCAATTAAAATTAAAAAAAGAATCTGGTGACTAGGACGCAATACGCCTAGTCTTTTTTGTGTACAATGCTGAATTTTAAAGCGCTGTAGTAGCTCAGTCTGTTTTGTTAAATCGATGTGTGTCATCCGACTTAATTGGAGCAAGTGTATATAACGCTGATATGTGATATACGATGGAAGTGCGATATAGGGTGCGATAAGACCAGATAAAAGCGGGTGAATAGCGTTCGGAATTCGTTGCTCATTCCAAAATAACGCAAGTTCACCACTTACTTGTGATAGCGGAAATCCAGCGAGTTGCTTTACAAGTGTAGACTTTCCAACACCATTGCTACCCGAAACGATAACCCAATCTCCATTTTTAAATTGAATATCAATATTTTGATATACGTTGCAATCGGTGGTTATGGAGTAACACAAATCCCTTCCATACAAGAAAATGAATTGATCTGGTTTTACAATCATAAGCAGCTTTTTTTGCAAGTTTTAATGCATGTCAAGACCCAATATCATACATATTAAACTGGGTGTTAATACCCGATTTGATCTTCTTTTAACGGTTTAACTGATCCAGTTTTTGTCGTATCGCTGCCGTATTTTCGTAATCTGGAAACGTAGTCACCAAATATTGAAACGTCTGTTTGGCTTGATTGGGTTGATTAAGATGAATTTCCAACTCCCCTTTTTGCTCGTATGCTTCGGGGTCGGTATCATCAAGCGTAATGGATTTTTCAATCGCAGCATATGATTTGTCATACTGCTCATCCGCTCCCAATGCGATAGAATATCGTTTTTGAATTGAAGCACTATTAGGTAAGTATTGTATTGCCTGCTCATAGCTGTATATAGCCTGAGCGAACTCTTTCATTTTATAATAAACATCCCCCATCTTTGCATACAATTCAGGGTAGGAATGTCCTTTTTCGATAACCTTTACTTCGAGTTCAGAAAGCAAATTTTCAGCACGAACATAGTTTTCTTGTTCGTAGTAGATGTTAATCAATAATAACCCCGCATCAATATCATTGGGATTTTGAGTTCGAGCACGTTCTAGATAATCGATTGCATTGGTATAGTTTGCGATCGCGTAATATGTCCCACCAATTTGCATCAATACGTCATAATCTTCAGGCGCCATCGTTTCTGCTTCTTTGTAAAAGGTAAGTGCATCCTGATTTTGTTCGAGCCGACGGTATGTCCAGCCGAGATTAAATACAACTTGAAACCAATTGGCAAAATCAGTTGCTTGCATCCTATAAATTCGTTGAAATAACTCCTGTGCTTTCTCAACCAAGGATAGCTCATAAGTACCATCATCATTACGACTCTTTCTGGTATAGGACATCGCCAGATTCCATAAGAGGTAAATATTGGTACCATTACTTACAGCAAGCCCTTCTTCACCAATCGCTATAGCGTTATCCAACTGATTGGTTCGTTGATAGATTTCTGCAAGTTGAATATATGGTTTTACAAAACCGGTTTGTGATGTAGACCCAACAGAAGATGTGCGTGATAAACGAGAAGAAGCCGTTGAGCCGGTATTGTTAGGTTGATTGGGATTGGATGTTGAAGCTCCTTCTGATGTACCTACCGTCAATCCAGTACCTGCACTAACTGCAACAGAACCATCCATGGATGCTTCATTTTCTGTCGAACTTGTAATATTCGATGCCTCGTTTGTATTGGTGTTTGCATTCTCTCCAGGTTGCATTTGTTCATTAGCATTGGATGGAGAAGAACTGGCGTTTCTGGATTCTTGATCCATTTCTATACTATCACGAAAGCTAGTAACAGCATCGTCAAGATACGTATTGTTACTCGTGGAGCCCGAACTTTCCATTTCTTGATACCCCAATTTTTTCAGGGCAATCCCCCGATTATAAAAGGCGTTTCTTTGCTGACTTGCAGTCAAACCTGTCGGTGATGCAGAAGGATCATCATAATTTAATGCATCGGTATAGCGACCCACTGCTGCGGCGTAATTTTGATTTACAAGCATTTGATTGGCTTCTTCCAATAATTGCGTGGCATCCGGGTTTACAGGCTCATTACTACTCGTGGTTTCACTTCCCGTTCCTGTTGCCATCGCTTCATTTAATGGTTGCTCAGGATTGTCTAAATTGGGCTGAACAATATCAGTTATATTCCAATCTACTACTGGAATTCCATGGTAGTAAATCATTGGATGAACATATAATGCTCGAGAAAACATAAGAGGGGAATCCCCTATCGGTTCTATAGCAACATATCGTTGTTGATATTTTAAGCTTCGGGCTTCATTTATCTTCCGACGCGCAATTCCTTCTTTCGAATCATTATCCAGTTGAAGGGCAACGGTCAATGCACTTTTATATTGTCTTATGGCTTCATCAAACTGACTTCCCCGAACAAGCAAATCACCCTCTTCAATAAGAGCATCGAATCGAGCGAGTAAAAAGTCCACTTCATCTTCTGTTCGTGGTGCATCCTCGGAATCGCGAGTTCGAATATCTAAATTAACTTCTGCTTCTGCCTCAGCCTCCGCTTCTACTTCTACTTCTGCCTCAGCCTCCGCTTCTGCTTCTGCTTCTGCCTCAGCCTCTGCTTCCACATCTGCTTCTGCCTCTGCTTCTGCGCTTAATTCAAAGCTGCCTCGAGCCCGTCCTCCCAAAGATGATTGTGCTCTAATAGCAGTTGTTGCATCGTCTGAAAGTTCTACTATATTGTCCGCTGGTTCTTCAGGATAAGAAACAAGATCG
>CAYPZJ010000077.1:0-16568 GCA_964414635.1 uncultured Spirochaetia bacterium
AATGCTTTCTTGGTGCTATTTGTAAGGAAAAAAAAAGAAGAAAAACCGATGGAATGGAATTTCACAAATTCATCTGGTAAGGTTCTTCCAATACTCTAATAATATAGCCTTCCTTAATTGTTTGGAATTCAAAATCAACACGCTGGATCCACGATAGAACCTGCTCGAGCTGCACCTGTTGCTCTTGCATGGATTGGTAAAGTTGATAATCATCCAGTGCAGCTTGTACCAGAGTGTAAAGAAAATCCAGATCAAAAGGTTTCGTTAAATAATAGAAGGCACCAGCTGCAATTCCCTCCAGGATATCATCTTTGTTTGTTTTTGCGGTTTGAATGATTACTGGAATATATTTCAAACGTGGATGGGCTTTCACCCGTTTCAGTAGTTCTAAACCATTGATTCCTGGAATCATCCAATCCAGTAAAAGTACATGAATCGCGGAATCGGCTTCCAATATTTTTAATGCTTCATCACCTCGAGTAGTGGTAAGAATCGTATACCCTTTGTCTACCAGCACATCTTCAATGAGCTGTAAGCTTTTCAAATCATCCTCTATGACGAGAATTTTTTCTTGGTTCGTCATAACCATAACTCATACGTCCTAGTCACCACATTTGAATGGGAAGATAATAAAATTTTGTACATAACCTACATCCTTTCCGATCTCCGTGAATAATGATGGGGAACTCATCCAATTCGACAGATATCAGAAAGAATGGGGTATGTAATCGCTTCATCTTCCTCGATTTCAGGAAATCGAGTCGAAGGTTCAAGCCAAATATTATCATGATAATCATCACATGTACTGGATATTTCAACAGAACAGGTGATACCCGATGCTTTTTCTGCCCAGAATTGATGAAACGTATAAGGGGGTAAGCAGATGGATTCGCCCGGTGTTAATACCAAAGGTTCTCCTGGATTAATGGTATGGGTTACGCCATCAATCTGTAAGGTGAATGAATCAATCGAGCGGGAATGATCGGGATTGGCTTTCCATGCACAAAGTTGAATGGTGCCCCCATAATGATTGATGATATCCTCGGTTTTGGTTTTATGAAAATGAATGGGAGATTTTTGGTTTTCTAATAACATCATCACTTTTTGAGCATAGTTTTTGCCAGTCTTATATGGAATCCCATTTCGCAATGTAACAATAACCCGCCCTAGTTCGTAAAAGCGTCCAGAGCCGAAATCCGTAATATCCCATCCTAACCGAGCATTGCGAATTTCATCGCATTCGGTGCTTTTTTGTGACCAGGTATGACAATCCCAATGAGCAAAAGGAGGAAGGGGAAAGGGGATGGTTTGAAAAAATTCCAACGCGTGTTCAATAGCTCGATTAATAGTAGAGCGTTTCATGATGTAGCTCCAATGGTTTGAAACAGATCCAATGTATTTGAGTCGACGGAGTTACAGTATCGAACAACGTCTTAATTACTTAAATGGTTATCATCACTTTATCATGCATTTAGGATGTTTTCTGAAGCAATTCATCTACTGGTTCTTTATCCAGCGGTAGATAAACGGTGAACATGGTTCCCTCTCCCACTTTACTTTCTACATTGATGGTACCCTGATGAGCATCGGTTATTTTTTTTATAATAGAAAGCCCTAAACCTGTGGAAGATTCCCCCCCTGTAGGTTTATGCCCCAGAGGACGAAACTCTTGAAATAAACGATTGATTTCATCGGTTGTCATACCCTCGCCTTCATCTTGCACATATAAAATCAGACTGGTTTCATTGTGATCCAAACTAACAGATACATTAAAACCCGGAGGAGAGTATTTAATCGCGTTACTCAATACATTATCAATCACCTGACTAATTCGATGGGGATCAAAAAACGTGTTTGGTACGTCGGGCAAACTTTTATGGAGCGTGATGCCCTTTTTATCCGCTACCAATTGATGGAGAGGAATTCGTTCTTCTAAAACAACCTTTAGGTTCCCATGCTCCTTATTAAGTGTGAATTCACCACTTTCAATCACAGCAATATCTAATAAATCGTTCAACAACGATAATAAACTCTTACTCGTCCGCTGAATGATACGTAAGTGTTTCACATCGATGGATGTCACCTGATCACTCAACCGATCCAAAAGCGTTTCCGTCATATTCATAATTCCGCCAAGGGGTCCTCGCATATCGTGAGCAGCAATACCAATGAACCGATTTTTCTGCTGATTCAATTCCACAAGTCGTTGTTTTTCTTTCAAATGACGGATTGACTCTTCCTGAACACGAATATGCGTATTCAACGTCTGTGAATAATCGGATGCAGTGATATATAGCATAGAAAGAATGATTAACATAAAACTATAAGGTGAAAGCCAACAATAAGGAATGTGATTATGCTCTAGGGTATAAAAATCTAAAAAACTGAAAAGCACCATGATCGTGAATGATATAAGCATGGTTATCACTTTCGGTTTGCGCTTACGGATACTTTGGTATCCCAAAATAAGTATGCTGATAAAAAGGGAGGGAAATGCTATATATGTCATAACCAATTCAAAATAGAATCGAATATCCTGTTTGGTTCCTTGTAGGGAAATAACACCAACAATTAACCCCAAAAATAGTATGAATAAAATATAATACAGCTTGTTCTGGAGTAAATCGAATAGATTAACAATATATAACAGTAAAATCATGCATCCTAACGGCATACCAATCCTAGAAACCTTTTCTAAAAGGATTTCATTCGTGGAATTAAAATGGAAGGTGATGGGGACAAATGAACAAATAAAAGCAGCACATGCCAGAATAAAGAATACATAGGTAATATCCCTCCGGGATTGCATGAAAATAAGGAAAAGCATGTATACCATTATTGCAAACGAAAGAATTGAAAACCCCTGAACCATGTTAACATTAAAAAAATTTCGCCAGAACACTGCATGGGATACATCACTGTAACCACCTACTATAACCGTTCCCAATGCCAAGTGTTCATATATCGGCAAAGCCTCGATTATGATTTCATTCGGGGTCCCATCGGTGTAAAGGAATTCGAGAGGAATGAGTACATCAAACGAGCGATAAATTGTGGAGTTATAATGGTTCTCAAATCTACCCGCTTGATGAATGAGTCGCGCGTTTATATAAACACGGTACGGATAATCCATCGCTCCCAGATATAGTGAAATAAGCGGTTTAGTATCATCCGTTTCAACCTGAAATGTCGATCGGAATAAATACCCACACTTCATCTGTTCTTTACATTGTGGAAGCGCTCCCCCATCGTACGTATGAAAGGTATACAACGTAGGATGCTTAAAATAGTGGTGTGCGATGGGTTTATTAGAAGAACGCGAGATTGATGTTATATCAAATGATAAAGATAGCAGAGAACCATCATAAATGGCTGCTTGCTGCGTATAGCCACTTAGGGGGAATAACACAAGCATACTAAAAAATAAAATCCAATATTTTAATGGCATAGCTGGTACTAACTCATAGAGTATTCATTGGATACAATTGGTAATTCAAATATTGATCCTGCTATTAGAAAAAAAAGATAACATCGATTTGCGATTGACTCAAGGTGACACATTATTAAAAAAATCAGCACTCAAAATCACACCCCATATACCTTATCGTAAATTTCTTCATTGAGTACTAGTAGCAATGGACACTTCAAATTATGAGAGTAATGAGTACAGGATTCATTTCGGCTCCGCTCAATGAAAACACACTGAGCGGAGTTGAAGTGTAGAATAATTTTAGTTGTCCCAAGGTACTAGATACCACCATCTGTCTTAACTAACCTCTTTATTTAGAAGCCCGCCAACCCCTTGCTTTATCCATATTTTTTCTGATTGAGAAGCCAATACACCCCATTTATCATATATTTGCCCTTATGTTGGTCGACCATGCTCGGGGTATATTTTGGATATGGCTGTGTTTCCTATTTTTCGAGCTGGGGTTTAATTTGCATCCAATGTGGTTTTGATTCTTTCAATAAACTCCTCTTTATTCAGGGGTTTATGAAAGAAGTATTCGGCACCATGATGCATGATCTTTTTCTCTAAACCAGGTTCTTTCAAGGCTGTCACAAAAATAACTGGAACTTTGAACTTCATCCGAATACTATTTAAAAGATCAAAACCGTCAATTCCGGGCATTTCATAATCCAAAATGACAAGCGCTAAGTTTTGATGATTATCCTTCAGGTATTTATATGCTTGAACGGTATCCTCATATAAAATAGGCTCAACTCCAGGTATTTCTTCAAGATACACTTTCATCAATTCTCGATCAATTTCCACATCGTCTACAACGAGTACTCGATGGTTTGTATCCGGCATTGGCTTAACTCCTTAAAATATACGTATAGACATCCAACCCGAATGATTATACCCTCTATCACATTGGGAGTTATAATCATGGGTTCCCCATTCCTATTATTATCTATAGTAATGTATTTTCTAATAAAAACCAAGCCACGGGTATGGATTTGGGTACGATTTTAAAACCAGAATGATTATTATATCAACTGAGAAATCCAGCAAATCCGTAGGGGCAAACTTCCGTGTAAGCTGAAAAATTGGATTATCCAGGGTAGGCGCAAGGAGCGTGTTGAAAAATCAAAAATCATTCGATCTTTGTAGGGGCGACTCTTGGGGCGTGTTGAATAATAATGAATCAGATAGATTCTTCTATGGGACAGGCGTGTTAGTACTATAAAATGCACTCTTTTAGGTGCGTTATGGCACATCTCGAGTTGGAAAATCAACTTAATTACCATATACTATATTTATGAGGAGTATTCTTCAGGAGGATCTACCATGCAAATCGAATATGGCACCGAACAACTTCCCCTACCCTTAGATGAGGATGAAATAGTAGATATAGTAAAACCACGGGAGGTTAAAACCATAAACAATCCGGTGGAAGCAATCCGAGAAAGTATTGCGAATCCTATAGAAAGCCCTTCCTTCGAGCAAATCATAAAAGGAAAAAAACGAGCGTTGTTTTTAACGGTGGATGCCACACGACCATCTCCCGCTTTGATGATGCTCCCCCTAATTGAACGATGTAAAAAACAAAATGTTGAAACCGATTTGATGATTACGATTGGACGGCATCGTCAAATGACACCCGAAGAAATCCGAAACCATGTCACCCCGGATGTGGCTGATTTATGCGGTATCTATCAACACGATCCCTTTGATGATTCGATTCATAACGAGTTAGGAGAAACAAAACGTGGGACTTCTATTAAAGTAAACCAGCGGATATTTGATTATGATGTTGTAATCGGCACCGGTATTATCGAACCTTCGTATCTTTGCGGTTTTTCGGGAGGAAGAAAACAGATTATGCCTGGAATCTCCCATCATAAATCGATTGATGCCAATCACTATTGGTTACTTGATGATGCAACCCGGGTTGGTACTCTCGATGGGAATCCTGTAAGTGAAGATGCAACCGAAATTGCACGGATGGTCCCGTACCACTGGATTACGTATGAAGTGGTCGATGCGTTTGATAAACCTGTCCATTATGTTTCGGGTGATCCGTTTGCTGCCCACCGCTATGCGTGTAATTTATCCCGTGAGATCTTTCTGGTAAATCGTCAGGGAGCTGATATTGTTATCAGTTCACCAGGAGCGCATCCTTATGATGTTGATCTGGTACAAGGTAAAAAAGGGATTGTCCCTGCGTATGAGTCTGTAAATGAAGGAGGCGTTGTTATTGTTTTGGCTTCCTGTCCCGAAGGATTTGGCGCGGAGAAGACTTTTTCTGATTGGATTCAGAATTATTCTCCTGACGAAATTGTCACCCGGGTACGGGATAAAAATCAATTTTCTTTAGGTGCTCATGGAGCGAATTTGTTCGCAAAAACAGTCGTAGATAAAAAAGCGACGGTTATTCTTGTAACCAATGCTTCTCTTCATGAACAGATGAAAGGAAGTTTTATTCGAACCACAACATCACTGGAAGAAGCCATCCAGTGGGCGCGAGAAATAAAACCTTCATCGAACGTACTTGTTATTAGGCATGGAAGACGATTGATAGTGGAATAACATCCTAACTCACATTTTGATGGCAATTATCCGTAAGGCAATCCAGGTTATCAGTAATATTATCCAAGGCGATAACAACATAATCCGTAAATCCTTCTTGAATTCGTTGCTTAAGATGGGCAATCAATTTTAACCCCCGCTCACCAATTGCACGTTCATCGGGTGTAAGGTACTCCGATGTAGAGGCATCCTCATAAAACAGCTGAAGCCGTTGGGCAACCACTTCCAATGTGTCTCGTACCTGGGAAGGAATTTGTTCTGTGGGAATCTCGTTTACGGCATTGGCTACTTCATTTACCCAATTGGATATCCGATTAAATTCCCCACATAGTTCCGCTGAATGAGGGACTTCCTCTTGATCAGCAAATAGTACAACCGTAGTACCTAAAGGAAGAACCAAACTACCCATAAAAAGGATGCTTAGGAATAACATCGTGTGTGCATTCATCGTAATGCTCCCTCCTTGAATTCTTATTCCCCCTCCAGTCCTGCTGTCTGCAATCCTTGCAAGACAATATACTCACCGGTTCCACCCACAAAAGCATTCGGAGGGGGTGTGCCCCGTTGTATGGAAAGATCGGGATTTTCTGCTATATATTTAGCTAGCTGTTTAGCACGATAAATCATCCATTGTTTCGCACCATCGAACCCAATCCAATGTCCCGGTTTAACTTCTATTACGCCCGGTACAGCTTCCCGCACTAGATCATAATAATCCGAAACAAAGGAGCCCCCATTCCGAGCTCGATAGAGTTTTAAAAAAACACGTCCCACCTCGCCTTCCAGAATAATAGATTGGGGATACCAGGTTGAAAAGGTATCCAAAATTTCCTGTTGACTTTCCACCGCTTCGAATCCCTGCATTTGAAAGACATCGTTGGTATTCAGCGCATCCAAGCGCTCCAGATCACGCTCTGTAACCAATCCCCGTTGTCGCCGGTATTCGGTTTCGATGAAAATAGGACGAGCGTAGGCTACCAGGGAATTATATCCTTCAAATCGACCCGTTACCGGATTGTAATCGATAATAAATTCATACAATTCGATCACTTCCTGCTCGGTTAGATTGAATCGGTCTCCAGACTGCGCTTCATATAAAATATCATTGGTTTGCATATTGATATTTGGATCGGGGTAATTGAATGGATAATAAATTCGCGTTACCATGCGACCCTCAATTTCTGCAAGCGCACGGGTACGATTCATTATTAAATACGGGTATGGATCATCTTTCAACTGGATCGAAATAGTTCGAATCACTCGCTGCGTATGAACCACACCGGTTTGACGATTTGTGACTCGTACCTGTTCCCACTGAATTTCATACCTCCCGTTCCCATTCCGAAATCCTTCTTTAATTCTTGGAAGATAGGTATATTGCCATTTATCTTCAGGATTTCCAGTCGAATCCGGGGTAGGTACAGCCAAATCTGGAGACGCATTGGAAGAGGACGTAGAATCTGCCGGAGTATCTGAGGATGCTGGTTGTCCCATGGTCTCAATAGGGAATCCGGTACATAACATCCAAATCGCGAAGATAATCACCAGGGGATTTGCTATGGATAGGGATATATGATTGGGTGTATTCATATTCATAAAAACACCATGTTCTAATTGTTTACTTTTGTTTTGGGCAACACAATATCGGTTGTGTTCCGATCCCTTTCCCTTATCAAGCGTATCACTCTGTAGGAAGCGCTTCTCCTTCGGTGGATGCATCGGGGGGATTATCAAAAATCGAAGGATGAGCTCGTTGGATTACCTCCCAGGATACATCTAAGGGGATTTCAATAAGTGCTTCTTTCCGTGATCGTTGCTTTGCCTTTTCTATCCGTAAATTTATATCGGGATGCGTTTCCAAGTAACTCAAAAATTTTCGAACATTTTCATCCAAATCCGTTTCTTCTTTCATATTTTCAAAGGCTAAGGCTAAGTGAATAGGATCGATTCCAACCTCTACTAATAAATCCAACGCAAACGAATCCGTTCGTTCTTCCACCGCACGGGAATATTGAATAGCAAAGGTTTGTCTAATCAGATCATTCAGTACACCACTGGCATCCCCAGCTAGTGCAGCAATAATCATACTCATACCCAGTTCCCGAACCAATGCCATCATTGAATCGCGATGATAAATGTGACCCAATTCGTGTGCAAGCACTGCAGCCAATTGTTCGGCAGAATCCAACCGATTAATCAATCCTGAATAAAGAACAATCAACCCACCAGGTAATGCAATAGCATTCACCATACCTGATTGTGCCACCAAGATTTCGATTTCAAAGGGAAAATCCAGCTGGGATTGTTGTAACCGTGCTACAATTTTAGCAAGTTCCGCATCTATTAAGGGATCGTGTACGATTTTAACATCATGGGTGATACTCTCTTTAAAAACTTTGCCCAAAGAAGCTTCCACCGAACGGGATACAACACTCCCATCTACATCCTCCGTACATAACAAATACTGGGCTCCCCAACCCATAGCGAAAAGAAGCGCTAACCCACCTAGGACCAATCCTATTTCTTTAAGATAGGATTTCGCCTGATTCATAATCCCTCCGGAGGTATATTTTCTGTAGGAATAGAACTGAAATCAGTTGAATTCGGCCCGTAATAGGACGAGAAGGCTAATCTTCCAAAAAAGGGCATGTAATAGAAATTCCCTTTGTGTGCCCGTACCAGCGCGATAATTGAAATAATAAAATATGTGATATTCACTCCGATTGCGAAAAATAAGAATATAAAAAAAGCAGTGGGAAAAATCATCGTGGTTACGAGAATAGTAATTAACCATACAATAGTAGTTACATTTACTGCGGTGATAATCACCTGTGACAACAACGATTGCAGCGCATGAAATGCCACAAAGCGTGATTTCTTACGTACAATAAAAAAGTAGATCAAGGCAGCAATCAAATTTAGTAACGGGAGTGGCAATCCTACCGCCCATGCAGCAAACATCATCAAATACGCACCCATGGCATCGTCTTTCTCTCGTTTTGAAATCTCATGGGGTTGTGGAACAACAATCCATCCATTGGCATCTCGGGTTTCAACATAGTGCGTCGATTCTTCCATATGCTATACTCCAGTGTTGATTTTCTATTATCCTCATCAATTAGTCTGAATCCTTCTTCTTGATAAATACCAATTCCTATTCCCAGCAAGCAATCTGCATAGTATTCAGCCATTCGTTATACAATGGGATAGGCACCCTCAAATCCCTATCAAGTCAACTATCTTCGAATATAATATAACCATAATGCAAAAAAATGGAAATCCATCCGGTTTTCGTAATCCCGTGGAACACCCATTCAACCATCAAGAACAAACTGGTTTAAGCACCTTGTAGTTATTGCACTTTATTATTTTTATATAGTTATTATCTTTTTTATAGAGTATTATTCGAACCACAACCTGGTATTGGGAATACTCGAACAAGGGGCTTGGGTCGTACCCAAAACAATTCTTCCATTCCAATAAATAATCTGCCCCTGGTATTCATTCTAGCACATGATTTATAGCACCGTTTGAAGGATTCTATTTACTTCAATGAATAAAAAGCGAGTACTGCTGTTTGAGGATAATCAAACAGATTTACATCTGATTCAACGCCTGCTTCGGGATCGTTCCTATCTTCATGTACGCTGTGAATCCACTACAGATCAGGCGTTAGAGCAAGTAATTCAATATCGGCCTGATATTATCTTGATGGATATTTATTTTGAAGGGGGGACAGAGGGGATCTCTGTTGCAAAACGGATAAAGGAAAAGTATGAGGTTCCTATCATCTTTCTTACCGCAGCAGAAGACGAAGATGCGCTGACTGCTGCCCAAACGATCAACCCATACGGGTTTATTCATAAACCCATTCGTAAACTCGATTTATACTCAAATATTGACAACGCACTTCATCGTTATCAAGCTGAAAAACGATTAGAACTAAATCGGCACCAATATCGTGAGTTTTTTATCCACAGTATGATTGGAATGTTTCTGTTAGATATTAAAAGTGGGAAGCTTATCGATTGTAATCAAGGCTGTGCTGAATTGTTTGGCTATGATTCAATACAAACATGTTTGCAATCCTTTTCCATCCAAGCGTGCATTCCTTCCAATTTACCACTTCGGGATATGCTACGGAATATTATCTATAATCGAAAAGCATCCTTTACGGATGTCCCAATCCACTGCCCAACAGGAATGCATATTTGGGTGGATTGTTTCTGCCAGCTATCCCTTGATAATCGCTGTTTAGAAGGTGCGGTGGTGGATATCTCTCCTCATAAAACACTTCAACAAGAGTTACATCGTTACAATGAACTTCTAGAGCAACAAGTAAAAGAACGCACGAAAGAATTGATGAAACGAAACAGCCAGCTTCAAAAAGAAATAAGCGACCGTATCCTGATTGAACAAAAGCTTCGTAACCGAGAACGGGAATTGAGTTCCCGCAATCGTGTATTTGAAACTGAAATGGAACATGCGGAGATTATGCAAGCTTCGCTACTTCCCGTTGAGAAACCCACCTTTGACCCCATAATCCTTGAATATCGTTATCTACCCTATGATTCCGTCGGAGGTGATTTTTTCTCCTTCACAAGTTTTGCAGAAGGAGGATTCGGAATCTTCCTTGGAGATGTCGCCGGACATGGTATTTCAGCCGCACTCTTCTTATCATTAGTTCGATCGCTTACCAACAAAATCTGTCGTCGATATGGACAGGATCCCCAAGCGTATATCGAACATCTAAATCAGGATTTGATTAAAGGGATGCCTAATTCATTTTTAACGGGTATCTATGCGTATCTTAATAAAGTAAATGGGGGCGTACGCTTTCAATTTGCTAAGGGAGGACATCCGCCTCCTGTATTATATCGTAAAAACAAGGATACCATCGAACTGTTGAATACGAAAGGAGCGATTCTTGGATGCTTGGATGATATTAGTATCGAAAAGAAGCAATATTCTTTGGAATCCGGAGATCGCTTGTTCTTTTATACCGATGGGATCCCCGAAGCGAAAGATACGGAAAATCGATTATTAGGATTTGCCGACTCGTTTCTTTCTATCTTTCATGATTCCATTCACTTGTCATTAGATCAATCCTTGGATTATATTCTAGAGCAGGTTAATGCATTTCATCGAGATCAACGATTGGATGATGATATCGTACTAATTGGGATTGAAATTCGATAGGGAGAAGATACAAGATGTTGAATATTGGAATCGTCGGTGCTGTTGGACGCGGACGTTCATTTAAGGACGCCTGTTTAGAAAGCGGGGTGTTTGCTATCCATGCCGTTTGTGACATAAACGAAGACGCCTTGGATCAAGCCCAAGAGAATCTAGGTGCATGTGAAAAATATACCGATATGGATACGATGCTGGAAAAATCAGCTATCCAGGCGATTATCATCGGTACACCCATGCCTTATCATGTTCCCCAAGCAATTAAAGCGTTACAAAAGGGTATCCATGTATTAAGTGAAGTACCTGCCGGCGTCTCCCTTGAGGAATGTAAGCAACTCGTTTTGGAATGCAACCGTTCGGATGCCGTGTATATGATGGCAGAGAACTATATATATATGAAAGAAAATACCCTCATCACCGCATTGGTACAAGCGGGATTATTCGGTGAACCCTATTATGCAGAGGGCGAATACCTCCATGAGTTAAAGGAACTCAATGAAATTACCCACTGGAGGCGGAAGTGGCAAACCGGAATCAATGGAGCAACGTATCCAACCCACAGTCTGGGACCGATATTGCAGTGGATGCCCGATGATCGGGTAGAATCTGTGTGTTGTATCGGATGTGGTCATCATTACACGGATCCTCGGGGAAATTTGTATGAAAATGAGGATACCACGGTCATGCTCTGTAAAACGAAAAAGGGGGCGTTAATAAAGATTCGGGTGGATATGCTTTCCGACCGTCCCCATGCAATGACCAATTATTCCCTTCAAGGAACCGATGGAGCCTACGAATCCGCTCGATCTCCCGGTGAAATCCACAAAATTTGGCTACGTTCAAAAAGCAACGATCCTAATACCTGGATGAATCTAAGCGAGTTAGAAGAAACCTACCTTCCCATCCGTTGGAAAGAAGCGTCAAACGTTGCGAAGCAAGCAGGTCACGGGGGCGGCGATTATTTTGAAATTATTGATTTTGCAGAATCAATTCAAGGGAAAAAACCTTGTCCCATTGGAATTCATGAAGCGATGGATATGACATTGCCTGGTCTTGTGAGTCAACAATCGATACTTGAGAGGGGAAAATGGTTGCCAGTCCCGGATTCCCGAGACTGGCATTGAGTTGTGAGGTAATTGAGAGAGGAAAGCAAGCAAAGTCCAACTCTTAGAACCGGTAACTAACATTCATACCCAGGTAGGAATCTTCACCCAATGATACCACCGGCTGAAGAGCAAGATGATCAAGTGCAGAGGATTCGGCTTGTGCTTCCCGATCCAACTCTGTAAGTTTCTGGCGTATTTGTGCCATGGATCTTCCATTTAAAACCATCGATGCAATCGAACCCACAATTCCAACAACGAGCAACGTTACTCCACTCACCTCTGCATTGTAACTTTCATAAAAGGGTGCCGCAGGTTGCTTTTGCCAGTAAAGCATTTCTGGTCCACCAAGCAAGCCAATTCCTCCGATAATACCTAAGAATGTGGCAAAATTTAATCCTGTACGGAGTTTTCGTTGATAAAATGTTTTTAATGAAGGGGTCGAAGCAATCATTTTCCGAATCATAATGCCAGGAATGATTCCTGCAATAGCAAATCCTGCACTTCCAGCGATCAATAAGGGGCGTGCTGCCTTGGCTCGTTCTCGTTCATCGGGATTTAAACGAAATATTCCAGCCATGGGATAACAAAAGGATGCAACCCCCAATGTGGTTCCATACGCCACACGTGTTTTCCTGTTCGATTCCAAAATATCAGCATATGCTGTTTCTTCATGCGTTTCTTCGGCTAATTGTACGGTATCAATCCCATCCGCCTTATACGTGATTTGGTGTACATCCGAAATTTCTATAGTCATAGCACAGATTCGTTCTAAAGGAAGATTCACTTTAAACCCATCGGGTGTAGTGATGCTAAGTGTTCGATTGGTGTAGGAATCGATCACTCCATCATAAGTGGATGATTTTGTCCCCGAACAAGTAGTAACCCGTACCAATTTCTCTCGTAGAAATGGTGTCGGAACAAATATTTCTTTGGATTCGTCTCCATCATCTTTTACTACACAAAAAGCGGGCATCGCCAAGGATTCAAACTCGATGATTTCATTTCCCGTATCAATTTGCATGGACTCAGGACTTAATTCAAAGATACCACCCTCAATCCGTTTATTATTCTGTGTAACCACCAATACCGGTTTCTCCAGATAGCTTGATAATATCTCATACGTTAACCCACCAAGGGTTGATTCCAGATTGGTATCCGATGGTTGGGATTCATCGGCAGGATCACTTTGGGCAAAAGTTAGGGTAGCTAGTGCGCTTAATCCAAGCGCAAGGATTAGGGTCATCACTTGATTCTTAAGGGTTTGGTTCGTTTTCATGGTAACCTCCAGGTTTTTTTTCTTCTGTCATGATTCTTTATTTCAAAACCTGTGCCAACTGTGCAAACCCTTTGTAGTATTAGAAAATTGGTTTATACCCTTCTTTTTTACCATTACATTTTGGAGTATGTCATTTCATTTTGAAATGATTTAGGATGGATGATTTAAAAAATCAAGCAAGTGCGTGAGTTGCTGTTTTCCTTCTGGATTCTTCATCCAATTCATCAGCTCAACTAGTTGATCAAGTGTATGAATATCCAAGTGGAGGGTCAGTCTACTTCCCTCGAAGTAGGGAGGCGGGTCGACTCGTAATCCTTTGGGTATCTTTTTCGTCTGTGCATGCCATGCGCGCAAATGAGCATGGTAGGCTGGATAACGTTGCTGCTGAAGTATATTCATAATTTGTTTCCGTTTCTGTACGCTGTCCCATTGTTCATTGGCTCGAATATTCTGAATTGATTCGCTTTGCAGTACTACGTGAGGCGTGATTCCATCCCGTAACCCTATATCAGAAACCCAATCGAATAACTTCCGAAGATCACCTGCCGAGTATCCCAATTCCATCACAAAATCTGCTAGTGTTGCTTGGGACTCTGTATCCCAAGTATTTAATCGCGTTGCCCAGCTCAACGAAAATTGATGCTGGATACAAAACCGTGCCAGTGAAGTATTTAGCGTGTGGATGGAATACAACGTTTGAATCCGTTGAATAGAAGGTGGTTCATTTAATAACGGCATGATCTGTGCTTGGATCGTATCCTCGGAAAAGCCTAATTCATCCTGAAAACAGAAAAGGATACGTCCTTTTTCCATATAAGAATATGTCTTCAATCCTTTTTCCCAATGCAATTTAGAAAGGAGTCCATCGGCTGGCGAGTCAAGTTGGATAACAATACCCTGAATGGTATGTTCATCTGTTTGACTCCAGGTTTTCCATCGTTGATATCCATCAAGTAATATTAGATCCCCGTGATATTCACCAACAAGCAATGGGGCTTGGAGTTTAGGAGAAAGGTCAATGGAATACAACGCATCCGAAAAATCATACAGTTTCGGATTTAAAACAACGCTAGAAAGAGGAATTTCACGTACTATCATACATCCATTATCGTGGTGGAGGGCTTATCGATTTAACTAGATATTCTGGGGTATACTCGAACCGATTTTAAATTGGAGGCTCCACACTACTTCTTATAGGAATATACGGAACCATCCTGAGTTGTAAGATATCCGTAGTGGGAGTCGGTATGAATAAATATAAGGGGGGAATGGATCGGAATTTCGTTTGTTACAGTACCCGAAACAGACTGGATTATCCAATACTTTTGATCGGCACCTGCCAAACAAAGCTCCTTCCCATTATTGCTGATAAATAAACCAAGGGTATCGCTAGGATTCGTAGTCTGAATCATCTTATTCCAATTCACAGTTCCATCAACAATACGTAACGATCGGAGAAAAAACGTTTGATCCGTGGTAGCTTGACTGAAAATATAAACATGGGTTCCATAGCCCACGACATCTGTTACAAGTCGTTCAGGCCCATATTGCCATTGGGGCGTGCCATTACCACGATGATAACAAACTAGATAGCCATCCTGCGAACATCCAATAATATTTCCACGATAGATATACAGATTCGTAGAGGGATCCAACGGCTTTTCCAGTTGCATAGTCTGGCTACGTTCTCCAGATTGCAGATGAATTTGTTCCAGATTTCCTCGCGGATTAATCAAATAAATACTTTGGGAATATTCGTCATACGTGGGAATACAGTTTGGAGCAGCGGTTACATCACTTACCCACTTCAGCTCTCCTTGGTCTGAATCCAATGCAATTAACTGATTGTTTTCCATGAGGAACAGTAGCGTTGTACCGATTACCACGGGATGCTGATTTTTTTGAATGCGTCCCGTTAAGGGTACTTCCCATTGAAGTAACCCGTGTTTTAATTCGAGTGCCTTAATGGTACTGAGTCCATCGGCAAAGATAAGTTCATCCCCAAGTTGAATGGGATGTGAGTGGATATCCATATCCGCTTGATATTTCCAAATATAACGATTCAATCGATTTGAAGGGACGGCGTATATTGCATTGTCCGGAGTAGTCACAATAACCAAGGAGGGGGTGACTATCGCTGGTACATTCATAGGTATCCCAAAATCATACCGTTTAATCCGCTCCGACAAAACATGAGGAGCTGCGAGTTTATATGCAGAAGAGCGTGCCGTTTCTCGAACCCGTGTGGCTGGGGATGGCGTTTGAATTTGTCTAGGAGGTACATCCATCGATGACGAAAAATCTAAGGCTGGTGGAGTACTTGAAACCCGTGCCGGTTGTTCCGTCGAAGGTGAAAAGGGTTGTCTTGCTGGTTTTTCAATAACCGGAATGGAATTCGGTGCCTGTTCCGAGGATGGCTTGGATTCCATACGAGCAGATTCTTCAGCATTACTCGGATGTGTATCTTGTGCTAACTGAACGGGTACGGTAGGTGTAGGATTCGAATCTTGACGTTCAATAGATGTCCCAGAAAGGGGTTGATCGATAAACCCGCTGAATTGATATCCCGGTTGAATCAACCGTTCCGTGTTCGCATCGGAAACCCGTACCTGTCCCTCAAACACCGCACATTGGATTTCTTCTCCCGTCTTTTTTACTTGAAACTGTGTTCCAACCACATCAAATTGAAAAGTCCCTGCCTCTACAGAGAATGAGGATCCATGAGGGACCGAAGCTGGATGAAATCGTGCACTTCCTTCGAGCATTTGGATTTTCGTTGTATAGTGGCTTGTCAGCTTTTCTGAAAGGGAACTAATAAATATTCGGGAATGGGGATCCACTTTAATTTGATCTCGATTCGCCAGAATAAGTAATTTCGGATGATTATCTGTTTGGCATTGGTATGGGGTTGTAACACGTTGAAAGGATGCTTTTCCTTCCTCGCCAATCTTTAATA
>CAYPZJ010000078.1:0-6003 GCA_964414635.1 uncultured Spirochaetia bacterium
GTTATTGGGATTATTCATCCTGCTATTACTGGATGGTATTATTACAGGAGCCTTTGTTATTTTCCCTGAATCCATCCAGTACCAAATAGAAGCAAAAGTCCAGGAAGATAATCCCGATTGTCGTACCTTAGCAAGGTGTTCTGAAACCGATTTGTTTGGAGAAGGATGTAAGAATGTTTTTGCTACGGACTATGCATATTTTGATTTGGGATTCTTTTCCATTCATAATGGAATATTAGGAGCTTTAAGTTACTATATATTACTTAGTTTCTTTGTAGTACTGTTGTTCCGCAAAGAAAAAGAACGCACTCCTTATTATGGTTTTCCGATATTATTCACAGGAATCAATGCATTATATTCCGTTTATTTGATTTATATTCTTTACACGATACTGCATACGACTTGTATTCATTGTATCCACCTCTATATCATCAACTTTGTTTTATTACTTTTGTTTGCTGTATACTTAAAGGGGGAATACAAGGATAGTGTAGTCCAATTTATTCAGCATTTTAAGCAGATTAAAACACTAATACCAACCATTGTGATTTTTGTGAATGTGATTTTATTTATGGTTATCATGATATTCTATTCCAATTATATGAATAGTTCACAATATGAAGCAGCATATACAAAAGAATATAAGAGCAAAGCATGTCAGATGTATGAAGTGAAAGGGGATCCTAATGTGGTGGATCCAAAAAATGTGGAGATAATTGAATTCCCCTTTGATATTAAAACTCAATTTGAACATGCGAAACAATTTGATTTAGATGTAAGCAATGCACCCAAAAAAGGAAACAACGAACTTGGAATTGAAATGATCGTATATAAGGATTTTCAGTGCCCTGCTTGTCATCAAATGGGGCTCCTTCTTGATGAATTACTAACAGAATACGATAACCGCTTCGTAGTTTATTTTAAGCATTTTCCATTGGATAAAGCATGTAATCCTCGTATGAAACATGATGGACATATTGGTTCCTGTTTGGCTTCCTATGCCAGTTATGCCGCATATAAAATTGGATATTTCTGGAGTATGCATGATGCATTGTTCAATTTTAATCCAAATCCAATGACCCGTTCAAACATTTTGAATTTGGCTCAGGAAAAGCTGAAATTAGATGATGAAGGGTTGAGACAATTCGAAACCCGAATGTTTAGCGAACAAACAAAAGAAGCGATACTCGCTGATGTATTAGAAGTTGAAGATCTTGGAGAAGTAAAAATAAGCATGGAAAATCATAACGGGGAACTTACGGGATATACCCGAAAGAAAGTAATCAGCGGTACCCCTACCCTGTTTATTAATGGTAGAGTCATTCATTGGAGGATGACGAAAAAAGAAACCCTAAAACAAATTATCGAGGTGTTATCAAAATGACAAAATTGGTTGATTTACAAACTGCGACACAATCATGGGTTTATGGTTGTGTTCTTGTTATTGTTGCAATGGTGTTCCCACTGCTGACAGCAGGTGGAAATACGATTAATGGAGCCGATTCCTGGTGTGAAACTGCTGGTGCAATTGTTTCAACGGATGAATCCATTCGTTGCCAGTATGAACATGCCCAACGGTACTCCTTAAACCTACAACATGTTCCTAAAAATGGAAATGACCAAATGGGGATTCGCTTTGTAGCCTTTGAGGATTTTAATTGTTCAGCATGTGGAGAGCTGGCTGAAACACTAACACGCCTTTTAGAAGACTACAATTATCGATTTGAAGTATATTTTAAAGATTTTCCCATCGATCGACGGTGCAATAGCCATACACGATATACAACCAGTGTAAATGGGTGTATGGCACATCGTGCTGCATATGCAGCGCAAACCTTTGGCTATTTCTGGTTTTATGTGGATATGTTGTATGCAAATATAGGACAGTTTTCCAGAGATGATCTTTTAGAATATGCTGAAATGCTGGGAATGGAACGAGAAGCATTCGCTCGTATTATGGATAGTCCAACAGCAAATCAGCGTGTGGTGGAGAATATTGAAGAGGGGTGGAATTTGGGTCATTATAGAGGATCACGTGTGTTGGTTGGAACACCTACGTTATTTGTCAATGGGGTATTGATTGCGTTGGATCCAACCTATGCAAACTTAAAACGTATCATCGAGGCAATAAAATAGCCATTTCTGAAATATATCTAACGGTTGTTTTCTTCCCGATCAAGTATATGGCTATCTACCGTAAGATTTGTTTCGTTTCCACAGTTTGGGCATCGATATTCAACAATCCAGATGCTTCGACGTTTATGATTGATGGTAAGGGCATGTTTCCCCCAAATCGCTTCTCCGCATTCATCGCAACTCCCTAAGGTTTTATTAAAGTTATCCACCCAAAAATGTTCCTCTTCCTTCCAAAGGCGATCCTCAGTGGTTTTATCCAGGATTTTGTATTTATCTGTACCTACTTTTTTTAAAAAGCATTCTGTATAGGTTCGATTCTGCACAACGGAATGATATTTCCTTAGGTATGGTTTCCCTGCTCGCCGCTCAATAAGATTTAGGGGCATCGGTTCGGAACCACCTTCTGGAAATAACACAATCACTTCTTTTTGAGGATCATATTCCATCGTAAGGACTCCTTGTTTTTTTCTGGTGATCTCGCTTTTCAAATTCCTGATATTTCTTGTTAATCCAGGCTTGGATTTGATTTCGAAAAAGCGCAATCATTATCAGGCTAATTACGATAATCACACCTACAACGATAACTAACACCCAATTTTGTATACCCGCATAATAACCGAAAAGGACGACAACAAGCACATTAGGAATCCGACATACTGCAACCACAAGCATAAACCGATGCAGCGGAGCTCGTGAAATACCCAATATATAACACATAAAATCATTGGGCATAAGGGGAAGCGCATAAATCAATCCAATGATCCATAAACCAGAGCCCGTAGTCACCGCACCAAATTTTTGCCAGGCTTTTTTTGATTTCAATTTGCGATGAACCCAATCACGTAAAAAATAACGGGCTAGTAAAAAAGCTAACACTGATCCGATCCATAACCCAAACCAGCTTAATAGAAAACCCACCATCCAACCCCATGAAAAACTTAAGTAGCCCGCTGCAATGGTGGAAGCCTGCCCTGGTAATGGAAAAAGCACAACTTGGATTATCTGTAGTAAAACAATCAGAATAAAACCCCATGCACCATATTCCGTTAAAATGGCTTGGAGATAGGTACGATCCGTTAGTGCACAGTATAAAAAGGTTATAAGTGCCTTATAAAACGAAGGAAAAACAATTATACTGCCTGTGAATAAGCAAAGTATGAAAATGAGGATAATCCATTTATATTGAAGCCAAGATGGCATAGGTTGGTCTCACTAAAAATAGGGAATTATCCCTATTCATTTTGTATTCTGAATTTTAAGTTCCCATACAGCTTATAAATCGCGGCAACAGTCTCAAAATCCCAGACCGGTTTTTCAGATATTTTTATATGGGACACATCCACCGGACATTGGTTAAACGTTGCATCTAAGGATATCCATTGATCCCCTAAATAAACTTCGTTCCAGGCATGATAGTATAAACCATTTAATCCATGTGTATTAACCAATCCATTTACTAATTTTGTAGGAATCCCGCCTGCCCTCGCTAATGCCGCAAACAAAATGGCATGCTGTTTACAATCTCCCTTCCGTTGTTTGAGAATCTGAACCGAAGTATGGAGAATCGGTGTTATTTCTTTATCCAAATTTAGATGCACCCAGTTTTTAATTTCAACAATCGCCTCCCATAGCGTTTCAGATTCGGATGTAAGTTGATTAACTAAATTCTTAGTATCCTCATCCGTCAAAATTACCCAAGCATTCCCTTCCAGGTAGGGTTCCATATTTGTAGTATCGATTTGGGGTGGGAAAGGTAGTTGTTGTTGTTGTGCGGAAATCGTTTCTTTTTGAATATGTAATAAATCAGCTTCTGCATACTGTCTTTGATCTTGTGGAAATTGGAAGTCGGTTGGTGTTTCAACCAGCTCCAATTGCAAATTTTGTATAGTTATAAAATCGGGCAGCACTCCCTCCACCACTACCTTTGGGGATTCCATTAAATCAATTCCTTCTACATTTGATTTTGCCAGTAACTCAGATTCCAATCGAAATTCCATAGGTCCCATATTTACCTTAAACGGAACTCCTTGATCGGTTAAGATATAAGGAATATCTTTCAACATCCATGAATCCGAATCGTACTTTTTAAAGGAAATAGTATAGTATCCCATCATCGTACGAACACCATCCACTAAAATTGGTGTTTCATGGGAAAAACGTATCTGACTATCAATAAATGTTTTCAGCCCGGCATCATACGTCCGTACAACGATGCTTTCACCTTCTGCACTTAACGAGTGAGCAAATACATCGCTTGCAATATTGCTATAGGTGTTTGGTGGAATTGTTGTTGACTGCGTTTGATTGCCACTTGTAACAATGAGTTGATCGCCTTGTACATATCCCTCTGAATGCTGTTGTACAACCCCAGCTTTCATCGCACTTTCAAAGGAGTGTAATCGATACTGTGCATCAGCAATTTCCGTGTTATCCATGGTCATTATACTTTCTGATCCAAGTGTGGTCAACTTCATTTCCATATGCATGGTATGCTTATAACCCAACCCATCGTCCAATTCATAATCCTCTAAGGTCATTCTAGCAAAACCACTTTTCACCAGGTTTGTATAAACACCGAACCAATGTTCATAAGGTATTGCTCGTTCACTGGAATAATCGGAAACTTGATTGGATTGGCACGAACCTAGTATGCCAAGGTATACCAAGCTCCCCATCAGTAGTAAAAGTAGGCGTTGTATTATAGTAATCATAGTAATTTTCCTGATACGTCTTATAGCGTTCGTAAGTTCAACTCAAAAGGATTGAAAAACAATCCTGAAATTTTGTTCCCTTCCAAAACAGAAGGGTACAGTTAAAGTATGTAATCCATAACCATTTGACAATAACGATCACAGAAAGCAGATATTCAGAACCGAAACGCTTTCCATATTTGAAAAACCCTAATATGTACTCGTATAGTTTCTCTTTAATAACCACGCCTTATTGCTTTTAAAGATATTCTTTAGTATATTTCGATTAGCGTATCTTTTGTGCTAAAGAGGCTTGTATGATCAATTCGAGATGGATAAGTAGTACTTTAACAGTTGCTCTTGTAGTGTTCGTTTTAGGTATGGCGTCTTGCGGAGAAACTTCAGGAGTAACCAGTGTAACTGAAGGATGCAACGGTATCGAGCCTGATTGGATCGTTCAAAACGCTGCACCGGATAACAACCATGTAAGATATAAAGCAATCGCTGAGGGATCAAGCATGAAAGAGGTTCGCGAGCAAGCCATCGCACTTTTAAAGTCCCGTATTTCTCAATCGATTATTGTAGATGTGTACGTCGAATCGGAACAAATCCTTACTTCTGAAGAATTAGATGAAGAGGAAGTGTTTACAAAGAATGAATTACGAGATATGATTCAATCCGAAAGCTTTAGCAGATTGCGTGATTTTAAAGTATCCGGTGAATATTGTACCACCTCGGGTGATAATAACGAAGTCATTACCTACTATGTATATTGTGATTATCCTGTTGCTAGCTTAAACGAAGCAAAACAAGAATGTGAGGATTATTTTCAAGGGATCGCCAATCAAGCCTTAGATTTTTATATGGAAGCGTTGGAAGCATTGCAGTATAACCAAGTTGGGCGTGCTTTGGAACTGATTGGACAAGCCAAGGAAAAACTATTGTTGGTAGGTTTTAGTAGCATCAAATATAGTCATCCAGAAATACCCAACACCTATGCACTAGAAAGCGCATTAAATGTTAAAGTAGAAGAAATTGTTGAGCACACCGAATTAGAGATTGTTTCTGGGAATAATCAAATAGGACAGATTCGCGGGAGTTTACCAGATTCCTTGGTTGTTCGAGCAAAATATAAAAATCCTGATGCTCCCGCAGATATTGTCAAGAATTGGCTTCG
>CAYPZJ010000078.1:6013-16170 GCA_964414635.1 uncultured Spirochaetia bacterium
GGTGGCAACCCATTAATAAACTTCGTGTTGTGTTTTACCAACCGGAACCTAATGGACAGTTGGATGCAGAACCGAATACCAATCGACAGGGTGAAGCTTCCTGCCGGGTTACGAATTTACAGTCAAAAGATGATTCGGTTCCCATTAATGTATATGTAGCATTGGGTCCTGTTCGTACGAGTTTCCCTTCATTAAGTCGTTTGGATAAAACATTTAATTACGCGGTTAAGGGACGAGGTGTTGCAATTGTAGTGTATGTGGAATCGTATAATGCGAAAACAGATATTCATGTACGAGAAGAAGATATCTTTACACCCGTGTTAAAAAGAGTATTAGAAGCGCAAGGGATCGATGAAGTTTCAGAAAAGCGTGCAGAAGATTTTGCATTCTTCCAAGCACTTCATTCCAATGATATTTCTGCCCTTAATCGGTTGAAACAGGAAACTGGAGCTACCGATGTACTGACGTGCAAGGTAGTCTGTCGTACAACGGGAGTGCCCCAAACTTTGTTCGATAGCACCATGCAATATTTTTTTGGGGATGTCCAATTGAAAATTCATGCGGGTCCTGACAATATGATGGTTTATGAATATCAAATTGTAGAGGATACGGACACAAAATTGGGTTTACCAATGAATTTAGTTAATCGTGCGGTAGAACGTTGTTTGAGTCAAACAGCAGAAGTACTGGAAGCACGATTAAAAGAAGAAGCAATTGCCGAAGCATTGCAATAAATAGTTCAAGTTTGTAATAGTATATAGGAAAAACCGTATGAGTTATTCAGCAACAAAAAATTGGATTATTCGTGTGATTGCATTGGTTCTGATTTTACTTCTTGGCTTCACCATGTATGTGATGGGATCGGCGTTATCACAGAATAAACCTATTCCGAATGAGTTTGCCAACATACTTCGCACACTATTTGGAGTAACTTTTGTTCAAGATTTAGAAAAGGGAAACGCATTATTATTTGATCAAATGAATCGCTTCACGGAAACAACCCAAACTGAAGTAGACGAAGATATTTTGAAGATTTTGGATTCTGATGCTACATACCCCACCCAGTTTGATTATACTACGCTATCATTATTAAACCCGAAGATTGTTGGATTGTTCTCCTCTAAACACAGTTTTGTGGAAGAAGAGCTAATTCATGAAAACCGTGAAGTACTTCGTAAACTGGGAACCATTGATGAACAAATCCTTCGATCCAGACCACCAGCAGATTTTAAACCAATCATTATTCACCCGAAATTGGAAGGCGAAGGAGAATGGGCAGCGATACCCATTGGACGCCATCTATTTTTTCAAACGAAAATTCGCCCGGATCATCATCGTCCCTGGGCGGAAGTTCATTTAGTCCGATTTGATCCGAAACGCACCCCGGTTCATATGGTAATGGGTAACGAACACCGAGATATTAACGGAAAACGAGGCGAAGGGCGAATCCCAGATGAATACCGAAATAACTTAATCGCTGCTTTCAACGGGGGATTTCTACCTGCTCATGATCAGGGAGGAATGATTGTTGATTATACGCTGCGCAAGCGGATGAAATACGGAAAGGGAACGTTCATTATTTATGAAGATCAGACAGCCTTTGTGGGTAAATACACACGGGAAAAGGAACAGGAACTGGAAAATTCAGGGAAACGGATCCGGTATGCTCGTCAAAATTTGGAACCACTGTTGCACAATTATCGTGTAAACTATCGCACGGCATATTGGGGAATCACATTAAAGGATCATGATCCTGTATACACCAAGCGCTCTGCCATTGGAATTACCGAGGATGGATTTCTCATATATGGAGTTGGTAATAATGTCAGTGCACAAACACTTGCGTATGGGATGAAGATGGCTGGCTGTGTGAATGCCATGCATTTGGATATGAATGCGTCTAATGTAACCTTTAGTTTCTATAAAAAAACAGGTGATGGCGAGCTGATAGCCGAACGAATCAGTAGTAACTGCTGGTATAATTTGGGTGATCATTATTTAGGTACGTATACGCATGATTTTTTCTACATTTTAAAACCTTATTGATATCCTAACCCTAATCGGGAATAATGATTAACACATGACATTTGAAGTAGAACGAAAAATTCCCCTTTCCAGCGAGGAATACAAATCCATTCAAGCCTACCTTATACAAAAGGAATTGAAGCCACACAGAAAATACAACAACGATATCTATTTTGCTCCAGTAAATCTTAACGATGATGAAATTGATCTGCAGCATACTCCAATTGTACGTGTTCGTTTTCGAGAAGGTATATGTGAGGTTAATTTCAAACGAAGGATTGATTATAGTACCCTCAATGTAAATAAGGAAGAGGAATTCACCATTACTGATTATCGTGCGTTTCGCACGTTTCTTAGCTATATTGGATATCGTAGGCTCGTTCGGAAAGTAAAGGATGCTGAGGTATATAGCTATAAAGGAATAACCATTGAGTTAAATCGTATTTCTGGTCTAGGTATGTTTCTTGAATGTGAAATTCTTGTTGATTCCAAATATGACGTGCAACATGCGGTGGCACGTATTGACAAACTATTTGATGAACTTCAGGTAAGTCAGATACCTCCAGAAACGCGTTTGTACTTGGAACTGCTTTTTAAACAATAACGAGTTTTATGCACCACACAACGAATAATCCATCCCGACAAAATTGGTACCATGCTGAACAGTTTTTATACAGTTTAACGGGAACACGATCCATACCTCATACAGCTTCTTCCAAACAGCTGCTTCATCCATGTAATCGGCAAAAATATCTTAAAAAACTTCTGAGCCGGATTGGTTCCCCCCAAGAAGAAATCCCAATTATTCATATCGGAGGGAGTGGAGGGAAAGGCTCTACAGCCCTTTACCTTGATGCTTTGCTTCGGCATCAAGGATTATCGACGATCCTGCATACATCACCGCACTTATTTAGTACCCTGGAACGTATTGTTATACAAGGTAAACCGTTGGAGTCTTCCCAGTTTTTTCACTATGTATGCGAGTTACGTGAATACCTTCATGATCTTTTCATGGATGCTGGGGGGATTTGTCTTACTTACTTTGAAGCAGTTTTATTCTTACTTTTCCGTGCCGTACTGGATTACCCCTGTGACTATTTAATTTTAGAAGTAGGTTTGGGGGGAACTTATGATGGAACAAATATTCTAAAAAAACCAAGCTTAACCATCCTTACAGATATTTTCTTGGAACATACGACTATTCTTGGAAATACAACCGAAAAAATATTAAGTGATAAATTGGGAATCACACGGCAGCATGTTCCTCTTCTCTTTGGTAGTAGCGATCCCCAGCTTCAGAACCTTGCACAAACCTATGTCAACGCCCATTCCATTCCGTTATGGCTACGTGATATTGCGTTTAGAACAAGTAATTATACAATAGCAACCGATCGCTGCTTTTTTGATTACCATAGCCAGTTTGGTCATGTGGAACAGCTTAGTTTGCGTAATCCTGGAACCCAACAGGTTCGTGCCGCTTCACTTGCGTTAGCTGCCTGTGAAGTCCTTATGCATAACAATACATCCATAAACGTATCGGAATTATCCAATGGTTCACATGCCAAACAAGCATGGTTGGATTTTATTCTTCCAGGAAGGTTGGAGCGCATAACACAGCGAATCTTTTTAGATGTAGCTCACAGCCGACTCAAATTAAAACCATCTCTGGAATATCTTGCCGCTACAGACCAAATCTCAGTAATCTTTTTAGTGGGTTTCCTTCAGGATACAAACTGGCGGGATTTTTTACTCGAATGTATATCCTATGGAACAGAAATTATTGTTTCCTGTCCCTACCCTTCTGTTCGGACGATTCAAAATCCAATGGACGTGGTTCAATGGATTAGAAAAACGAAGCCCGAAGTCTCCGTTCAACTAACTTACGATATGTTAACAGGATATCAATTGTTACATCAATCCCTCCAAAAAAACCAAACATCCATTGGATATATCACTGGATCCTTTTATTTTGTGGGACCACTGCGGAGCTATCTGCTTGAATCTGGAGGGGAAATTGGTTATCCTTAACGTACAGCGGAGGTAGTTCTGTGTCTGATGAGTTCTCCGAAGCAATACAGCTTGTTGAAAATATACGAATTGGTCAGGGTTGGGACATTCATTCCTATGAAGCGGGGAAACCTTTGTGGTTAGGTGGAGTGCAAATCCCTTCTGAGAAAGGGTTAAAAGCCCATTCCGATGGGGATGTAATTATTCATGCGTTAATCGATGCCTTATTGGGTGCGTCTGGTATTGGCAATATTGGGCGGTTGTTTCCAGATACTTCTTCTGACTATAAAAATGCGAATAGTCTGGACTTACTCCAACAAACCATGAAACAAATTCATCCTTCCTGGTTAGTAATAAATGTGGATGGAACGGTGGTATGCGAATCGATACTACTAAATCCCTATGTGGAAGCGATGAATAATAATATTGCTTCCCTGTTACATATTCAACCCCATCAAGTTCAAATCAAACCAAAACGGGCGGAACAATTAGGGAGTCTTGGGCGTGACGAAGGGATCATGTGTATGATAGTCGTGCTTCTTTTTCATCGGGAAAACAGACCAACGTAATCAGTGGATACCACATAAAAAAAGGACACAGGTTCTTGGTAGCCGTGTTAAACTAGAAGTTACAAATGGGAATCGGATTGAAATTTGTTTGTTTCCTGCTGGAACTGAATACAATAGAAATGTAGGTTTCGATAAGGATGTAATTATGATACCAAAACGAATTAGCATTCTAATACTTGTTTTTCTGTGGGTATTTCCTACCCTTGTAGCAGCACAATATCTAAGCATGGAAAACCGACAGGCTATTGTTCAGGTTATGATTGTAAATCCAGATAACCCATCTGCGGGTTCGGAATTTGGTTCGGGCTTTTTTATTTCTCAGGATGGCTATCTGATGACCAATTTCCATGTGATTAGCACTCCTGTATGGAATATGGATAACCCCGATCTAAATCCAATTATTTTAATTCGAACGACCCAACACACCCCAAAATACTACCGATGCGAAATTGTAAAATACGATCAATATTTGGATCTCGCAATGATTAAGGTCGTGGAAGAAGTACGGGTTGGGAATAGCTTTAGTGATATCAAACGAGTGAGTAATTCGGATTTGGGTAATTTCAAGTTTTTGCGAATTCGGGATTCTGCTTCCCTGGTTCCTCAAGACGAAATCTTTTTTTATGGTGGGTATCCAGTAATTCAAAATCGAATTATTGAAGGACAAATGTTGTTTACAGAAACAGCGATTAACCTACATCGAAATGTAAACAATGGGATTGTATTGGAGACGGAATTTAATAAAAAGATCGTAGGGGGATCGAGTGGTGGACCCTTATTGGATTCAGAAGGTAATGTGGTTGCTATTGTTTCAGGATTCTTCTTAAAATATAGTGGAGTAGATGTAAGTCTAAGTAAGGTCGGTGTATTTGTTGGATCCCGCGCCTTTTATCATGTAATGACTGAAGATGTGTTGGAGGATCTGCATTTGACCGGTACCAATATTTATCCATCTAAGAAAGCCTGGATATGGTTATCCCTAATGGATCCCTATGCCACTGAATCTTATACACTTCACGTAAAAATCGATCGAACAAACCAGGAGGATTCACCGTGTGTATCGGAATCGTGGGAAGGGGAAGTATTAATGGCTCCCAAAGAGGGGATCGTTCAGGGTGTCCTTAATGTTTGGGGATTTTGTTGGGATACTGACGTAGAAGTCACGGTGAGTGTACCTCGTAAGAGCTATTATCAAAACTTTACATACCAGGTTTCTTCTCAAAGCATTATGCATACTCAGAAAAATATGATTCCATATCTTGATCAATCATTGGATTATTATCGATTGTTTCATGGAGGTATGATTTACAGGAATATGGTTTATTTTGAGGAACAGCTTTTTCATCCACCTTTTCACGAGTAACGTGTTATGATTCAAAGCAGCATACAACGACCTTTCCATCGAATTGTATATTTTATCGGTATTATAGTTATTTTATTAATGGGATGTAGCAAACAATACAACACATCCATGCCTCCCCCCAATCAGGATGTGAATGTAAAATCCATCTTCCCACCCGAAATCAGCCGGAAGCGGGTTGCGTTCAAGGAAATCACATTAGAACAGGTACCAATGGAGGAAGGATGGATTGGAACATACGGGGATAATGTTGAGATTCTTGTTATTCGTGCTACAACAGAAGAACAAGCCCACGAAATCTTTTCCCATTATGAAACTCTCATTCCTTCTGATTCAGTTGAAACCATATACAAAGGAAACAATTACTGGCTGGAATACCACCAGGGGGTACAACATGGTATGCTATGGACAAATCAAAGCTATGTCTTTCGCATCACATCCCCCTCAAAAACCTATATGTTGGAAGCTATTGAAAAATTTCCATTCATAGAAATGCTACCGGACTGACATTCTTTTTAGCTTTTCCAGTTTGTTTTCTAAGAATACAGCTAACAGCGGATTACACTTCATCGTGATTGAAATGATATAATGCAATGTGAGGGTGAAATTACCTTGCGTGCTTTCTTTCAAAACATGCACTAAAGAGTAATCCAACCATTCTCATTGGAGTGTATCCATCTAAGTAAATACATTCACTCGGACGTTTGAGAGGAATGATACAACCAACGTGATATTCCTTTCAATGTTTTTTCGATTAATTTAATTCTGAAATTAAGGCATGAACTGCTGTTTCAAACGTCGCCTGTCCTGTAATCTCTTTGATTGATGTGTGATCCAGCGTTGAAATATAATGCTCGGGTTGAAAATGCGGAACTTGGGGATCTAATTCGGATTCATAGAATAATCCAGGTTGTTTGGAGAATGCGGGGAATAAATCTGGACGGTTTGCGATATTGACTTCCTGTATGGAAAGCGATTCGGTACTGGTTCGTTCCCAATTCAGTATAATTAACGCTTCCATGGGAGCCCCAAATCGAATACAATTGGCTCCATATATTTGATGGAGTGGCGCATCATATTTTGCCTCGAGATCCCACAATTCCTTATTAGAGAGCGCCTCGTATCGAACCCGTTCGGTATGTGTTAATATCGGAATTAATTTGGGATTATTCAAAATGGTACCAGGATTTATCCTTGGTAATTTAGGTATCCCCACCATCTGGAGTTCGTGGGTTTGGGTTTTACGAATAAGAACCCGATCGTTACTGATAAAATTCCAATGATGATTCATAAACTGAAGGGCTAGTGTTGATTTTCCCATTCCTGCAAAACCACACAAGGCTATGCCTTTACCATTATGTTCCACTCCAGCGGCATGAAGTAAAACAAATCCATGATCCAACAAAAGCTGCATCAATCTATTGTTAATAAAGTTAATGATTTGATTGGGATTTTCAGTTGTGGGACCAAACGCATAATGTTGGTTCTTTCCAAATAGAAAAATCATACCGGTTAATCGTTTTCGTACAATGCGCCCATCTGCCAGCTGTGCGAATTCTTCTTTGATACGGGTTTTCCTGGGTTCAGGATTCTTCAATGTATATTCCAAACCGAAATCCATTGGTTCGAATTGAATGGCGAAGATCTTCAATTTGTTTACAGGTAGTTGAGGGATGTGGTAGTTGAGATACTCTTTGGAATGTGTAAAGGGGTGGTAATAGGATTCCAATACTTGGATTAGATCCCTGCTATTGCTATATACGTTGAATGAACAAATCCCAAAATTCAAATCCAACGTATGGGTGGGATTTGCTTTGCTAAGGGGCTGTTCCACTAATTGGTTCAATGTATAGGAATACTTCATTGGTCTTACCTCAACTCCAGACGTTTAGGCTTCTGAATTATGTGATAGTATCACGTTCTAAAACATGGTTAATTAGACGGAAATAGTGGTGATTCAGTCACCACGCATACCGGTGTCGAATCACATTCTTTTTGGTAAACATAATAAACCTCCCATAGAAACGTGTTTAATTTGTATTAAAAATTAGCTGTATGCAAAAATTACCGATATTCTTATGGTAGAAGGAATTGTGTTCTGAAGAGGATTTATATGGCTCAACCGTTGTTTATACAAAATGTAATCGCACTGATTTGGGATTTTGATAAAACGTTGATCCCCGGTGATATGCAAGATCCGCTGTTAAAGCATTACAAAGTGGATAGCACTCAATTTTGGGAAGAAGTCGATTCATTACCGGCATTTTTCCAAAAGCAAGGATTAGACTTAGTGCTGCGTGATACGGTTTATTTAAATCATATTCTGACCTACGTTCGACATAATCGCTTTAAAGGATTAAATAATCAACTTTTGCGAGAGCTCGGTAAACAAATTCAATTTCATGAAGGAATGCCGGAATTTTTAGGAAAAATAAAGCAGTATCTGCTATCCCATACAGAATTTAAGGATCATGATATCCGCTTGGAAAACTATGTAATCAGCTCAGGATTACGTCAAATGATATTGGGAAGTAAAGCAGCAGTACATCTGGATGGTGTATGGGCAAATGAATTTGTAGAGCAGCTTCCTTTACCTGGCTATTTGGAACATAAGGATCCGCCAGTGGATAACCCCGGGACCTTACTGGATATTGGATATACCATTGACACCACTACAAAAACCCGTGCGCTATTCGAAATCAATAAAGGAAGTAATGTTGAGAAGGGGATTCATGTTAATTCCTATATGGAACCCGAAGATAGACGTGTACCTTTTCAGAATATGATCTACATTGCTGATGGACCAAGTGATGTTCCTGTTTTTTCGTTGCTAAATCAGAATGGAGGAAAAACATTCGCAGTGTATGAAAAAGGCAACAAAAAAGGATTTAGTCAGGTAAATGAACTACAAAAGCAAAAACGGGTGCAGGCGTTTGGAGAAGCCATCTATACGGAGGGTTCGCATACGGTTATGTGGATACAAAACACGGTTGATGAAATTGCCAACCGGATTATCCGCGATAGGGAATCTTATTTCAAAACTCGGCTCGGTAAGCCTCCAACACATTTGTCTTAATAGGACATAAGCACAATACTAATAAACAGCAATATCCAGGAAAGCAATACACCAATCATCGCCCAGGAAACGGCACGCCTTTTTCCCTTCAACATAAACTCACCTCTATTGGAAGTACCCGACAACCCCTATTCAGGCTGGGTAAAGTTGGTTTCATACTAAAGTGAAAATAACGAGTTTTAGTAAAGATACCAATCTAAGGAATCATGCAATAAGATTACCTTTTCAACATGATTGCCTTGGTTTAGTTTCTATAAAGACATACGCAAGGTATGATATTGTAAAAAATAGAATGGAGTATATTAAGGTATCATTAATTTCAGGGTAATGATTTGTGATAGGAACGATTAAAAAATACCTCGTTGAATCTGATGGGAACATATAAACCAGGAAATCTTACTTTGCTGTTCGGAAACGAGGTGCTCTAACTCCGTTTCAAGAAACGGTATCGATTCTTGTATTAGACTGATTCGAGGATCATCCGAAGACGATTGCTGTAAAGCGGATAGCAATTCTTCCATAGGATGAATAGGATTGGAGAGCGTTGCAATTACTGTTATGTAATGCCCTTGTGGTACTGGTTCGTATGTTGTACTAATATCGGATCCTTCCGGTAGTTTATCCAATAAATATATGAGTAAGAGGCCATAGATTGGGAGAAAAAACTGACTAAACGATTGTTCCAATTGATAATTACCTTGAACCGCATTTCTGCATGAGATTCCTTTTAAACTTCCAAAAGGTGCAAAGAATTGGTGAACTTGTGCCACGCTGTCCTTTAATTTCTTTTGTCCAACTTTTTGGTTCTGATATTTTCTCAGACACTCAAAAATTTCCTTATATAGATCGTTAGTATATTGACTGGATGCTTTTTGCAATGCAATAACACGCGACTGAATATAAGCACCAACTACGCGAATCAGTTCTGTATGGTACAGATTCAATAAGCGATTACGTAATTGTTCCTCTCTTAATTGTTTCTCCACTTCCTGTTGGCTTATCTCAAAGGTAGTAACATTTGTCAAACAAAGGAGTAGGACCGAGCTAGTGGAGTCGAAACCGAATGAACGCGCTGATTCATGTTCTAATAATGTCAATTGACTCATTTGTAGCTGTAATG
>CAYPZJ010000079.1:0-16137 GCA_964414635.1 uncultured Spirochaetia bacterium
GTTGGGCGACCGGATATGAATACGCTTGCATTTATTCCACTCATCAATATAACAGAGGATCCCAATTATAGTTATCTTTCGGAAATGATTATGCAATCGGTGTATACCAGTTTGGAAACATCCGATTCCTTTCATGTGATCTCTGTTGAAGAATCCGCTCAAGCGGCGGAAACGGTTGGATTTACGTTGGATACGATACTCGAAGAGGATGTAATGATGGGATTCTTCGCGTCAACAACGGCGAATATCATTCTCTTTGGTTCGTACACGACTAATTCAGAAAATAATATGTTAGATATTGAATTATCGGTGCTTTCGATTGCAATGAAAGAAGTGGTTGCGCAACAATCGTTTCAGACACGGTTATCGGGGGATATTTATGGTACGGTTGATAATATTACGAATGAATTTAAGGAAGTCGTACTTCAGAAGTACAATCGGGAGTCAGGCGAATTGGTAGAAGAAGAAGAAAAACTTTCGGAAGATTTGGAGAAACGGAAACAGGAATATATTGAACGGAAAGAGGAAGAAGCGCGACTCGAAGCGGAAGCAGCTCGCCAACCCAAAGAACCAGAGGAGCCTCGAGAGAAATATGCGTTTCCAAAAACGATTGGGATTCAGGGTGGATACAATTTTCAATTTGCATTAACATCCAAAGAAGATGTCGAGTCAGAGAATCTGGCATCCCGATCCACCTTTGCCTATTTTGGAGCTACCTATCGAATGGGGTTTCCCCTGCTACCTCGAATTGTCATAGGTGGAGAACTAAGCTATACCAATATGAGTGGGATTAATGATGACGTGGATATCCTTGTTCATATCCTACCTATTTATGCGACGGTGGGCTATGCATTTTATTTTGGGAGTCGAATCCGTGTTATTCCAACGCTCCATGTAGGGCTTGCTATTATGAATGTTTCGCTTTCTGACATGGTTACCGGAGCAGAAGCGACGAATACGGTTGCTTTTTTTACTGCAGCCGCTGGTGTGAATGCCGACTTTCGGATATTGAAGTTCTTAACCTTGGGAGTAGGATTCAATTTTTCACTTATCAATGATCCAGCTTATGTTTCCTACCAAGGAGCGCCCTACATTACCGTAAATTATAACTTTTAAACCTTCCATGATTAATTTTGGAATGGATATTTGAAGCGTTTCTTACACTGATCCTTAACTAAAACGTTTTTTGCGTTATATTATAGTTGTATTTTGCGGAATGAAATTATTTGAAACGTTGATTAAAGGGAGTCTCAGTGGATAACAACAAAAATGCAATGATATTCAGAAAAAGGAATCAGTATGGATAACAGGTTGCGTGTCGTATTGGCTTCGACATCTCCATATCGAAAAGAATTATTAGATCAATTGAAAATCCCTTACACCGTTGTGGCGCCCCATTTTGAGGAATATTTCAATGAAACGCTGAGTCCAGCAGAGTTGGTAACCGAGCTTTCCATAGGGAAGGCTCGGAGCGTGGCACACCAGTTTACCGATGCGATTATTATTGGATCGGATCAGGTATACGAGTTTGAGGGGATTGTGGGAAGCAAAGCGGAAAATAAAGAGGAAGCTTTTTTAATGCTCCAACGGATGCGGGGGAAAACGCAACGCTTCTTTACGGGGTATTGCCTTCTGGATACACGTAGCAATCGGGAATATACGGGAGTCGAAGTAATTCGTGTTCAGCTACGTAATTATACAGATGAAGCGATCCAGCAGTATATTGAAACGGGTGAAGCAATGGATTGCGCAGGATCAATCAAGGTAGAAGGCAAAGGGGTCGCCTTTATTGAACGAATTGAAGGAGACTATTTCAGTCTGCGCGGATTACCACTTATCCAAGTGGTTCACAAGTTGATTCACTTGGGGGTTCCGATTATTTAGCCGGTTTCATATGCCGGATTTCTTTGAGCCGTTCGATGATATTTAAATGCTGGGTACAGTCTTCTTCGCAGTTTCCGCATTCCACACAATTGTCAATTAGATCGATGGGTTTATTCCAATGCCATTTTAATCGATCCAACACTCCATTTACAGACTCTCCCAGCAGTTTTTGATTATACGCGTCCATAAATTTCGAGATTGGAATTCCTTCTGGGCATGGTTCACAATATTGGCAACCCGTACAGATGCCGTCAAAGGAGTGAGGAACTTTGGTTTTTAGAGAATCCAACTGATCGATGAGGGCGGGGTCAAACCCATGAACAGCATTCAGCACTTCGGTGACTTGATTGATATTTCCAAATCCAACAAGGGTTACGGTAATATCCGTATGTGCGAGTAAAAAGCGAATTGCCGCTTCGGTAATCGTTTCTTTTGGTTGTGTTTTTAAAAAGGAGAACAACTCGGGGTTCTGAGGGATTAATCCCCCACCCAGTGGATTCATAACAACACAGCCAAGATTGTGCTTTCGGATCGCATCAAATGCAGCTTGTCGATGCTGAAAATTATACGCAGAATATCCAAATAAAACCCCTTCAAAGACCCCTTCCATCAACAATTCCTTTATTTGATCCCCTACTAAATGGCTGGAGATACAAATATGATGGATTAAACCTTCCTCCTTAATTTTTTGGAACGCTTTAAGGATCTGGTTTTGTTTCCGCTCGTGCCAATTATCCAGAGATGTAATGCACCAGATATGGTAAAAATCAATGTGCTGGACATTCATCCGTTTCAATTGCTCATCCAGCTCTTCACGAATCTCTTTTTCAGTGGATTTAAAGGTTTTTGTTGCAAGATAGTATGGAATCTGTTGCCGTCTAAATTCTTCAAAGGCTTTCCCGAATACAAGTTCACTACGTTTGCTAAAGTATCCGGGAGCAGTATCAAAGTAATTAACCCCGCCTTTCGCTGCATGGAGCATCATTTCCACACATGTGCCATGTTCATCGACCTGTTCAAAACGCATACCACCAAAACCAAGGGCGGATACCTTCTTTCCTGTTTCGCCATACATACGGTAAATCATTAGAACTCCAGATTTTTCATTCTTTTCGTTTCGAATATAACGCAGAAACGAGTGCTATAGATAACTAGTGTTCTGAATTGATATGCTTAGAAACGAATGAATGCTGATTCCATCTGTTGACAAGTATACTCAAAATATATAGGATTGACAATCATTGTGTTTGGGTAGGGTTAGAAATCTATTGAGTGAATCTCATAGTGATGAATCAAAAACACAATCATTGCGAACCAAGTGAAGCTAATCTCTCTTTAAATAAAAATTGCTTCGTCGCTTCACTTCTCGCAACGATGCTTTATTCCTCAGAGGTTGTCTTAATTATTTCACATTACTTGGAGATTCATCCAAATCTGTTTGTCAGGATGGTGATTTATCAGTATATTCCAAGGGAAGAAACTAAAATGAGTAACAACTCAAAGGGAGTTTTGAATGAATCCAAATCTAATGCATACGACGTACCGATCAATCATATCCATGCTTATCATCCTCGTCATCCTACTCAGTGGAAGTATAGGATGTAATCAAGCAACCCAGGGAGATGCCAATGGAGACGCAGATTCAGGCAACACAGCGACGGAAGGGGAAACGCTGAGTATGGAAGAAGCGGAAAACCATGCGATGGATTTTATTACCAATTATCTCACCCGTCCAGGACAGAACGCAGAATTCCAAAGTATTGTATCGGAATACGGTCTTTATAAAGTGGCGCTTCGATTAGATGGGCAAGCGATTGAATCCTATATGACTAAAGATGGTGCGCTATTTTTCCCCAATGCAATGAATATCCAAAGTATAAAAGATCAGAAAGCCGAACAAGATCGAATAAGAGCCGAGCAGCAAGAACCGGCTCCAAAATCAGAAAAACCGGTTGTAAAAGCCTTTGTCATGAGTCATTGTCCCTATGGCACCCAAATACTAAAAGGACTATTACCCGTTGCTAAAACACTAGGGGATGCAATCGATTTTCAAGTACGCTTTGTGGATTATGCAATGCACGGAGAAAAAGAATTACAGGAACAGTTACGTCAGCACTGTATTGAAAACACGGCAACAGATCAGTTTTTTCCCTATCTCGAATGTTTTCTTGAAGATGGAGATGCAGAGCGATGTATTGAAACCTTGGGAATTGATGCCGATGCAATAAATAGCTGTGTAGAACAAACGGATACGGAATTGAAAATTACAGAAATGTTTAAGGATCCTGAAAAAGCGGATTGGAAAGGACGATTTCCACCATTCCCATTAAATGCAGCTGAGTGCGAGGAATACGGTGTGAAAGGATCCCCTACTTTGGTGATTAATGGAAAAGTGATTTCCAGTGAACAGCGTGATCCAAACGCGTTGTTAAAGAAAGTTTGCGAAGCATTTGAAACCGCACCAGAAGCATGTAATACAGAATTAGACACCGAAGCACCTAAACCTGGTTTTGGTTCCACAAAATAAGGATCATAGCGTCTAGATCAAACTTGGCTGGGAGGATCCCTCTGTATTTTTATAATATTAAACATCATATGTTATGAAGTACGTTTTCCCAGCCACGCTTCTAATTTAGCTTTTAGTTCATCCAGTTCAACCGGTTTCATAACAAAATCATCCATACCCGATTCTAAACAAATTTGTTTGCTCGTCTCTTCCACTTCGGCTGATAGTGCTAAAATCGGTGTATCTTTTTTTTGATCGGATCGCTTTCGAATTGCTACGGTGGCTTCCAAACCATCAATAATAGGCATATGGCAGTCCATCAAGATAAGATCGATTTGTTCCTGCTCTACAATCTCCAAAACGATCTTGCCATTGTTTGCAATCATCACTTCATATCCAAGCCTTGCAAGCATCCGCTGAATCACTTTTTGATTGATGATATTATCTTCTGCAAGCAAAACAACGCTTTTACGAGAATCAAAGGATAAGGGATTAGATGAATTTTCTTCCATGCGGTTACCCTTACAAATAAAACCGATCAACGATCATGCAATCAGCTATACGAATAGAAAGCATGAATAATGCATTCAGCATTCCTAGAAAACCTTTAGGAGGTGCTATTCGTTTCAAACAAAAACGACATGCTCTTAACAAGAAGAAGGGTGGTGCGCATCAAGATAGGACTGAAGAAAGATACGAGCTGCATGACTGTCGATTTTGCTTTTCCTTTTTTTATGTGTGATGCCACGATTACGTAGCAGTTCTTTGGCTTCTTTGCTTGAAAAAGCCTCATCCCACAACATAATTGGAACATCCAGTGTTTCACATAACACCTGATGGATTTCATCCACTCGTTTTGTCTGTTCGCTTTTTGTATCACTGAGGGTTTTTGGGTACCCGAGAACAATAGCTTTAATTTGTTCCTGATTGAGAAGGGAATCTAAATACTCAATAAAGTATCGTAGTCGTTGTGATTTTGGAATACTTGATAGATCCAACCCATCTCGAGGGAATGCGATCCCCTGCTCGGAATTAGAAATAGCAAATCCAATTCGTGTTTCACCCCAATCGATTGCTAATACTCGCCCCATTATTTATCAACGAGTGAAGCCATCATTTCTGCTTCACAGGCTAATTTCCCATCGACATAGGCTTTACCGGTAAAAGTCATAATGACGCTTCGAATTTGAAGGATTTGGACTTCATAAACTAACCGATCACCAGGGAAAACAGGTTTTCGAAATTTTGCTTTGTTAATACCGGCGAAAAAGATGAGTTTGTCAGACCGTGTACCTTGTTTATGATTATAAAATGCAGCTCCCGTTTGTGCCATTCCCTCGATGATTAGGACACCCGGCATAACGGCTTTTTCAGGGAAATGGCCCTGTAAAAAATTGTCATTGATGGTTACATTCTTATAACCCGTACACGTATCATCGGTCATTTTAGTAATCCGATCTACCAAAAGGAATGGATACCGATGAGGAATTAAGGCTTTAATTTGCTCAGAATCGAGTACCGTTTCTTGTTCTGGATTCGGTTCATTCATCCGAACCTCCCTTCTGCTGTTCTAATAATTTTTCTAGACGTTTCACCCGTTTGAGTAAGTCTGGGATATATTCATACGCCCCATATAATCGATGTGTTAATCGGAAATCTTTGGCAGGGGTTCCCAAGAAATAGCTCCCTGGTTTTTGGATATTATCACCCAATCCCGATTGAGCACCAATGATTACCCGATCCGTAATTTTTATGTGATCCGCAATTCCTGCCTGACCTGCAAGAATGCAATTATTCCCTAAAATACAACTTCCTCCCACACCTACTTGTGCCACGAATAAACAATTTTCTCCGATTTCTACATTATGCCCGATCTGAACTAAATTATCAAATTTACTACCTTTACCTATCCGAGTACTTCCTACAGTAGCCCGATCGACACAACAATTGCTACCCAATTCAACATCATCCCCAATAATCACATTCCCTCGTTGGGGCACTTTAAAATGTTGATCTGCTTCTTGATAGAATCCATACCCATCTGATCCAATTATTGTGCCCGCATGGATTGAACATCGATTCCCAATTTGACTATGGTCATAAATGGTCACATTACTGTGGATTACACAGTTGGAACCGATGCTACAATAATCATAAATCGTTGTATTAGGATAAATAAAACAGCCATCACCAATAGTTACATGTTCACCGATTACAACAAACTCCCCAATATAGCAATTTTTTCCCACGATTGCGGTATCCGCAATACTGGCTCGATTACTAACGTTTCGTTCTGGATAATTGGTAGGAAATAGCCATTCTAATAAAAAAGCGAATGCCTTCTTGGGATTATCATAAATGATTTGGGGTTTTTGAAGTGTCTTGATAGCTTTTGGAGTAACGACTGCAGCAAATTCATATCGATTAATTTTATTGATTATTTTTCGGTCGGTAATACAGAAGATATCCGAGTCAGATGAATGCTCTAATGTCCCTAGACCGTGGATAGGTATGGATTCATCGCCCAGTATCTCTGCATCTAGTTTCGATGCAATTTGTCCTGCGGTTAATGGTGAACTCATGTATTTTTTTCTAAACGAGTAATAGATTTAACGTAATCAGGGCAGCTTCGGTTGGATATTCAAATGAAACTGCCCTGATTTAACAATACTATGCTGGCATAATGGATTAAAAATCTAACTCGCCACCTGTGAATCGATCGAATTTTTCTTCTTGCATTTGTACGAATCGATCAATCCGTTCGGACATCGCAGCGATTCGATCCCCAAATTCCTCACGAATTTGCTTATTATCTCCGTATAATGTGACGGTTTGAGAATAAGCTTGTTGAACCTGTTCGTTGTCGGGATTCTGTTCGGCAATACCCGCTGCCAAGCCTTGCAGTGCTTCATTGCGATTATCGTTGGTTGCGATGGTTGCATCTACAGCTTCCAATTCCACAATAGAGTCTTCAGGAAGAGCTTCCGCCCCGCTTTCCGCTATTTGTTCAGCTTCAGCAGCTGCGTCGTCCAATTCACTTGCAGCTTCTTGATTTCCATCTTTAATTTTCACCATAACAGTGTTAATCTGTTCCATGGTTCCAACGGGATCGGCTTCTGCTACGGCCGTTTCTTCTGCTTGAAATTCAGCATTTACTTCCTGAATTTGTTGAGGATCAGAAACGGTTACTGTAGAACTAGGACGTCCTCCCAGATCTACGCTAACCCCTTGATTTTCAGAAATGGCTTCTGCATCGTCGGGATCATCGGGTACAACGCGTACGGTACCATCAAAAACCATTGTATTAACAGAACCTGTTACAGCCACACCAACCATAAATTCTGTACCCCGCACTCCTGCCACTGTAGAGGGTGTAATAACCTGGTATTCATCTGTTCGGGTTCGATAATTGTTGACACGAACACGAACATTACCGAATTGTGCTGCCAGATAGGCGTTCGAATTCTGGGGAATATTTACTACGCGATCAGGAATCCGGATCCCTGAAATCTCCGTCATCCAGATCAATCCACCGTTGTTTAAATTTACATGCGCAACAGAATCGGGTGTTACCGTGTAAATCGTGTCATTTGCATAAATGGGGATCTGACCAGGTACATTGTCTTTCCCTGATCTCCCTTGTAATAAATTTTGGCTGATGATATTTGAAGGAATTTGATAGTTTCCTTTTAAAAAGTGTTCTAAAACTCTCTGTCCATTGGCATTTTGATTCGGGTACGCTCGGGGGGGCGCTTCCGGGTTTGTAATTACCACGAGCCCTTTAAAGGAAAAAAAACCGACCGAAGGGCGCTGGCCATCTCCTTCAACGGGTGTCGTAGGCATCAGTGCCAGTGTCATTGCGACGATTAAAAATAAGGAAAGAAACAGCAAAGTTCTCATAACCCACCTCCTTAAAAATAAGGGATATTCAAAGTATAACTATAAATTCCCTTTTTCCACGAGGAAAATAATATTTTTTTTACCCAACGAAAATCCTAAAAAAGTAATTGGCAATTTTTATACATATAAAGACTGGATAAGGGCTTTCTTCGATTCACCAGGATTTTGGAAGGAGATATAAATAAAAAATAGGCGAAAACCATAAAGTTGATTGATTTTTTGTATGACCCATGTTATTATTATATTAGACATAATCAGGGCGAATTCAATTTTGGATTGAGTTTGTTCGATACTATGGAAACAAAACGCATTCGTGAATTGGAGGATGTTTATGAGAAGACTGGTAGTTATTGGACTGATCTTAGGGATCATCGTTTTCTGCACGACCCAGGCATTTTCCCAAGCTACGTATAAAAGTGGGCTTTTTGCCGAAAAACCTCTTCTAGAGTTCAAGGTTGGTGTGAAAGGTGGAGGCGGTTTGCAAGCGATACCACAATCATGGAGTAGTCTACGATTTACTCCTGGTGTCGGAATCACCATTGAAAACAATCTTTTTCATTTTGGAAACGGGATGTTCGATCTTGGTTTTATGTTGGATGCCTATTACGTTCAAAAAGGAGCCAAATGGTCAGCATTAGACGGCGCAAAATTAGAGGATGCCGATGCAACAGAAGCGGATCTCCCGGGCGGTGTCAACTTTAATGGCGAAGTGAATGCCGATTATATTGCAATACCTTTCTTTGTAAAATTTCGATATGCTCGTGGATTCGACATTGGGGCAGGCTGGCTCATTCCTGGGATTATCGCAGGATTTGAATCGAATATTTTCTTATCTGCAGAATATAAACATTTGGATACAGGATATACGTACTACTTCTATGATATGACTCGTGACACGACAAACCTAGAAGATCGGGCATTGGATGAGGATGATAAATATGGTTTTGATATTTATACCCCTGGTTTCCAAGCAGGATTAACACTTTCCTACCTCTTTGATTATGGTGAAATAACCTTAGAAGTAAAATTTTCCCAGGAAATCCTTCCAAGCAGCAAAGAGATCTATACCAACGATCAAGGAAAAACAAACTTCGTTGTCCCATTGGGATTGGATCGACGCCTTAGCGATGCTGGACTGATTAACGATCCTAACTATGAGCTCAATCTTCCTGGTATCCAATCGCAGGGGATTCAATTTTATTTGTCTTATTCGATGCCTTTTTACTTCTTTAAAAAACATCGTGTATATTCGCAGAATCCTAATACGAAGGGCTATAAAGGGAAAGAACTCAATTTAGAGGATGAAGCAGAACCCGCAGATACTGCAGAAACAACAGAATTTGATACGGTTGAAATGGACTTGGAAGACGAATCCGTTGAAGCAGAAACACCTGAGACAACGGAAGCAACCGAACCAGCAACATCAACGGAAGAATTAGCAGAAGAAGGGTTGGAAGAGGTTTCTGACGAGAATATTGAACCTACCACAGACGAAGCAGTACCTGAAGCGGATGGCGAAGCTACACCAAATTAATACTACCGAAGCAGATCAGCCTGCTGAATAATACTTAATGATTTATGTAGGAGAACCTTATAGTAAGGGAAACCTACATTTCTATCAACAACGATTTTCTCACCAAAACGTATTAATGAGAACGTGGTGCTTTCAGCGCCACGTTCGATGTTCATTAGTTGCATACTAACGAGTGTTCCTGCTCCTATTTTAAGTACTATCCCCTCCAAACAGGTGTTTATCCTTTAATAGAAGGCTTACTCACACCAGAGTTAGCAATAATGGTATTTGGTACCGTGGAGAGTTCATGTACCAGCAATTGTACCAGGTCAGTTGAGTATAGTCAATCTTAGTTGAAAGGGAAATCACTATGTTACAAGCAACGAAACCTAGAAAACCAATCCTCATTCAACTCGCTTTTTTCTTAGCAGTTCTCCAGCTGCTTTCTTTTTCAGCGTTGAATCTATATGCGGATTCGGATAGCCCGCCTGTAAGCTTGACTACTGAAGAAGCAAATATAGTTGAAACCTTCCAGACAGCAATTCGGCAGGTTGCACGAGAAGCAACTCCCGCTGTCGTAAATATCAAAGCGTCGGTTGAGTCATCCATGCAAATGAATCCGTTTTTCCATTTTTTCTTTAAAGGTCCCCAACAGATGGAACCCCAGCACGTGTTGGGAACCGGATTTATTTTCTCACCCGAAGGTTACATCATCACGAATAACCATGTGGTGGAGAATGCTACTGAGATTCAGGTAACGTTGCAGGATGGAAGGGAGTATTCAGCAGAACTGCTTGGTACGGATCCACTGGTAGATCTTGCAGTGATTCGTATTGAATCCGATGAAGACTTACCCTATGCACGGATTGGGGATTCCCAATCTATTGAGGTAGGTGATTTTGCAATTGCCATTGGAAACCCCTTTGGATTAACTGGTACTGTAACATTTGGAGTGATTTCGGCTAAAGGGCGAACGGAGATTGCGAATACAGAAAATCCATTCACCAGTTACATCCAAACCGATGCCCCTATTAATCGTGGTAATAGTGGGGGACCGCTACTAAATATTAATGGTGAAGTTATCGGAGTAAATACGATTATTCTATCCCAATCCGGGGGGAATATTGGTATTGGGTTTGCTATTCCCATTAATATTGCTAAACGGATTGCGGATCAGTTAGTCCGAGATGGTAAAGTAACGCGGGGATATCTTGGCGTGGTACCAGAAGCCATTAATTCGGAAATTGCTGAGCACTTAGGGATAGAAACCAACGCCGGTGTAATTGTTTCCGAGGTCGTCCCAGGATCGCCTGCCGAGGAAGCGGGAATTGAAGCAGGTGATGTCATCACAAAGATTGGCAGGATGGATATCCATTCCCGCTCGGAAATTTTTACAGCGGTTGCTAATCTGGATGTAGGGAGTACGGTGTCAGTAGAGGTTATTCGGAATAAGAGACGCTTGACGGTGCAAGTAACCATTGCAAGTCGTGAAACAGAACAAATAACTCAGAATCCAGAAGTGCACGAGGATCATTTAGTTTGGATGGGGTTTACGATTGGCGAACGTGAAATTCAGACCAGACGAGGTAGTCAAACGGTATTAGTGATACTTGCAGTCGATGATTCCATCGCAGGTAGTGGGATTCGGTGTGGTGATTTGTTGCTGGCAATCAATTATGATGAGTTCCATTCCCTAAATCAGTTACGTACCTTTGTCGAACGAAATGAAGATACGGATTCTTTTATGATCCAATTCAGACGTGGGAATCGGAATTTCTTTGTTGTGTTACGTAAATAGTATAACTCCAAAAGGACGCTAGCACGCATCAACATCTATTTCTGTGAACCTCTCATGTTGAACTCGTTTTTGGTAGCTCCAGATAGCAAATACATATTCTGAATCATGTTCAGTATAACTGCTTCGCCGGATCCATCGTTTTGTATATCTTTTCATACAAGAATCGATCTGATTTGTGAATCATTTCTATAGGTGATTATGTCTATGATCTATCGGTTCATAAAATCTGGATAGAAGAATGCCACCAAATAAAACCCTCTTTCTTTTTTGTATATTACTAAGCAGCGTAATCTCCTGCTTTTCCCATGAGGACGCACCAGGTATTATCCCACTTGAGCGGACAACATTTTATGCAGTTGACTTGAATGCTGTATATGATGAGGGGTGTATTAACGAATCGGCTATTTATTCTTACTATCCTGTAGAAGCATATCAAATCATTTCTGGAACACATGGTTCCATTTACATAGAATCCAACAACCTGGATAAAGCGTCGCAGATTGACATCCATACATTACTTACTTTGTTTGATGATTCCATTTATGATCTAATAACCCAGAAATTTGTTACCCCTTCCATATGGGAAGAACATATTCCCATTACGATTCTCCTACTTGATATTCGAGATCCCTATAGTTCAAGTTTCCCGCAATACGTACAGGGATATTTTGATCCTATGATGTTTTTCGATTTTGAATATGGGTCCAGTCAAAATATATACTATATGGATTTATACCCAACGGATCTAACGAGAGATATCCAAACGAACCGAGCAATATCCACGTTTGCCCACGAGTTTTATCATATGGCACATCTTTCTTTTCGCTTGTTTAAACTACACCCCGAATTGCTACCCGATACCATCACTCCTGCCATGCTTACGGATGCCTATCTTTTTCCACAACAACTGGATATCTGGGTGGATGAAGGGATTGCACAAGCAGCGGAACACGCTTTTCTTGAACATCCTTTGATGGATCTGATAACATTTTTCAAGCAGGATCCAGGAAGTACCACCTGTGATGCGTATCCCCTTTCTCATTTGAAAGATGGTTGGTCATTATTTACTTGGTGGGATAGTATTAATGACTATGCCTTAAGTTATGTGTTTTTTCAATACCTACGGATTCATAGCATTATTGGGGGGTATCAAATTTTCAGGGATATTACAACCAACCCGGAAATAAATTCTTTCGAAAATATCCTACAAGTAGCGCGAGCCCACCAGATTATTTCCCAAAACGATAATTGGCTGCAATTATTGGGATCATTTGCGCTTGCGGTTGTATTAAGAGAAGGGGAGGGAATCTATGGGTTTAAGAATCAGTTGACTTTGGATAGTACATCCCACCATCCAAGTTTATGGGAAACACATCTAACTGGAACTGTACCGCTTAATCCGGGTGGTTTTCTACTGATACCGATGCCATTAACTCAACCTTCTGTTCCAACCGAACCCCTGCATTATATTGGAGTAGACTATGAAACCCACGAAGTAGATTGGGATGGATTGGATGGATACAAGGGAGACGGGTTAATCATTCTAAATGCTGCACCCGACTCTTTGGGAAACCCAATAGAAGTAAATTTAAATGCACCTTAGCCTTTAATAACCCCCATGGGTTTTAATCGTACTACTAGGTCAGCAAGTCCACTTTCCACAACGACCTGCACCACGTTATCCACATTTTTATAGGCAATGGGACTTTCTTCCAATAAGCCTGCTTTACTCTGGCCTTTTAAGTGTATGTTATGGGAGCGCATATGATTCATTAACGCACCCATGGTTTCTTTCTTTCTTGCTTGCGATCGGCTGAAAAGTCTTCCTGCTCCATGACAAACTGAACCAAAGGTTTCCATCATAGCTCGTTCTTTTCCAACAAGAACATAAGAGCGGGTGCCCATACTTCCAGGGATGAGCACGGGTTGTCCAACGGTTTGATATGCCGAAGGAAGCTCGGGGTGATTTTTGGGGAATGCTCTGGTAGCACCTTTCCGATGCACCAATACCTGATGTGTACTGTTACCCACCTGGTGGCTTTCCACTTTTGCAATATTATGAGCTATATCATATACTACACGTAAAATACTCTCAGAACCGAGTATTCTAACGATAGCATTTCGAATTAGATGGGTAAGAATTTGTCGGTTTGCAAACGCGTAATTGGCAGCAGCTGACATCCCGCTTAAATACGCTTGTCCCTCCGGTGAAGAAATGGGTGCGCAAGCTAATTGCCGATCGGGGATGCGTATTCCATATTTTGATACGGCTTGTTGCATGATTGCAAGATAATCGGTACAAACCTGATGACCTAATCCCCGGGATCCGGTATGAAGCATCACCACTAATTGATCCTCATGCAAGCCGAAAACCTGGGCAATTTCTGGTTGATAAACTGTTTCAACCTGCTGAATTTCAATAAAATGATTCCCAGAACCCAGGGTTCCACATTGAGTACGTCCCCGATCCTGTGCACGTGTACTCACATCATTAGGATTTACATCACGAATGGTGCCCCGGGATTCAATGTAATCTAAATCTTGAGGCGTTCCATATCCTCTTTCTACAGCCCAAGCAGCTCCATTTTGAAGTACCTGTTTCATATCTTTATCTGATAAAGCCGGTTGCTGGTCTTTCCCTGTTCCTACAGGAATATCACGAAAGAATTGATCAACCAAAGGTTTTATTTGGGAAACTACATCGCTTGCATGTAAATTCGAAGCCAATAGGCGTACGCCACAATTGATATCAAATCCAACACCACCACAACTCACCACACCCTCTTCCATATCCGCACCGGCGACACCTCCAATACAAAAACCATAGCCCTGATGGGCATCTGGCATCGCCAAAGATGTTCCAACCAGTCCTGGAAGCATGGCGGTGTTGATTACCTGCTGGAGTGTTCCATCTTTTTGAATACTACCCAACATGGTTTCGTCGGTGTAGAGGATTCCATCTACCTGCATCCCCGGGTGCTTTTGTTTTCGTATACGATAGCGATACCGATCAAGTTGTTCCAGCATTTGATACTCCTAAATAAGCATGATCCTTATGGCAGGAAATGTGCTTTATTATTTGAAACATGATCTATTAAAAAACAAAGGATTAGGATATTACCTTTAGCCTTTTTTTATTACCTTCTAACTTGGTAGTTATGAAAACTTTAAGGAGGTATTTTATGACACTCCATATGAAAATCTTGAGTTTAGTAGTTATCGTTGGGCTAGCCTGTTCGTTAGCCTTTTGCAATCAAACAAAAGACAACCGAGCCAACCAGAACTCTAAACCTACAAACACCGAACAACCCGAACCAACTGCGAATGAGTTGGACAATTCCAAACCCAACGAAACCCCACCTACGACTCCTCCAGAGGATGTTGTTGTGGATGTTAAATTGGAAGCTGATCCAGCAGAAGCAACCAGTTTTCTTCAATCATTTGAACAGAAGGTGGAAAGTTTCTGCCAGCTAGCCGAACAATCAAAAGGGGTGAAACCTGCCGAGCAACCGGATGCACTAAAACCTTTTTTGGAAGCCAATTCAGATTTATCACAACTAACTTTGGATGCTCTGAAGGTTAAACCGGCTTTTACGGATGAACAAAACGCAGCGTATGATGCGGCAGAACAGAAATATTTTGATTGTCTGAAAAATTTTCAATAAAACCTCCAGAATTGTAAAATACCTAGGGTTTACCCAATAAAAAATATACGCAAAATCGTCATCACGAGAAGCGAAGCGACGAAGTGATCTTGCTTCCAAAAAACAGATTGCTTCACTTTGTTCGCAAATGACTGCGTAAATTATTTTTTGGGAGATGCCCTCAAACCTTGGGACAACTAAAATTGTTCTACACTTCGACTTCGCTCAGTGCACGTTCATTGAGCGAAGCCGAAATGAATCCTGGATTAATAACTCTCATAATTTTAAGTGGTCAATAGTTCTATTCTATGACATCTCAATGTAATTCATTTGTTATGAAAATGTTTCTCCGTTGCTGTCTAAAATTGTTTCCAAATAATGTTTTAGTTTCTTTAATTGAAAGCCAGTGGCATATTGTTGTACACGTTGAATAAATAAAGATGTCGTGGTGTCTCTTTGGTTTAATTGGTTAATCAGACTGTAAATGGCGGTGATGTTTCCATCATCTGCGTATTCATATAACTGGCGTATCAAATTCTTATGGGGAAGATGGTTAGGATAATCAATTGATTGATAATCCTGTTGATCGGGGGTGGTCTGGATTTCTTCATCATTTCGATATAAGAGGGTGATGGGCAAATTTTGCTCTAATAAACGGAGCAAAGTCGATTCCTGGAACGGTTTACTGAGATAACCCTCGATTGGATGTGTCTTCTGTAATCGTTCCAGTGCGGTGGTGTCGGCAGAAACAGCGATAACTATGGGGAAGGAATCCACCTCAACAGTTCTCATACGATCTAATAGTTCCTCCCCAGGCATGTCGGGTAGAACGAGATCCAACAGAATTACATGAGGTTTTACAGTAGCAAGTTTATCCAAACCCTCCACACCA
>CAYPZJ010000080.1:0-15989 GCA_964414635.1 uncultured Spirochaetia bacterium
CTTGCTGAGTGTGCTACGAACCAGGGTACTTATCTTCCTAAACTCATCGATGTGATTAAAGCCGTGGGAAATGAAACGACATGGGTCCTTCCTGCACATGATAGAGGATTAAGAAATTTTCATGGTGAACAAATTGATATCGATCTTCGAGCGGCCGGAACTGGTTTTGTGTTTTCCACTATTTATGCACTACTTGGAGATACTTTACCGAAGGAAGTTCAGGATTTGATTAAACAGGAAGTATCTCGACGCGTGATTGAACCATTCCAAGCAATGATGAAAGGGGAACGTGAGCTAAATTGGTGGATGATGGGAACGAATAACTGGAATAGCGTGTGTTTTGCTGGTACGATGGGAGCCGTTCTTACTTTTGTTGATTCGAAACAGGAACGTGCATTTCTTTTACAAAAAGCATTATTGTATAGCCGTAATTTTCTTCGAGGATTTACGAATGATGGGTACTGTTCCGAAGGGATTGGCTATTGGAATTATGGATTCGGGCACTATATATTCCTTGCTGAGGTTGTAAAGCGAGCAACAATGAATCAGATTGATTTAATGGATAATCCATTTGTACAGAAAATTGCGACATTCCCCATGCGGATTGAGATAAATCCAGGTGTATATCCCGCTTTTGCTGATTGCCATATGAATTCTAAACCTTCAGATATTTATATGTATTATCTGAATAAACGTTATCACTTAACATCTAAGCGTTGGACGGAAAAGGATCCCTACTATCAATATAGTTTGTATGCGATTTCCCTTTTAGAATTAGATCCTCCTTCTTTCTTTTCAGAACCCATTCCCGCTGATTCCACTAGTATGGGAAGAGAGGAAGCGTTACATAGTTCCTTTGATGAAGCTGGAGTGTATGTTCTACGTTCCGAAAAACCAACCGGTTTATCGGTTGCTCTTAAAGCCGGACATAATTCCGAGCATCACAATCATAATGATGTAGGAAGTTATGTGGTTGCAGTAAACGACGAATTGCTATTAGTGGATCCCGGTAGCGAGGTGTATACGAAGCGTACCTTTAGTGAAGATCGGTACGAAAGCGATGTTCTTAATTCCTATGGACATCCCGTACCACTAGTAGCTGGAAAATTACAAGAACCCGGTTATCAAGCTCAAGGTGAAGTGATTTCCTCCTCGTTCACTCAGGAAAAAGATTACATCGAAATGAAATTAACGAAAGCCTATACGGTCCCTGAATTGGAAGATCTTACGCGAACCTTTGCATACTCCCGATCCGATTCCGAAATCTTAAAAGTAGAAGATCATGTTCGCTTTAGTTCTCCCCAAACATTTGAAACTGCAATCATTACCTTTTCAGATTGGGAATTCGTAGAAAAACACGTGCTTAAGTTTACTGAACAACGAGAAACCGTATTTGTTTATGTGGACGGAGGGGATCATGAACTAACAATCGAAGAAGATTATCTGACAGCGGAGATTCCACATGATGAAGTTCCGGTACGCATTGGAATTAGATTTACAGAACCGGTTACAGAAGGAACCATTACCCTAACAATTGGCAGCCAGGCGGTTACATCCAAATAGCAGGTTGGATTCATTTTGGGTGATCTATCATCTTGTAGCCACCCAAAATGAATAAAACTAATCAGATGGGAATTATGGTTCCCGTAGTTCACCTTCGATGTAATCCCCTTCCTTAATATTTAGGTGAGGAATCAAGGCTCGTTGCAATTCCTGTTTGTTGGAAAGACGAAACCCATTTTCTAATTCTTCATATGTAAATTGATACGATACCCATTTGTTCCCTGGTATTGGCTCCAAGTTTTCTGAAGCATTCATATGTCCCTGTTGCAGCACTGATGCTTTCTTATCTAGAGTAATTGTTAGGATCCCGTTCTCTAGTGTGTAATTTCCCCCAAACGCATGAACAAAATGTGTGTCTTCTTCAGTATCTGAAAGTCCGGTCATGTACACGATATAGCCATTTGCATATAAATACATATGATCAGGTCCCACAACATCAGCATCATCAGAAGTTATTGTATAAACTGCTTTTTCACCCACTGGTTTAATGGAAGGATCGGTTACAGCCGTATTTTGCTCTTCCGTATCTTCAGATTGGGTTGCTTGATCGTCCCCACATGCTATTCCTACCCACATAATAAAAAAAATGGTGAATGTAATCATCCAATGTTTCATTGAGTTACCCTCGTTTGTGAATCATTTGACTTGGGGTGTTGCGTTATGAAGGTGCATAACACCCAAAAGCGTCAATTAAGTTACTTTTAAGTATAGTTAAAAAGTTAATAGGAAGCAAAACATGATTAATCGATGGATGAATCTCAAAGTAATGCAAAAATATTTAAGACAACCTCAGAGGGAGAAAGGGTCTTTGCGAGAAGCGAAGCGTCGAAGTAATCTTTTTTATACAGAGATTGCTTCACGTTGTTCACAATGACTTTGTACTTGTTTCATCAGTATGAGATTCATCCTTAATCGATGGAAAAAACCAAATGGTTGAGTTCATCATCTTTTTGTGTTGTTAGCGTTAATAATTCCTCATCTGTAAGGTTGGCAAGGCAAACCAACGAGAGGAATTTATTGGAGTCCAAATCCCGTTGATAGGAATTATAGGTTGTGTTATAAAAAGTGATTTGCTTCTCAGCCCGAACACCCCACCGCATAAAAAGTTGAGCTGTTTTGCGAATATTCCGTAACCGATCGAATAGATCGTCCTCCGAATGAATCTTCCATACCCCTAGGCAAATGGGTGAGCTTGTATCATTCATATCCCCCATAAATTCTCCCCGGATGAGCTGATTCATATCTTTTTTTAAATAATGAATAAAATCACGATGCTCCACCATGGAACGATCGGCGCATAGGAATTCTCCTGTTTCAGGATCTATAGTAAACACCATTGTTCGTGTTACACTAATTCCATAGGACATCAATAAAGAATAACGGAGGGAATCTGTAATGTCGACTTTATTAAGGATGAATTGCTCCCATTTTACAATCGTTTTAACAACCGTTAGCAGCTGGTCTTTAATTAAGGGTTTTTCTGTTTTCAAACTGTCAATCGATTGATTCAATTCAGATAACTTGCTTTTGTTCATACGAAAGCGTAATACCAACAGAAATATATCTCGTACATTATGGCTTTGAGAAAATTTATAGATAATATCATAGCATAGCACTTCCATTGTTCGTAACTGCCAGATTAAATGACGAATATGATCTTCATTATCCCCGGTTGATTCCAAATCCATCTGGCTTAGATGAAGAAATTCCTGCCAGCGGATCTCAAAACTGCTTTCATTTTTAGTTCGTTTCCATTGAGCGGGGTAAATGCGAATATGGAATTGGGTACCTTGGTTTTTGTGGCTTCTAACCGTGATATTATGCCCCCCAAATAAAGAAAACACTTGTTTCGTTCCTATACCAGAACCCTGATAGGCACGTTTTGTTGTTCTGCCAACAAATTTGGGGACTCCATATTTATTCAATTCGAGCATGGATTTCTCGATCCCGCATCCATTATCTTCTAATTTAAGGTGGATGGTTTCACCATCATAGCTTAAGTTAATATCAATAATTCCCTCGCGATCTGCTTCTTTTATGGCATCTAATGAATTACTCATCAAATTCACAAGCGAGTTGGATATATTGGTGTAGTTTCCATAAATGCTGGGAACCATTTGTTCGGTCGTAAAGGAAACTTTGCATGGTACCGAAGCCACTTCCACCATAGGAAGCAATCGTTCAACAATCAACTGTTTGATATCAATTGCTCGCATGCGATTTTCATTTTCATCATAGTACGAATTCAACAAGGTGATTAGGGCAGTCGCTTCCCGTTCTACGGATTCAATGATCTTTTCACAATTATCATCTGACAATACTCCAACGATATCAAATAGTAATCGTAGAATTTTTTTTGCATCGTGACGGGTTTTGGATATCCGTTCATGTTTTCGTCCACCCCGCTTTTCTATAGATCGAATTGCGCCTGCCATTTGATCCCGAGTGGCTTCTAACCGATTGTATGTAAATAATTTATCTACTAATTCATTGGTTTTGATGAATCCACGCTTTGTTAGAAATTCCATCACATCGGTATGCCGTTGCCAAACATAAATGTGAACTTTTGCATTGCGTTTCATTCGCAAGGTTAATTTTTTTAGGAACGTTGTGGCAATCCCTTTCCCTCGTTTAAAAGGATTGGTTACAAATCGATACATGTTGAGCTGGGTTCGATCCTCATTGGAATAAACCATAGAATAACCCAATATCTCTGTCTCTTCCTCCCATACATAACTGAGATCATAATCCAAATGAATATCCTTATATTCCACAAAAGGACTCATTAGTACAAATAAATCCAGGTGTAAATAAGGAATTTGGGCAATCCGATCCATCAATTCAGGAGTCAGATTACGGATATGTTTGAATTCTTCTTCGTACGTTTCTTCAAAAAAATCATGAACAAGCTGTCTATTACCCATGACTTCCCCTTTTCATCAAACCCCCATTGAAATACTCCGTTTGGCGACCCTTTTCTATGCTTGTTCCACAAGTCGTGTTCCTTCCTTATCCACTTCGGTAATCCAGCTGTTTGCAACAATACCTACTTCTTTGAAACTTCGAACCATAGCATCTTCAATAAGGATTGCTTTCCGTTTTCCCTTATCTGTAACAGCAAATACAGTCGGACCGGATCCAGAGATTGCCATCCCATCAGCACCGGCTTTAATGGCGTTTTCTTTCACAAGTTCAAATCCTGGAATAAGTTTTGCACGGTAGGGTTCAATTGCTTTATCCGATAGACTTCGCGCAAACAGATTATAATCATTTTTTGCAAATGCTGCTGCAATCAAACAAGCATTCGCCATATTATGCACAAACGCTTCCATCTCTACTTTTTCTGGTAATACATCTCGTGCGTCCCGAGTAAGAATAATCACCTCGGGAGTAACTACGATTAATGTTAATTTATCAATATATCCAATTTTTCTGATATCCAAAGGAAGGCTAGAACGTGTTAAGGTGGCTCCGCCTAACAAAGAAGGCGCTGTATTATCTGCAAAAAAACTGCCTGATACATATTCCTCAGCCTTCGTCGCCGGTAAAATGAGATCTTCCTTTTCAAGAGGAGCACCATATAAATAATTGGTCGCAAAAGCTCCCGCTGCGGCTGATGCTGCACTGGAACCTAATCCTGAGCCTGGGGGTAATCCTTTGTGGATTGTCAGCTCAACCCCACTGGACTCACCAAGCATATTCAATACTTCCATTGCCGCAATCCCTGCTGTATTCTTTTCCGGATCCGAACTGATTTGATAGTCACTTTCCACAGATTGAATATGAACCCCCTATGTTGTTTTGCGAGCCTCAACGATGTCTCCCAAGCCCTGGATGGCTAACCCAAGTACATCAAAGCCCGGCCCAATATTCCCAATCGTCGCAGGTGCAAATACACGTATCTTTTCCATTTAGATTCTTCCTTTCACCCTGATTCATTACTGCTGGTAGCATAATCCAAAACGAGGGTTTTAAATAATTCGTAGGATTCGGGAATACTTTCATAGGTTGCTTTCCGCTCCAGCATCAAATTCATAGAAGGAGGTAACGGTATTTCCTTATTCAGGTATCTTTTAAAATATTCAGGAAATTTCCCTGGTGCGGCTGTTTCCAATAGTATGCCTCGGATGTCCGGATTCCTTTGTTGTAAACGATTCCACGCAGCCATTCCTACAGCACCATGCGGTTCCAATAATACTTCATGGGATTGTGCTACGGATTTACTTGTTGCTATGGTTTCCCGATCATCAATACTTTCAGATACCAGAATGGTGCGCATTTTTTCTAAATCCGGCTTCTGATAGACCGTACCGTCTTTATCTACCGTGCCACCAAACAAATTGAAGTAGCGCGCTAAATTGCTAGGGTTTCCCACGTTCATAGCATTGGATAAGCAGGCACGTGAAGGGTCTAGTTTTTCGTAGGTCCCGGTTTCTAAAAAAGTGGCAACTTCATTGTTTGCATTAGTGGCAAGCAGGATCCGACTCACGGGTAATCCCATACGTCTGGCAAATTCGCATCCAAGGGAATTACCCAGGTTTCCTGAAGGAACAACAAAAACGGCGGGGTCATCATATTGGAATGTTTGCCCATATCCGTACACGTAATATACTATCTGAGGTAGAATACGTCCAATATTGATGGAATTTGCAGATGTTAGTGGGAGGGATTGCAAATCCGGATCGGAAAAAGCGCGTTTTACATAACGCTGACAGGAATCAAACTTACCCTGCATTTCTACTGCGGTTACGTTCTTTCCAATACTGTCCAATTGTTGTTTTTGTAATGGACTGATTTCGTTTGATGGATACAGAATCACCACTTTGAAGTTAGGAAGACCACGAAAGGCTTCTCCAATAGCACTTCCTGTATCCCCAGATGTAGCAACGAGAATGATTGTTTTTCCTTTAGTAGGATTTAAGTAAGCCATAATACGTGCTAGGAACTGAGCTGCAAAATCCTTAAAGGAAGCCGTCGGTCCACGATCCAACCTCATAATCGTTAATTGATTATCAAACTGTTCTAATGGGATCGGGAATCTATATGCTTCTTTTGTAAGTTGCATTAGCTGGTCAAAGGAGATGTATTCTGAGCCGATATAAGGATGGATTAATAGGGCAGCTAATTCAGGATAAGAAAGATGATTCAACTCTTGGATCAACCCCGCTTTAAACCGAGGGATTTCTTCCGGCATATATAACCCTTGATCCGGAGCCTGTCCCAAAAACAATGCTTCGGGGAAAGATACGGGAGGAACCGTTGGAGAATCGTTTAGATTGCGATTGGTGCTTAGGTAACGCATGCTATTTCCTATAGAGCCTTCAAACTCGTTTATCAAAAGAAGAGGACCGCATGTATTGATTGGTAGCTTGGGCTCCATAACAAGAAAATCCTAGTCAAATAAACATATCCAATAACCCAATACCACCTATTTTGCAACCGACGGGACCCTTCCTTTAGCATAACAAAAAACGAAGTGTTCTCCAACCACCTTCAATATTTTCAAGTCCTATAAAAGGTCTGAAGTGTGTAGCTAAAAAAGGTACAATCAATATTAATTCAACCTAAAATATGAAGAACCTATTGAACAGTCTCTCTCCGTCATGGTTTGAGGATTAGAATTGAAAGTAAATGAAGGGTTCGGTTGTGGTTGCGAGGTATTTAAAAAGCATGATTAAAAAGGTAATACATAGTGCTTGTCCCCAAAATGGAATTCGTTCCCACAGATAATAGAGCTTCGTTTTATGTATTTTTGGTAAAAAGTGGGTGAATGCTGCAAGGATTAGCGCAAAAATTCCAGGGATGGTGTCTGCAATCTGGTTATAAAATTGTGCATAGGAGGCTGGGGCAGCTAATTGGGCAAATACATCCCATGCATTTTGAAAGCTGGTCGCTTTAAAAATCACAAACGCAACCACCACAATATGAAAGGTAACTATCCAGCCAAGAATTTTCCCAATTCGACTTTGCGGTTTTAAATTTTGAGCATCCCCTTTTCGCTCATCAATAAAGCGATTCACCGCAAGAGAAACTCCATGAATCCCTCCCCAAATAATCATCGTCCAACTGGCACCATGCCATAAGCCGCCTAATAACATTGTAATAAGCAGATTGGCATAATTTCGAAAACGACTCCGACGAGATCCACCCAAGCTTATGTACAGATAATCACGTAACCAGGTAGATAACGAAATATGCCATCGCCGCCAAAACTCTCGTAAACTGGTAGCAACAAATGGGGAATTGAAATTTTGTGGGAGCTTGAACCCAAGAAGCGCAGCACATCCAATTGCGATATCAGAGTAAGCAGAAAAATCACAGTAAATCTGGAAACTAAATCCATAACAACCTAATAAAGCCAAAAACGGATGGCGTTCTGAAGGATTGGAGAACAAGGGATCCACCAAGGATACACCTAACGTATCAGCGATTACAACCTTTTTAAACAATCCAATCATAATCAACAATATTGCCCAATCGTATTTCATCACCTGGGTCGAAACTTGCTCACGTAATTGGGGTAGAAACTGTTTTGCCCGTACAATAGGTCCTGCTACCAGCTGGGGAAAAAATGATACAAACAGGGCAAATCGGGAAAACCGTTGTTCGGGTTTTAATTCCCCTCGATAGATATCCAACGTGTAAGAAAGGGTTTGAAACGTGTAGAATGATATCCCAACCGGTAAAGGGATATCCAACTTGGATGGAAGCATCCAAGAGCCTCCCATGGATTCAACCAATTGAATTAGCCCCAAAAAACCAGCAATATCATTTATGGTATGGGTAACAAAACTTGTATATTTAAAAAGGGCAAGCAGTCCTAAATTTGCCACCAAACTGATTATTACATAATTTAGTTTTTCTCGTTTGGATTGCTTTTCGTATATGCGCTTACCTGCTAGGAAATCCACTACAGTTGAACATAAAATCAAGAGAATGAGTAAGGCATTCCAGCTCATATAAAAATAGTAGCTAGCAATGAGAAGCAGAATGATTCGCGCTTGATGATGTTTTCGCAACAAATGTGTTACCAACAAAACCAGTGGAAAGAACAACGCATATTCTAAAGAATGAAAATACACGACTTACTCCTTCCGTTTTTCCAAACGAAGGATTGATGCGTTTCCCTCTATCATTCGCTGATAAAGCGGTGCTAAAAACTCACCCATAAAATAGGATTGCTGATTAGCTCCAAAAAATATCTGATGAACGCCATCATAGTAAAAATCATCAGGGATACCCATCATCTGTGGGGTTATCGCTACAAAATAGCTATGCTCGTTTATCATCGCGTCTTGAACCAATCCTGCAAGGCGTCGAACCAACCGAAGCGGTTCTGCCTTGGTTTGGGGAGGATTAAAAATGAGGACGGCAATATTCAATCGATCACATAATACGAAAATTTGATGTAAGTAATATTCATTTATCGGTCCTGTGCCCGTAGCGGAAGCAACAAATCCAAATATATCCAAAATCACTTTCCATACTAAGGGAGAATCATCCTGTGTGTATTCCTTTTGTGAAATGGATGAATTTTTTGTAACAATGGATTCATATAACGAAGGAGTAGGGGAGTGAGCATTGGGTACGGCATTGGGATAATAAGTAAACAAATCCAGGTTGCACCGGGGATCCTTGTGAATGGGTTGGGTTCGCGTTAACGGATGGCATAAAATTGGGTAGAAACCTTGTTTATGAGGTGGTTCCTCATACGTCGTATCTGGTATAACAGGCTCGTTGGGTTCTGGAAACCAGGATTGGACGGCACGATTTATTCGTTTCCAATCTCCCAGTGTAGATCGAAGTGGGTAATCCAACGATCGGGCTAGTGCATTTTGGAACTGTTTCCGAGACTCAAACGGAAGCCGTCTTAAAAATGATATCTCTAATAACGACCAAAAATCAGGATATAAATGCGACGCAGCACTCATTTTTCGTTCGGTAAGTTCACTATGACGCATATCAATTACGATTAATTTAGAAGGAGGATATTTTTTAAGATATCGTTTTAGAATAAAATATTGATCGGGTTTCATCGAGGAAGCGACGCCCAGATTCCAAGCCGAAGGACGTTCCCCAGTTGTGTCCTCAATCGCTTTGCTTACGATAGCAGGATTAATTCCATTTTTTGTAATTGATGAACCTAGAAACAGAATATCACTAGGCTTTGCATGCTCAATAACATTAAAAATACCCGTTGCATCTCGTCCTAACGCTTCATCATATTGGAATGTCCCAAACACTTCTACTAAAAAGATAATCGCCGCACATAGCGTCAACACTAAAAATATTGTTAAGATTATTTTTTTTATAGAATCACTTTTCAATCGTAGTAAACCTTGTCAGTAGGATTAGGCTTGCACCATAAGAAAAAACGATTAAGTCGACATTTTTGTGAACCAATCCCCTCTGGTGCATTCCCCATCAGGAAAGCCAAATATTCATAACGGATTCGAATATAACAAAAACAATAGATTCATAAAACCACTCAATCAGCATCGTGTCTTGATTTCCACCATAAACTGATTCCCCAGCCTAAATAGAGATTGCTAAAAAAAACATGAGTTCCTTGGTAGAACTCGGTACCAGCGATACGATCCACCTGATAGGGCGTATTACTTGTCCCCAATTCCATGTACCAAAGGAACGTTGGGTAATTCCACACAAATTCTAATCGAATAGGGGGAATATCCCGATGATATAATACTGGAAACCCTGCTTCCACAACAACATGGAAAATTGGATGACATACCCATTGTAGCCCAACCTGTGGAAGAAAGGTTATCCAATATTGATTTGTTTGTAAATGAGTAGGTTGAATATAGGGATTACTTCCTAGTACAACTTGTAATCCTAGTTTTAGTTTAACCTGTTTTTTCAGTTGCAGACTCCAGGTTCCCCCAATCAATCCAAAGGGTATATTCCCCAGCTGGGTGATATTAGTTTTCGCACGGATCCCACCTTGTATGTAAGCCGAAACCCGATGCAAAACGTTCCGTTTTTTTCCCTCATAAAGAAGGCTTTTTATCCCAATAAAATAGGACCAAAACTGGCTTGCAACACCCCAACATAATTCAAACCGTTGATGTAACCGAATTGATCCGGTTATCTGAAGTTGGGGATTCATTAAAAAACCAAAAAAACTGCGGAAATTTGGAAGGAATGCCGCATGACTCCAAAGGGGAACGCTATTCGTTGCATGCACACTCAGTTGGACACGGTGTTCTAAAGGTGAAAATTCCATTACGAGTTCCCCCGGATGACTCGTGTGAATGGGATTTGCGTAGAGGATGCTTGCACTTCCCCAAATAAGCAGTGTCGCTAAACCTATATAATACCATCGTAGGCTATTTTTCATACTATGGGACTCCATTTCCACCTAATTAGTGTCTTTATGGTTCTTCTAGCAATACTTCCAATTGCTCTAGATGTGGGGAGCTAATCTGGAGGGTGTTTATTGGTTGTAATGTAAATCGAAGCGGATTTAGTAAATACGTACAGGTTACTTGTTCTGAAACATGTATTTCCCGTATCTGATGAAAATCACGATAGGTTTCAATATCGTGGCTTAATTGCTTGGAAGGGATGATATAACTTGCGGTTTCAAATTGGATCCATCCCTTTCCCTCTACATGGGTTAAAATGAGCGGTACATGAAGGCTTCCTGCATATCCCGCAGGTATTTCCAATTGGAGTTGGGCGACTTGTTCAGGGATCAATCCTGTTTTGGCAACCGTTGATGTGTTCCGTTTTGGGAAACGTATTGTAGAAGCAGGTGGTAATAAAATCGTGGTATCATATGATTCAGCCCAACGTACTGAGCTTGGGAAACGATTACAATGGAACGCTCGTTTCTTACCTTGTAACATGGTTGCCCATCCTTCGGAATAGACAAATCCATGCTCGTCATAAGCATTCTGGTTCACCGGATCAATGGGGTTTGTGATATAATTTGAATGAGCGATTAAGTCTTTTACCCCAAGAATTGTACCATATTCATCGGTGTAATAAACCCCCAAATCTGGATCATATAATTCCCAATTTCCTTCCACATTTACTTCCGGGACTACATGTCCTGAGAACCACCAAACACGGCTTTCATAACCCATTGCTTCCCAAATATAGCATGCAGCAGTGGCAACATCATCGCAATAGCCCCATCCGGTTGAATTGAGGAGTATAAAGGGGTGATTATACCAGGGAAGATCTGTAAGGGGACTGAAATGATATCGGTTTATCAAAAGGTAGTGCCATACATTTTGAATAGATGATGCCTTTGCTTGTTTGTCTTCTAAAATCATACATCGTTGTGCGATTTTTGTTATCGATTGGAAAAAGGATTCTCCATTCAAAGTAAATTGGAATCGAATAGGAAAAGCGGCAGTATTCTTCAGTTCCAAGTAAGCTTGATCAGGCTGGAGAGATTCCAGTTCCCAGGAATGAGACTCCCATATAGGTGGGTCAGAAAGAGGGATGCATGTACTTTGAAATACGAGCATGATCCATCCAACCCACGTGGTAAGGATAGGCGTTCCATATCTTTTTGTTATACTCACAGAAGGATTCATGATTATCTGTAAAGGAAAATACTAGTTGATAATAAAAAAGCAATCGAAAACAACAGCAGTTGTCATCGGAAAGAAAAAATAATACCTTCTACACGGGAGTAGCCGGTGCCCCTAATCACCACAGGGAAGCAGTGCACCGCCTATCTATTCACTCCCCTAAACAGGTAACAAAGGAATGGCTATGGAATGGTATGTAACCTGGGTAACCGAGTATCTTTTACTGAGTGCGTTTGTTCAGTTTGCAATCCTGGGTACGCTAGGTGAAATGGCGTCTCATATTTTAAAATCTAAAAAGTGGGAGCTTCCATGTAAATTGTGGCAATTGGGAGCAAAAATGATTGCTTGGGGATTACTGGGTATGTTTGTGAAGTATGGCTTTACAGGAATGGTCGGATTTACCGAAGCATTGATTCATAAAGGATTGCTTCCCAATATGCAATGGGGTGGAACCTGGTTGGAACGTATTGGTTGGGCATTTAGTGTTTCCTTTTTAACCCAACTCTTTTTTGGTCCTGTTTTGATGGCATTTCACCGAATGACAGACAATCTTATCGCTTGGCGGTGGGAATTTGCTGGTTTAGAAAAGGCACTACTTACCCTTATTTGGTTTTGGCTACCAGCCCATACGATCACGTTTATTCTTCCTCCAGAATATCGGATTGGCTTAGCTGCTATTTGGTCTTTAGCTTTAGGAATCATTATGGGAATTACGACTCCAAAAGCTAACCAATCAAAATAAAAGAATCATTGTTCTGAAACCAAGATTAGGTATTTGACCAGCCGTAAATATCATATTATCTTATAAGGCAGCGTGGAAGATATATTCATGTTTAATCCACCTAATTTGTCTAGCAAAAAATATTACGTGACTAGGAGAAGTGGAATGAGAGTGGGAAAAATCGTACTAAGTATAGGTCTTATGGTATTAATCTTGATGGGATTGGGCTGTTCAGGTGATCAATTTGCTCGGAAACCACTTTTTTTAAAAGACCCATTCCCACAATTGGGAAGTTGTGCAATTCTACTCATTCATGATAAAACGGAAACGGAAGATACACCTCCGTTTGTACTTGATGCAATGATTGATAAAATGGAGCGGTATTTCAAGATTAAAGAAGTCCCCTACGTTCCATACTATGTTGTACGAGGAGTGTTAGAAGGAATTACAACAGGAGATATCCATAGCGCTTTTGATTTGGATCTTGCACCATTGGCAAAGGAATTGGGAGTGGATGCTTTTTTTATAGGGGAAATCCATCGGTATGAAGAAACAATCAATGAGAATATATCCACATTCATTGTAAAACTGAAATGGAAGCTAATCGATGCGCATTCTGCTAACATGTTATGGGATGATGAATATGAATCAACCAAAAAGCGTGCCACATCTAATATAGACGATACCGAAGTATTTATTTTGGGGATGCTCGATTTTATATCTAAAAATATTATATCCACGTTCCCCATAGGTATTGATATTGATCCGACCGAGGAATATACTTTAGAAGAAGAATCCAAACAAGCGGATAACGAAACGGAGGAAAACACTTCAGAAGAAGGGGAAGGGCAAACCGATGCGATTTATGAAGGGGAGGATGAAACTCCGGTGGAGATCAGCGATACTCCTCGTACCGAATCGAATCAACCGATCGAGCAAGGGGAGGAAGATGAAACACCAGAAGGAGAAATAGAGCAACCAACCGAGACCACAGAATAGGGTTCACTCATCGCATTGAAACTCGTTTTAAAAATGTGAGTACCGATGTGCCGTACTGGCGTTGTTGCTGAATACGGAGCTCGTCTGCGAATGTTTCAAAAAAAATTGTTGGAAAAGCGGTACTATGTTCGTAGACAATGGTAGTTTCGGTGTTTGAATAATTGATATGTAAAAGTTGACGGAGGATGGATTCCACAGGTTGGAAATGGTATGGTGGGTCAAGGAAAATGAAGTGAAACGGTGAAGGATTCAACTTTTTTGACGCGACCTGAAAGAAACGAACAACATCGAGAGGAAATATCTGCAAGGATTGCACATTCAAGGTAGCTACGTTTTTCCGTATGGAAGCTACTGCCTCTTGATCCCGTTCCACACATATAACGTGTTCCGCACCACGGCTCAATGCTTCAAATGAGATCGCACCGGAACCGGCAAAAAGCTCTAAAAATGATTTACCCTCTACATCAATCATATTAAACAGAGCTTCTCGTACACGATCCATAGTCGGGCGAATGTTGGACGGAACGGCTAGTTTTCTCCCACGATACATACCACTTATTATTCGCATTGCTTTACCCGCTATTCAAAGTAATTGACCTGCTTTGCAGTGCTTCCCACGTGGAACTTCATGAGTACATTGTGTTGAAATCAATAAAACAAAAGATAACCACGATTTACGGTTCTAAGCGATCAGTGTCTTACTCTTCAATCCATAACATGCTGATTAATAAGATGGATTTTTTTCTTTCCTTTGTCAAGGCAGGTTATGGGAACTCCGACAAAGAGTACAGGGAACTTGCTCAAACGCAATCTTAAGGGATGGATAGAACTTAGGATGCGTAGATTTATTTACTGGTAACGCGTTCTGATATGGTTATCAGGTTTTAACCATGCCTTGTTTTCCCGGTTGAATACATTGGGAGGTTCATTGGCTTGGTTCTATTCTATCTATTTTACTACCTGAATCACAGGTGAAACATATTTATGAGAGATGAACACATGAAACAAACGACAACAAATATAACTAGAAGTATGATTCTATGTATGGTTTTTCTAATGTGTGGTGTGGTAATGTTAGGTTGTTCCAACCAGCTTTATTCCGATCCAAAAGAAATCCTTCCACATATTGATACGATGATGGATGATAAAGCGCTGTTCCAGCAGGAGCTATCTGATCTGGAAATAATCACATTTATGCCCAAATATAGTATTCCTTTTGATTTGACTAGCACCGATCCTGAAGATAGCCATTTGCATTATGGTTTGGTAAAATTGCTAAAAGAGGAAGGGTATGCCTCCTTGATTCAAACAGAAGAAATTGGTATTTGTGTTGTGGATTTAAAACAACCTAATCGTTATGCCGGTATAAATATGGATACGACATTTTATGCTGCTAGTTTTCCGAAAGTTCTAATTCTATTGGGTGCTATTCAAAAAGCCTATGAAGATCCTAGGCTTAAATTAGAAGGAATATCGGATACATTATTGCGCATGATAACCTATTCATCTAATGGAGCAGCTACCCAAATGGGTTTGCGTATTGGAATTGAATATATCAACGAAGTTGCGAGTCGGTATCATTTATATGATCGAGAATATAAAGGGGGACTATGGCTAGGGCGTTTATATGCCCATTCTACTAAATTCATTGGGCATGATCCCCTTACTCAACAACATACGCATGCAGGAACACCCCGCCAAGCATCACGATTTTGGCTACTGGCTCGACAGGGGCGGTATATCAATAAAGAATGGAGCAATAAACTGCTTACATTCACTGCCAATCCCAAAATAAACCACAAAATGGTACGAGGGTTTAATGATGTAAATGTAGATGTGCAAATATGGCGGAAAAGTGGAACCTATAACCCATGGCATGTAGATTCAGGTATTGTTAAGGGGAAAGATTCACATTATATTGTGTCATATTTTCTAAAACATCCTCGTGGTGAACAAATTATCCGTGATCTTGCACCCAAGGTGCATACCCTCATGAAATATAAGCAATTATATTAATTGAATCGTGTAGCTAATCCTTATTAACTAGTTGTCATCTTGACCCCCTCGCACCAACAAATTAAACAAACAGCGTATTTGTACTGATTTCAGTGGTATTTCCGCAGCCTGGTATGAATAGTCAA
>CAYPZJ010000081.1:0-221 GCA_964414635.1 uncultured Spirochaetia bacterium
AGATATCTTGCATTTGTCCAATCATAGAAAGAATAAGCCGTTTGTCAAAATTAACTGTGCAGCAATTCCCGAGACGTTGTTGGAAAGTGAATTATTTGGATATGAAAAGGGTGCGTTTACAGGTGCTGTAAGTAGTAAAAAAGGGAAACTGGAAGTAGCGGATGGAGGAACCATCTTTCTCGATGAAATCGGCGAAATGCCTTTTAAGTTGCAGGGCAAAC
>CAYPZJ010000081.1:231-15855 GCA_964414635.1 uncultured Spirochaetia bacterium
AAGCTATCTCTGATCACGCTAGACCACTCCACATTATGATAACATTATATGCACGGCAAACTGCTTCGGTTTTTACAAAGTTCAGAAGTACAGAAATTAGGAAGCTTACAAACAAACAAGGTTGATGTTCGTATTATTTCTGCTACCAATGCCGATTTGAGTAAATTAATTAACTTGGGTCGATTTAGGGAAGATCTGTTCTATCGCCTGAATGTGGTTTCCTTTTTCATCCCGCCTTTGCGAGATCGCAAAGAAGATATACCGGTGTTGGTCGAATATTTTATTAATGAATATATTAAGCGTCAAAATTATTCTGTCAAGACCCTTTCTGGAGATGCGTTAAATAAGTTGCTTTCGTATGAATATCCTGGAAACGTTCGTGAACTGCAAAATATAATTCAGAACGCGTTATTGTTTTCGAATCATGATGTGCTTGCTGCTGAGGATTTCAGCTTCCCTACACAACAGGTGCTACCCGAAGAAAAGACTTCTGCACCTATTCCAACCACTTCGATTGATAACCAACCCCACGCTGCAACCGATTTTATATACTGCCTCCATGAGAACTTGGATTTATTAAACCCAGAAGAGCATTTAAAAGTGCTTGGGAATCAGATACTTATCAATCCTCGAACATGTTTTCAGTTGTTAGAAAACCAGGATGTTTTTTTAAAACGCAAAGAAGTATTGCGGTATCTGAAACAATGCCGCTATTTTAAAACCAACGAAGGGCAAGCCTATTTCAATGGAAGAAATTCCCGAGTATGGGTACTCGATCGTCAAGCATTGAAACTCGCCCTCCGGATAGAATTTTAGGTTTTCGATTCGACCTGCCCATCAACTGAAAAATAGAACGTGGAACCCTCCCCAGGAGCGCTTTCTACCCAGATATGTCCTTCATAGCGTTGGATTATCTTATATACGATAGCCAGTCCCAATCCCCTTCCCTTAAATCGATCGGGTTGAAGTCGGGTGTAGCTATTAAATATTTGTCGGGCATGTTCTTTTTCCATACCAACCCCGTTATCCTGTACATAAAAATATGGAGTCCCATTGTGTTCAATCCGATTTACTTCGATATACGCATCCTCCTTTTCTTGTGTAAATTTCCAGGCATTGTTTAACAGGTTATCCATAAGAACAGTTATTAAATCGGGATCGGCATTTAATGTTAAATTAGGGTGAATACGTACTTGGGGACGATGTATTGGGTTAAAGCGAATGATCTTTTCAAATATTTGGCGGCATAAAGTACTCAGATCGATTTGTTTATACTGGAGACGTTTCTGATCGATATGATGGAGGTTAGCCAGACTGCCAATGGTCTGGAGCATGGAAGTCGTAGATTCTTTGATTTGGGAAAGATAGGTTTGATACGATTTTTCATCTTTGGATTCCTCAATCGAATTCATCTGAAGAACCTGTATACATTCATGAATATAACTGAGAGGAGCTTGTAAGTCATGAGCAACAAAAGAATTAAACAATTGGAGATCCTGATTTGCTTTAATCAGATTATTGGTTTGTTCTTGTAGTTCCAAAGTGCGAGCCTCTATTTGTTCTTCCAAGATGATATTCATTTCTTTTGTTTTCTGGTGTGTATCTCGAAGGATTAATTGGTTTTCAATCCGAACTCGAAGTTCCAGCGGATCAAAAGGTTTTACCAGGTAGTCATTAGCACCATGATAAAAACTGGATCGAATATCTTGTGGTTGGTTTCGGGCGGAAATAAATATAACAGGAACATCAAAGTATGAATACCGTTTTCGTATTTCTTTGCAAACATCAAACCCATTCATTCCGGGCATCATGATATCTAGAAGAATAATGTCAGGAGTCATGCCCCCAAAGATTTTTTCCAAAGCGGATTTCCCGTCGAATGCTGTTTCCACCCGGTAGTTTGCCATGGTTAGTTCGTTAATAAAAATTTGCAGGTTGATATGCTCATCATCAATAACCAGGATGAGTGGATCGTTTTCTGCTTGCTTGATTCCCGAAATATCGGAAGACTCCGTTGGGTCCCCAACGGAGGTCGGTTCGGTTAATTTATACGTGCCATTGTTTTCTGAAAACGTTGATCCATCTATTTCAGGGATATCTGTTGTGCTGGGAAGTGTTACAAAAAAAGTGGATCCTTTCCCTTCTTGTGATTGTACCCAGATCGTTCCGCCGTGCAGTAGAACCAACTCTCGTGTTATGGTAAGCCCAATACCCACCCCTCCCATCCCGCTTATATCTTCATAATCCAGATTTTGGTATTGTTCAAATGCATAAAAAATCGAATCCTGAAGTGCTTCAGGAATGCCTACACCTGTATCTTTCACAGAAATACATACCCCATCCCGTTCCACTGTGGCACCCACCTCAATACTTCCTTTCTGGGTGTATTTCACAGCGTTTCCAATAAGATTGTACACTATTTGGAAGATTCGATCTTCATCCCCATAAATGGGAACAATGGTCTTGGGTATATGATTTTCCAGGTTTAGGCTCTTGTGTTGTACCAATGGGGTCATCATTTTTAACACAACATCCACCACCATACGAATATCTACCGCCCGTTTTTTTAGATGAAGCTCCCCATTCCGTATACTGGAATAATCCAAAATATCATTAACCAAGCGGAGTAACCGTCGTCCTCCCGTTTGTATTAATGAAAGATTATTTAGTTGTTCCTGTGTGAGGTTTCCAGTAGCACCACTTATCATGGAATTTGTAATGCCGATAATTCCATGAAGCGGCGTTCGTAATTCATGCGAGGTATTTGCGAGAAAATCGTCCTTCAACCGATCCAATTTTTGTAGTCGGCTCGCAGAACGAATGGCGTTGGTATGAAGAATTCCCTGTTCCCAGGCAAGAACGAAAAAGAAGGTGATGATCTGTGCAACATAACCATGAGGGACTAACCATACATCTGGCGTCATACGACTGAATGCGAATACAATATCGTGAATACTGGTCCCTGCAACTATCATACTCCCAAACAGCAGCGCAATATAGTATTTTTTGTGAGTGCGTATGGAAGCGATTGTTAATAACACCAAGATCAACATCATTTCAGGTAAAATCAGAAAGCGTAGTACCGTTCCCAGATGCTCATGAATATTGAAAATCGTTTGTGGAATGATTAAAAACGAAAAGCTTGCTCCTACTGCGGTGAAAAAGATAATTAGTTTGATAAACCGTTTATTCAAATAACCTGTGGTTTCAATGACAAATAATAAATAAAACGCAAGAATATATGGATATGCTAAACGACTGATAAGTAGTTTTAGATAGTCGTTTGCTACATCATGAGCCAACGCTATATTCTGATAAGCGATAAATATACTTAACGATAACAAAGCAATATATAAATACCTAAAATCCCACTGAAAACGGGATTGATAAAAACTAAATAAGAAATAAATAAATAACACAAAAGCAAAAAAAACCGTGGCTTGAACAAAATGATATCCTAGTATATTGATCCAAAAAACGTGGTGTGCTACATTTACATACGAACCCATATAAAAGTAGCCTAACGTATTCTTCGTTTTACATTGTGGATATCCCTGGATTACTAGTGTATTAGGTTGTCCATTGCGACGTAATAGTTCTTTTGGAAGCGTTATACACGAACTATGACGAATGATTGCAGTATTCCCATGGCGGAATTGCCCTCGTTTGAATATTCGTACACCGTTGAGATACACATGTAGTGGTAAATGGGTAATACCCATCCCAATAGCGAGATCCTCATCAGCTAACGAATCTGATAGAATAAACCGGCTGTAAAAGGAATACATATAGTCTGGATACGGTGCTTTGGTTTCAAAAAACTCACCGTGATAGGGTATTAAATCGGTAAATGAGTCAGGATTTAATTGTTCTCCTACTGCAACAGGTGCTATCCTATATGAAAAGGGGATGGCATAAATTTCATCTAAATTCTTTAGGTCAAGTACAGGTACACTATGTACTGGTGTAATTGACCAAGACTGTAGTATAACAATCAAGGGTAAGATAATACCTAACTTACCAAAGGGTCCCATGTAACCTCATTTCAAATCGAAAACCCCAATTACTACCGAATAGGAAATAATCTTGATGAGCATGATGCAACCAACGATATAATAAAATATCAATCACCAGGATGGAATGCTTAAAAAATATTGGTAGCTCTCTAATACTCCCTGCAATTCCAATTCGATGAGTTGTTTCATGGGTGTGGGAATTCCACACATGCCCATCGTATATCCCTGCGATAAATTCTGTGGAACCTGATTTTCCCCGAAGGGTACGTATCACTATCATAGCATCATTTCGATATGCAAGTTCCTTCTCATAAAGTAGCCAGGTAGCCGTATTGAGATGGACTACATCAAATAGAAACCAAGAGAAGGTTCCCTTATTCATAAATATCATATCTGTCCGATCTGTAAAAGGGAACGCTAACTGTAGCAAAGGTTTTATGAAAATACCATGTCCTGTTTCAAACCCAACTGAATCACTATCCACAATTTTTTCTAAAATCGATTTCCCATCAAACGATTCATAAACCGAATCAAAGTAGATATACCGCCAAATGATATAGTAATAATACCTACATTCCACATTAAAAAAGGAAACTGGACTGAGTTTAATCCAAGGTGATAGCGCGGCACTTCCAGGAGCAGCGCCTGTACCAATCCCCCATTCAAAGAAATTGTCCTTTAACGCAACATGATTATGCTCATAGAATGGAACCTGCCAGAAGGTTTCCACAAATCCAGAAAACCCAAGCTGATTCAATCGTACAAGAAATCCAGTATCCAAAAACCATGCTACAGTGTTTTCAGAATTTATGGATTCATCCTGAGATATTGTGGTACTTGTATTAGCATATAGAATTGTGGATAAGATACAAAAAAATGAAATAACTATTACGTATCTAATAGTAAAACATAAAGATTGGTTAAGCTTGATAAAAAGTAAGCGAAACCATCCCTGAAGAAATACGGTATGCCTAGAACAATTCCTATATGGCATTTTGTTCCCTTTCTCTTCAAGCAAGAGCATAGCTCAAACGTACTGAATCCTGATCGAAAAAGTATAGAAAATAATGAATATGTCAAGAGCATCCAGAAAACCCAATATTTGCAACATTAGTTTTGTTGCAAATGTTGGGTTTGTTGCAATCCTTGTTGCTTATCCAAAAACCCATCTTGATTCAGACTTCATTATTTTGAATTGCCTCGAGAAATTTTTGCCTATTCCATGCTTTATGGCTATATTTCTTGTTTAGAAAGTTAAACGGGAGGATAATGCATGGAACGACTTCGGTGCAGTTGGTGCGAAGGGGATCCATTATATGAAGCATATCACGATAGGGAATGGGGTGTTCCTGTTACCGATGATCGTCTTCTTTATGAATTTCTTGTACTCGAAGGTGCCCAAGCGGGATTAAGCTGGTTAACAATTTTACGTAAACGCGAGGGCTATCGTACTGCTTTTGACGGGTTCGATTACAAAAAGATCGCCGAGTATGATACGAAAAAGAAACAATCGTTGTTACGTAACCCTTTGATTGTCCGTAACCGGTTAAAAATTCGAGCTGCAATAACAAATGCTCGTGCATTTCTTACCATTCAACAACAATTTGGTTCGTTTGCCGCATACATCTGGGCGTTTGTAGAAGGAAGACCCATTCACAACAGCTATCGAACATGGGATGAAATTCCTGCTTTCACATCCCTTTCCCAAAAAATAAGCAAAGATCTCAAAAATCGTGGGTTTACATTTGTGGGTCCAACGATTATCTATGCACATATGCAAGCAACGGGTATGGTTAATGATCATGTGATAGATTGTTTTCGGTATCCACAAATTCGGGAATACGAAGAAGTATGTATACCGTAACAGTCAATTATTTTTACGAGTAAGATTATGACTGGTAAAGAAAAAATCCATGCTGCCTTATCTCCAGGTGGTACACCGGAACCCGCTGTCATTATTCCGTATCCAGGAATTTGCTATCGCGATCATCTGAGAAAACTCACTCAGTGTCCCTGGTGGTATTCCCAATCCTATGATTTATCTCAGCGTTTGCAATGGTATGACGAAGTATTTAAATCCATTCCAGATGATTGGATGGAACTCCCGCATTTGTCCAAACACTGTATGGAAGCCAATCAGATAGAAACGCGGAATGGGATTCCCTTCCATATTAACCTGATGACAGGTGAGGAATATCAGATGGGACTACCCCAAATTAGTGGGAATCATGTTGATATTCGTTCCAATATCAATACATTTCCAGATACATACGAGAAAATCGACATTCTGTTTTCAGATTGGGAACAACGATTGGAGCAATTCAATCCAAAAACAGAAAATGTACTAGCACCGGCACTTCGCTCTGGACCAGGTTGTTCAAGATTTCTTGTAAGTTATATCATGGCACCTCTTTGGGGGCTTATGGAATGGTGGGGCGTGGATAAAACGATGGAACAAATTTTTCTTAACCCCACCTTGATACAATATGCATGCAATCGTTACACCCACTGCGTAAAACAGCAAATCATGCACGAAATAGATCAAGGTGTTGATGGAATCTTTATTGAGGCATGTTTATTTGATGCAATTAGTCCGCTTCACTATCAGGAACTTGTTATGCCTTCTGTTAAAGAACTTGTTACAACCATTCATGAACAGAAGCGGTTGGCAATCTATTATTTCACCGGCGATCCTCTCCCCAAAATAGATATGCTTAAGGATAGCGGTGTCGATGCACTATGGTTCGAAGAAAGTAAAAAGGGGTTTACGATACAATTAGATGAAGTTGTACACCAAATTGAAGGTACATGTAGTTTGATTGGGAATGTGGATTCGTACGGGGTTTTGGAATGTGGATCCGATGAAGTTGTGAGGGATGCTATTTATAAACAATCCCAGGTAGCGAAATCCAATGGAGGGCGTTTTGTTTTTTCCTTGGGGAGTCCTGTTACTCCGGGAACTTCCTTGGAACGAGTTCGTTTTTTCTGTGAAGAAGTGCATAGACAATCACTGTAGTTGGAGTCGTTGTTGCTTATGAATAATTAAAGGTCGTGCAATTCAATACCAACGGGACAATGATCCGAACCCTGGATTTCAGGGCGAATAAAAGCGCTCGTCATTTGTTCCACCAAAGAAGACGAGATGCAAAAATAATCAATCCGCCAACCAATGTTTCTCTTTCGAGCTTGGTTACGATAACTCCACCAGGAATAATGCCCTCCTTCTTTGGTAAAATGGCGGAACGTGTCTATAAAACCTGCGTTGAGAATGGCGTCAAATCCAGCGCGTTCTTCATCGGTAAATCCTGCATTCCCTCGATTGGATTGGGGATTCGCCAAATCGATTTCGTTATGCGCGACATTAAGATCTCCACAGAATATCACAGGTTTCAGCTGCTCATCTTTTTTCATTTGGTTAAGGAAAATGTGATCCCAGTGTTGCCGATAGTTAAGTCGGGATAAGTCATGTTTCACGTTGGGTGTATATACCGTTGTTAGATAAAACGCAGGATATTCAATAGTAATCACTCGCCCCTCTGAATCGTGTTCCGGAAAACCCAATCCCAATCGAATTGAACGAGGTTTATATTTGGTAAGTATTAAACAACCCGAATATCCTTTTCGTTCAGCCGAGTTCCATATGGGTATATAGCCGGGTAGTTCCAATTCGACTTGGTCGGGTTGGGCTTTTGTTTCTTGGATGCACAAGATATCTGGTTTTATATCATGTACAACATCGAGAAAACCCTTTTCAATACAGGCGCGTATTCCATTAACATTCCAGGAAAGCAGTCTCATAGTAAATCCTTGACATGGTATAGATTATGGAGACAGGAATTCGGGAGAGTCCGAATTAGAATCACTTTAGTAAGATACTAGGTTTTACAGTAACGCAAACTCATAGCAAAAACGTTGAATCACTTTGTTTTGTCACTCCGAGGCAAACTTGATAAAAACTATTCCTTAGGGCTTAGCTGGCTGCCTTATTATATTGCTAGGGAACCCGTTTAATGCATTGGAAAAAAGGCTAACATAAATCCAGCAGAGGGTGTTAATACAAGTGGATATCCAACCAGAGAGCACTTATCCTGGTGACTCCATCTACTATGATAACCGAGGTTTGCTGTATGCATAAACATGTCCGAATAATCTATCCCATATTCTTCCTGCTCTGTATCTCGTTTGCAGTCCAATGTAATCAAACGGAAACGGGTTCCGCCCAAAATAATGATTCCTTAACACCTGAAGAACAAAAAGCAGAACTGCAAAGACAGTTGGAGGATATCGAACGAGAATCTAGTCCGCAGGCTTTTTCTGTTGAGAATTTGAATACCCAATTGGAGATTCTGGAACAAACAATTGAAACAACCTTACCTGATACAGAAAAAGCACTCGATTTTGCTAATATAATCGTTACGCAGCATCCCGAGGATTTTCGTTCTTATTATTGGTTGGGAAGAGCGTATATGCTTGAAAAGGAATATGAAAAAGCGGAGGACGCATTTCGAAAAGCACTTCAATTGGATAATACTCAACCCGAACTATACAATCATTTAGGGTTAGTATTGAAAGCAAAGGGATTATGTGATGAAGCGATTGGTTATTTCCGAAAATCAGCACAGCTCTCGGGGAATCCCTCCCATGCTTTGTTTAATGCGGGTTCCTGTTATTATGATGAGGGTGATTATGCAAACGCTAAACTTAGCTATGAAACTGCCGTGAAATTTGCCCCTAATGAATATTCCCCGAATATGGCGTTAGCTAAAACATATATGAAATTAGGAGATGTGGAGGCAGCCCGGGAAGTGGCTGAGCATTGTATTGATATTAATCCAAAAGATCCCGAACCCTATGAATCCATGGCAACTATTTTAGAACAATTAGACCAACCCTTAAAGGTGACCGAATATTTAGCCAAATCTGCGTTCTGGGATCAGAATTTCAAAGAGGTTGTAAACCAACTGGAAAAACTTCCTTATTTGCGCGAGGATCAGGAATTATTTCAGATGTATAGTGGATGTTTAGTTCGCAGTGGTGATGATCTACTCCAAGCTTATGAAACAGCATTAGAGGGGCAAGATCTATTTCCTAACAGTCCGGAATTCTGGGTAACCGAGATCGAGCTACATATTCAAAATCGTCAATTGCAAAAGGCATCGGAACGCCTTTCATTAGCACAAGAAAAATTCCCTTCCAGTTCTCGTTTAATCGCTCAACGGGGAAATATTGCTCATGCAAAAGGGAATTATAATGAGGCTTTGACATTTTACGAAGCAGCGATCGAACAGGATCCCCTTGATCTCCCGCTCCGTGAGATTACAGCGAATCTATATCGGGAATTATCCAAAGAGGAACCCGCGGATTCGTTGCATTCTGTTATGAGCCATTATCATACTGGTATTCTATTTTATTATAAGCACCAATATCAACAGGGTAAAATGGCAATGGCTCGAGTGAAAAAGGATATACTCCCCAAATCTTATCATGGAACTTTTGAGTATTATTATGGGCTAATCCTGGGAAAATTGGGGAATGTATCAGATATGGAAAACCATCTTAATCTGGCGATTGAGGCTGACCCCAACCATGCAGATGCATTAACAATGCTCATCCAGTTTTACATTAATGGAGATGAACCAGGAAATGCTTGTGCGGTATGGAATGCGATTCCAGATACTACGGTAAAAAACAAACTTCGACCCGAACTTGCAAATATTTCTTGCTAATGCAAGTAGTAATATTCTACAGGGTTACGATGTTCCAAACAGTCGATCCCCAGCGTCTCCCAATCCAGGTATAATATAATTGGAAGCATTTAGTTTATCATCCACTGCGGCGGTATATACGATTAGATCCTGATGCGCTGCCATAAGTGCATTTATTCCTTCAGGAGCAGCAATGATACACATATAACTAATATTTTTTACTTGATGGTCTTTTAGCATTTGTATCGCTTCAATAGCGGATCCTCCCGTAGCTAGCATAGGATCTAATACAATGAAACGGTGATCCGGAGTTGCATCGGGCATCTTAGAGTAGTATGGAACGGGTTTTGATTGATGATCTTCATCACGAAAGATACCAATGTGACCTACCCGAGCTGTTGGAAGCAACTGTAACACACCATCCACCATTCCTAATCCCGCACGCAAAATTGGAATGAGTACAATATATTCGCCTAGTACGCGCTCACCATTGGTTTTACTCAAGGGTGTTTCCACTTCAATGGTGATGGTTGGTAGCTCTTTCGTGATCTCATAAGCCATAAGCATTGATACTTCATTTACCAGTTCCCGGAATAGTTTTTGGGGTGTCCGCTTGTCTCGAATGTAGGCAAGCTTGTGTTGAATTAGTGGATGGGCAATATGGTGTACAATCGACATAACATTCCCTTTTGATTATGTGCTCCAACCGTTGGTTATTCTGAAAATGCATGTTTCAGCTGGCTGGCATATTTCATATAGTTTAGGATAATGCGTATGGGCATCGTATTGTTGTTATTATATACATTGTTCTCCAAATTGGAAAGCAAATCTAATGTTGATAAGATAACAGTTCCTCTTCCAATAGCAAAGGTTCCTACAGCGGTTAAAAATTCTGGTTTATGATCAGTTACAGCACCGACAATACTAGTCGCATGCTTCAGACGCAATCCATACCGATTGTTTCCATAATGAATAAGCGCCCAATATTCCCAACCCAATGCCGTATTGGTTGGTAATCCTTCAAATAACGGATGCGCCTTAACAAAATAACTACCGCCATACCATGTGGAACCTAATGGACGTGATCCCTGATAGAATATTGTTTCCGCTTTTTCAAAGAAGTGTGCCCATTTATCAGTGTTTTCAAGAAAAACGGCCGGATGTCCATCAGCGATCCATTCAACCAAGGGATGTTTCACACTGATAGATGGTACATCAACATCCCCTACGAGAAGATAATCCCCCTGTAATTGATTCATATCAAATGGAAGGGGGGTACCCAAACCGGTAGCTTTAAATAAGGACTGCAATCGGTTGGAATCATCCCAAACCATGGCGTTGGAGTTAATTCCATCCAGGGAGTGTGAAATCACAAAGATCGTGTTGGTTCCAGCTGCAGTTTGTTTTCCTTCCTGATTCAAAGACGCGTGCAGTTGAACATAATAATTGGAATTGCTTTCAGGAACAGCAAATCGGATATCCTGCCGGAGCAATTCTCCATAGGTGGTACCTCCAGTAACGGATACCTTTTCCTCCAATTTGAAAAGTACCGAATTATCCCGTTTTGCAGTCAGTTTAAGAGTATGTATTCCCTTTAAATCACGCTCATTTATGATAAAGACTGCCATGGTTACATCCGTATCACCATGTATCACCCGACTATTGGTTTTCAGGGCGAGATACACCGGCTGGGTATAATGACTTAATATTGATGGATCCGCTTTTGGAAATCGGAAACAATCAACAATACCGGAGTGGTTTTCCAGTTTTTGACTTTCCCATCCATTTATTACGTAACCATCCACAATGTTATTCATCCGAATATGTTCTATCATTTTTCCCTGGTAATACAGTGAATTAGCGCCGATAGATTGGGTAAGTGCATCTACCGTTGGGAATGCATCTCGACATCCTTGTTCAGTAAGGAATTGATCATATGCTTGATACCAGTCCAAGTAATCTGCCCCATCCCATCCCAACTGATTACTTTTTTCCAATTCTTCTTTAATTCGCTCCAATCGGGGAGGGGTCCCAGTTGCCCCTTCTTCTCCATAAAATACAATTTCTTTTTTATGATTGGTATACCTCCGATAGGTATCCACGCTCCGATACATTGGGGCGCAGTAACAACCTGGACTACCTGCGTGATGCTCGTCCCACCATCCTTGGGTGTACAAGTTATGATCATAGGGTTTCATAAATGTTTTTATAGGAGCTGGTTCTTTGGGACATTGCCCTCCGTAAACGTTATCTGAAAATACGGGAGATGAATACGTTAGATGACGTGACGGATCCAATTCATGTACCATATGAAGCAATTCATGATCCAAATCCGATGGGGCACTACCCAATTCATTTTGTAAATTATTGATAATTAACGAAGGATGGCTACGATCGCGAATCACCATGCGTCGGAGTTTTTCTCGTATCAGTCCTGCGGCTAAATCCCCCTGATCCCGACAACGATAATTGCCTGGTTCTTCATAGAATAGCAAGCCTAATTCATCTGCCCAATCCAAGATATGCTCCTGACCTATAGCACGATGAAAATTGAGCATATTCAATCCAAATTTTTTCGCCATCTCAATTTGTTGCTTCGCCATGCTATCGGTAGCATACATACCATTGATAGGGAAAAATCCCCACGAGATAGCGGATAGTAAAACAATGCGCTTTCCATTCAGATAAAATTGTTGATCCCCATCCACCTCACGAATCTCAAACCATCGAAATCCGAATCGTTTCTTTATTTTATGAGTATTCCCCGCCTTATCTTTCCAAACTACTTCAAGGGTATATAAATGAGGATGCTCTGGGTTCCATAGGCGTGCTTCGTTAATTTGAATCTCTTCTATTATGTCTGTTTTAGGTTGCTCGAGTGTATGGAGGCTTTCCTCGCGAAAGATTATTTCATCTTGAAAGATTATATCAAATCGTAGTGTACCCTGAATAGAACGAGCATAATTGTGATTAAGGGTTACAGTTATTGCCACCTGGGTTGGATTGGGTTGGTTTTGAATGTAAACATCGGAAATAAAAACGGGGTCGGTGATTTCTACTGTCACAGGACCCGTTATTCCTCCAAACCCATGCCCTCCAGGAATGATTTCATTTCCCCATTTCATACAACCATCCCGCCAGGTGAAATTACCACCAGGATCCGTAATGCGAATGGCGATCCGATTTGGTTTGCCAAATTTCAAAAAGGGTCCGATATCTATACGAAAAGGCGTATTTCCGATACAATCATAGCCTGCGAGTTTTTCATTGATATAGATCTCTGCCCGTTGTCTTACACTGGCAAAGTGCAAAAATATATGCTTTCCGGAAAGGTCTTCTGTGGGTTTCCAGTGAGTGAAAAACCAACTAACACCCCGATAATCCCCCGCCATACCATGGGGATTCCCATTGTTACCCCAGAAATGCTCTTCAATTGTAGCAGGAAGAGAAATACGCTTCCCCCGTCCATCGAATAGCTCATTCCAACCACATGTTGGAAGATTTGAATCAATAACAGATAAATCCACTGGAGGAAGATAGAGGGTATCGGTTTCCCAGTTAGCTTGCTCATCCAACCAGAGATACCATTGTGCGTTTTCGAATACCACGGGTGCAGTATTGGGGTCTGTAATCATTTGTTCTGTAGGGGAAGTGGGGGTACAGCTGGAAATGATAATCGCGAGAATACATATAAATCCAGCATACCAGATACATTCATGTTGCATGGGTAACTCACTTTGTCTTTTAATTAACCGTTTAGAACTAAAAAAATTTCTAAATTTGGTTTGGGTCATTCGTTGGAAAGGTATCAAATTCCAGGTAAAAGTTCAAGGTAGCGCGTCGTTTTCTTGACCATCTGAAGTGATTTTCCTACTTTATAATAAGATGCTTCGTCTTTATTTTTTTTACGGAGAAGTGTTGTAGACAAAGCGAGGAAATCGATTGGGAACAGTTAGGAAAAAAAAACCAGCATGGTTTAAAATAAACATAAACTACAACGAGACCTATTATAAAACCCGCAACCTAATAAAAAATCAGACTTTAGAAACGGTATGTGAAAACGCACGCTGCCCTAATATGGGAGAATGTTTTGGACGTAAAACGGCAACATTCATGATACTGGGTAATCAATGTACCCGGAATTGTCGATTCTGTGCGGTCGAACACAATGCGCCTACTTCTCCCGATCCACAGACCGCTACACTGATTGCAGATAGTGTTATCAAATTAGGGTTGAAATATGTGGTGATTACATCGGTTACACGGGATGATTTACCGGATGGCGGGTCTAGCATCTTTGCTGAAGTAATTAAGCGACTTCGAGAAGAGATCCCACAATGTAAAGTGGAGGTACTTATTCCCGATTTCCAAGGGGATCGGAAGGCGTTAGCAACCGTATTTCGTGCGGAACCCGACGTATTAAATCATAATATGGAAACCATTGCGCGCTTATATCCAACCGTGCGTCCGAAAGCAGTATATCAACGCTCACTGGATGTTGTATATCAAGCGAAACAAGCGGGTTTGAGAACAAAAAGTGGTGTAATGGTGGGGTTGGGTGAGACAAAAGAAGAGCTGGTCGCACTCATGCAGGATTTACGGCAGGTGGATTGCGATATCTTAACGATTGGGCAGTATCTAAAACCAAAACAGGGAAAACTGGAAGTGCATCGTTATTGGGAATTAGAAGAATTTGAGGAGTTAAAAGCGATCGGAGAAGACCTGGGTTTTTCATTTGTAGCGGCGGGACCTCTGGTTAGAAGCTCTTATATGGCAGATCAAGCTTATGAAGGGAAGCATACATGACTCACGGGCAGTTTTTTGATACGCATTGCCATTTGAATTCTCCAGCATTCGAACATAATTGGGAAGCGCTGATCCAACGTTTTGAAGAGGATGGTTTGGTTGGTGTGATTAATGTTGCGTACGATATTCCATCTGCGTATAAGGCTATTCAGATTCATAAACGATATCGCAATACTTATGCAACCGTTGGGATTCATCCTCATGAAGCAAAAACGTTAACACGTCCCCTTCAAAAAGAAATCACTAAACTGGGTCATTCTCCAGAGGTGATTCCTATTGGTGAATCGGGGTTGGATTTTTATCGTAATTTGAGCTCGGAAGAAAAACAATATCAGAGTTTTGAGTTTCATTTGGAATTAGCAGATGCAACCAATAAACCAATCATCATTCATGTACGGGACGCGTATGCTGAAACCATGGATGTATTAAAACGTTATAAAGGGATGGTTAGAGGGGTGATTCATACTTTTGGGGGGGATGAATCGATCGCACGACAAGCGCTTGATCTGGGCTATTATCTTTCTTTTTCTGGTGTGTTGACATATAAGAAATCGGGATACCTACGGGAATTGGTGAAAAAAATTCCTTTGGATCGGATCCTCATCGAAACAGATTGCCCGTATCTTGCCCCCCATCCCCATCGTGGAAAAGAAAATCAACCCGCATATATTCGCTATACAGCCGAGACATTAGCAGGATGTTTGGAAAAAGAAACGGAAGAAATTGCCGCTTTAACTGGAAGAAATGCCCGTTGTCTGTTTCAACTTTCCTGATACCTTTGATTATATAGATAAGGGAGTATGGTATGACGCTTCGAATAGGACTGATTTGCTTACTAATTGGAACCTTCGTTCTGAGTGCATGTCCCAAAAATGAATACAAAGGAGAAGCCCCGGAGGGTACGCTGATGCTTTGTCTTGCGGTAATTCAAACAGGTGATGCACGTATTCTAACTATAGCAGATGATTATAAAAATGAAATTACGGCTGCATTTGCATCAAAAGGGATTACGCTTCGCTGGATTCCCTTAAAGCGCTATCAGGATAAATTTACGACCTTGTTTGCTTCAACCGAGCGCTTGGAATTCCTTTCGAGCC
>CAYPZJ010000082.1:0-15853 GCA_964414635.1 uncultured Spirochaetia bacterium
ACGGTATTCCAAAAGTAACTGAGGAACCGAATGTTCCGATGCTAACACCTGGAGTACTGATTCATCCGTAGAATAACCGGTTTTAGTTTTCTTCTGCGGCTTTAAGCCAATGGTATCAAAGAGTATCCGTTGTAACTCTTTGGTAGAATTAATATTAAATTCTTCCCCGGCTTCCTGATAAATTTGTTGCTTCAATTCGGATAATTGCTCCCGATACCGTTTTGTCAAATCATTAAAATAGTTACGATCAATCAGTACCCCTGTCAGCTCCATATCCGCAAGCACAAATGCCAAAGGCAGTTCTATATCATAATACAAATTTTTCACCGGACTGGTCTCAATCTGCGATTCCAACAAGGAATACAATTGGTACGTAATGGCTGCATCTTCTGCTGCATAGTTAACAACGGTTTGAAAATCCACATCCAGCAATGTATCACCTTTGCCAACAATATCTTTATAATGGATCGTTTGATATCCCAATAAGGTCTCTGCTAAATAATCCATCCCATGACTTCGACGCTCTGGATCCAATAAATAGGACGCAAGCATCGTATCGAATACAACAGGTGAGATATCTACCCCAAACCGTTTTAATACTGTATAATCATATTTTAGATGCTGCCCAATTTTTCCAATATCCGGATCGCTTGCCAGCTTACGTACCATCGATAATCCCGTTTCAAAATCCCAAGGCTGGTTGGATTCATGGGCGATAGGAAGATAATACGCCGTTTTTTCATCTAAAGCAATCGAAATACCGATGGGTTTAGCCATGTGGGGGTTTTCATCCGTAGATTCAATATCAAATGCAATACGCCCCTGTTTTTTGCATTGGTTGTAAATTGATTCAAACTGTTCCGTTGTACGAATGGCTTCAAAATCAATATCCAACGTTTTTAATTGGGTTGGATTATATTCTTGCTCTATTCCATCAAATAGACCTAATTGCGCAGGACGAACCGTTGGAGAAATAGGCTGGGAATTGTTTTCTTTAGAAGTAGCAGTTTGTTTTGTTTTACTTGATGATTCGCCTAGCTTTTCAAGATTACCTGCTTGTTTTTGAAACCATTCATCTTTAAGAATAGAAGTTAGCTGATATTGTTGCAGCATAGCTACGGCTTCAGGTTGAATCAGGTTAGGTTTGGGAAGATCCGATACATCAACTTCCAGCGGGATATCCTGGTACAATTGAATTAGATCCCGACTCAAATATGCATCGGCTTTATTTTCCTGAAGTTTTGTTCGCGTGGCTTTCTGTTTAATGGATTCGAGATTGTCAAAAATTGCATCGAGTGTTTGGTACTCATTGAGCAGTGTAGATGCAGTTTTTGGACCAATCCCTTTCACACCAGGAATATTATCAGAACTATCCCCAATCAAAGATAAATAATCAACTACTTGTTCTGGATAAATTCCTAGCTTATCTTTGACTCCATCACGGTTCAATCGTACCGGTTCGAGTGTTTTGCCTGAGGGAACCAGCATGGAAACATTGTCACCAACCAATTGCATCAGATCTTTATCACCGGATACAATGACCACTTCAGTAGTCGTGTTTTTCAGTTGGGTACATAGTGTCGCAATAATATCATCCGCTTCGTATCCTGGTTGGGAAAAGGATGGGAGTCTCATTGCTTCAATAAGACTGATAATAATGGGAATTTGTTCAACCAAATCTTCTGGTGGACTATCGCGATTTTGTTTGTAAGGTGGGTATTTTTCCAATCGTTTGGTTGGTTCTTTTGAATCCCACGCGATAATCACCCGGTCGGGGGTATGTTCTTTCATCACACGAAGCAGTTGCCGGATGAAGCCAAGAATCGCTCCGGTTGGTTCTCCATTGGGTCCCGTAAGTCGTGAACTAAACAGGGCGTAATAGGCACGGAAAATCAAGCCGAAGCCATCAAAAATATAGATGCTACGATTTGTTGATTGCATAGTGCATTCGAAAATATCACAAAAAAAGATGGTAATCAAGAACGGCTGGTTTGATCGGTGCAATTTTTATTTCGGGTTTATTATTCTTGAAGCTGGGTGGGTTATCGCGCAAAAATATGTGGGAGTCTACATTAAACGACTACCCACCCTTACAATTTTTTGGATGAATTCGTAAGGGCACGTTGTCTAGTTATGTATGCTTATGTTTGATTGAGTCTATAACTTACCCTATTAGGAAAAACAATAAAATCGGTACAACACTCGCACCCAGGTTTGATTCCTGTAACTAGTATTTCTATCTTTGTTGGTACTCATTTTTCGGGTGGAGATAAAAAATGGGTGGAGAAAATGCACTCCCCACGTCGATATTTCCAATAGAAGACTAGGTTCACCCGGAGGGTAAGATGGCAAAACGTATAGGATTCCTCAGTTGTATACTACTCCTATTGCTGATATTTGTAGCGAGTTCATTATTTCCACAATCCCGGCCTCGCTCGTACTATCACCCACCCCATAATGTGGGAATCCCAAATCATATTATCGCAAGTGGTCCGGCTGATACCGAAATGATTTTTATCAATGAATCCATACGTTTTACCATGGGAAATAATAGTGGGCAACGAAATGAAGCACCGGAATATGAAGTTCAAATTGAACCCTTTTATATCGATCGGTATGAAGTCACGAACTACCAATATTGTCGATTTCTAAATGCGCTGGGTCGTACCTATGACTCCCAAGGGAACATGTTAATCCATATAAATGAACCGAACTGCTTCATCCATTTTGAAAAAGGAGTGTTTGTCATCGAGGATGGATACGAATTTCATCCTGTGGTACATGTTACATGGTATGGCGCTCAAGCCTATGCAAAATGGAGAGGGAAACGCCTCCCAACAGAAGCAGAATGGGAATATGTTGCTCGAACAGAGGTAGGGTACACGTTCCCATTTGGAAACTCCTGGGATGAGCAAATGTGCAACAATCCTGCATTCCGAAACCAAGCCTACAATTATATCGTTGCTCCGATGCGTTTCGGAAGAGGTACGATCCGTGTTGGTAGTTTCAAAAAGGAAATCATGGGCACCTATGATATGGCAGGAAATGTGATGGAATGGTGTTTAGATATATATACACCTGATTATAGTACACGAACAGGTGATTATAGTGTCCAAACTGTAAAACAAACCGTGCGGAATTATTCGGAACCCATGTTTTCAACACGGCTACAAGCAGTTCGAGGCGGGAGCTGGCGTGTTGTGGATGGACAAGGTTTTCAAGGAACGGCTCGGAGAGGATATCCAGTAGAATTTCATTCCGATTTTTTAGGGTTTCGGTGTGCAGATGATAATATTGGGGATAATCCCCGATAATTAATATAGGGCAAGTTAATTACAGAGGAGCTATAGCATGCATGCATCAATTTTCCGACAGATTGGATGGATCATCTTGGTTGGTTTAATTATCCTTCCAATTAACGGGTTCACACAACAAGCGGGTGAAACCAGTTATTATTTGGAATACAACCCCCGTACAAAACAAGCAGGTCAACTACTGACAGAGGAAGCGGCACAGGGCATTTCTCACTTCAAGGTTGTAACAAGAAACGGTGTGTGGATCGAACCCGTGATGTATATCGATATTGGTTTAAATCACAAAGCCATCACAACCTATTTTGACAACGGATATCCTGCCATTCGAAAAACCTATCAGGATGGAGCCCTTTATGTAGAAGAATGGTTTGATAATCCCGCTACACCCCAACGGGATAGTTACCATGATACGACCTTGGGTTATGGCATCATTAAAAAGGTGTATGAAGCAGGGCGCTTAACCGAATTTTATCGTCATATGGATGCTGGGCGAATTGGTATTGATGAATTAAGGTTATCTCGTGCAGAACAACAATCCTACCGGACCATTACTCCGGTAGAAAAAATCCAACACGCTTTACTGGATAGAGAATTGGGAATTTTTCTCCCTCAATCCGAGCATTTTTATGGATACCTATCCACTGGGGGAAACCAGCGGGTATTATCAGCGGTACGAGAGTTTAATTATGAACGTACTCCCGATATTGCTACGGTGTTGAAACATGCTGCATCCACGAATAGTTTGATAACTCGTAACAATACGTTGTATAATCCCTATTACATCGATCATATACGGTATTATTTCTATGAAAATGTGGGTGGGATGCCTAGTGACCGGTTGGGGATGATTAAAGACTATTATATGCTCGCAACCAACCGAGGTGTCATCCGAATCCTAAGTAAACAATGGGATTATGAGAACAAACGTTTAAAGACAATCACATATTTTAAGACCCGAACCCCCTTCCCAGACGGTACCGCACCTATTGAAAAAGTCGAATATTATGAACAATTATCCGACACTGCTATCCCAGAATTGGTGCGAACCCAAGTATATAACCTCCGAGGGGATGAAGTAGTGGAAGATTATAGCCAATTGGAAATGGAATTGAGCAGTTTCTATTAAATTAGTCCTTAAAGAAACCATCATGCATCACCACACCTATCCCCAATTTAAACCCCTCGGCATTATTATGTGTATATTTCCGCTTGTTCTGGGGATATCCTGCCAGTATTTTATCCACCAAAACATAGTAAATCAGCTTACTCGCATAAGTGATCAAAGTGACCAGCTTATTTCTATTGTAAATACAATTCAATTGGAGAGTGAAGATTCAGAATTAAGACATCAATGGAACGAAGTTGGAAACGCTATGCATGAGCTGCGGATACTTCAAACCGAATTGCTAACAACCATGCGGACATATGAACCTACGGAAAAAACAAAGCTGATTCGTGATTATTACTTTGCCGACTACAAACCGGTATGGATGGAATTAAATAACGTGTATGAAGAAATCAAACATGTAGTACTAAGCAAAGAATTAATAATATCCCGGATGATGGCACTGGATCAATTTAGCCAACAACTTAACCATTATAGGAATTTGCATAATGAATGGATCAGTACAATAAATACGATATTGAAACAATAAAAGAAAACCTCCTGCCTTCTGGATTTTGGGGATCAGCCGACAGGAGGATTAGATGAATAGGTAGAGAAGAAACAAGCGCTCTTCACCTAGTATTCCGTAGAATAATCTCCTATGCAGATTGTTCCGAGCTTTGTGTGGTTGCCAAATTCACAAGGAACACGACCCCTTTATCCTCATGATACATGGATGACACATCCCCACCATGCTCCTGTAAAATGAGACGGCTTATTTGCAATGCCATTCCATGTTTTTTATTCACATAAGGTGAAAACAAATCTGGGGTTTCATGGAGTGGCGCATTGGGATTATTTCCTTGAAAGGTGATGAATACATTTTGTTGCATCACTTCGATTTGAATGCGAATTTCTCCACTCTGATTCAAAAGATGACTAATTGCTTCCAGAATCATTTCCAATGCTGCTTTGATTTGTTTAACATGCCCTGTAATTTGAGGTGTGGTTGCATAATCATGAATAAACTCAATAGCACTCTGTGAAGCAGTTGTCTGGACAGCTTCATCTATAAGTTTATTCAAAGGTGCGGTACTGGTGGTCTGATTATTGGAAAATGCACCCGTCAGATCCTGCATATGTTGGGTATGATCCGTTACGGTTTTTCTCATATCTTGCTGTGTATCATGAATTTCTTTCCACAAATAGTTTACATTCCATTGATTTTTTACATCATCTAGCATGTGTTGCTGCTTTTCCGATAATTCCAGTGTAGAAGGGATTTCTTCCAGCAGGTTTTTAATGATATGCTGGTTCTCTTCAACAACCTGAAAATAGTTATTGGAACGCTCTTGAAGACGATTCGTATACCGTCCCAGTAATTGCTGAATGCTCTCATATCCCATCCGATCCTGCTCTCGCATTCGTTCACTTGAACGCTGGGAACGGAGTAGCTGCTCCATATAACGCGTATAGCGATATGTTGGATCGGTCGTATTTTGGATGGTTTTGGATTCATCATTCATTTTTATAAACATCTCATGGGCTTGGGCATAATCCGCTTCTTCCATAAGAATAAACGCCATAAGTCGCTGTATCTGTGGTTTATAGTCCAGTGCATCACGGTCTATCATTACCGTTTCCGCCCGTTTTACATACTCATAGGCTTCTCCATATGCGTCCAAATCAAACAGCTGTTCTGCAATCCGGATTAAACAGGGGATATTTTCTGGATTAATTTCAGATAGGGTTTTGAATTGTTTTAATGCGCGCTGCTTATCCCCTTTCACTAGATAACATTCACCCAATCCTTCCATTGCATGTTCATTGGTTTCATCATAAACCAATACTTTTTCAAACTCTTCCATCGCTGCATTCAAGTTCCCCTGCTTGAAGTACACTTGTCCCATCATAAGTGGAACTTCAGGATCCCGACGATGGACCCGATTGAATTGTTCAAAGAAATGAAGCGCTTCATCAAAACGCTTTTGATCAACCAATATCCGTCCTAGTAATTTTTTCGAGGGAAGATGCTCTGGTTCAGAATTTAGCAGTTCTTTGAGTATAAGTTCTGCACTTACTAATTGATCCATGTGGTAAAGTGAATCCGCACGGAGAAAAATTAACTCGGTTGACAAGGATTGAAAATCCTCCAACCGTTTAAGATAACGTAAGGCTTCCGAATGCCGTCCCAGTTGATACATCAATTGGGTAAGCTGTTCATAGATACGCGCATCATTATCCGTAACAGTCAGAATTTGCTCAAAGAGTTCCACGGCTTCGTCAAATTTACCGACTTTCACAAATGCTTCCCCAATGATAAACATCAGAGGTACTTCTTGAGGTTTTAATTCCAAAGCGGCTTGCAACTTGATTAATGCAATATTATATTCTTCTAACTGTTTATGCGCTAATCCACAATGGTAGAACGCTTTATAATGGTCGTAATCCAAATTTACGATCCGATTGTAGTAGCTAATAGCTTCTCGATAGGCTCCATGATCAAAGTAGGAATCTGCAATGGTTTCCAGATTCGATATGTTTTTCTCATCCAATTGAACAACCTGATCAAACAGTTGTGATGCTTCTTCCATTTTCCGAACAATCACATAGCAAATTCCCAATTTGAGTAACAAGGCTGTATCATCGTCTCGTTGTTCACGTAGCTGCTCGTAATAATCAATGGCTTGCATATACCGCTTCATTTTATACAGGGTGTCAGCAAGATGGATAATCGTTTCATGACGATAGGGATCGATTTTGAGGGCATCTTGGAAATACCGCTTTGCTTCACCCAATTCATCACCGTGGTATTTTATCTGTCCAACTGCTTCCAAAAAGGTAATATCTGTATCGCGATCCTGTTTTCCTTGTTCTGCATGGGGTGCTGCATCTTTAAACCGTTGGAGATTACATAATAGGATAGTCAGTTCTCTATGTGCTAGTCTATTATCGGGGTCAAGTACTAAAATGCGTTGATAATCTACGATAGCTGCTTCCGTGTTATTCAAAGCCGCATATGCCCGTGCTCGTTCTAATAATCCTTGTTCATGGTCGGGTTCTAATTCTAATAATCGATTGAGTTTTAAAATCGCTTTATCTCGTTCGGAAATACTGAGTAGCTTATCCGCCCAGGTTAGATACAGTTCGGTTGAGGTATCATCGAAGATTTCGATTTTCATATAATCTTCTTCGAATTTTTTATATTCTTTTAGCTCAAACCGAACATCCCCTCTTCCACGCATACATTGAATGGATTCAGGATTATAAACCATCGCAGTGGTAAATGCGTCCTCCGCCTGGTGATATCGTTTCATCGCCTGTAATACTTGTCCCAAACGAAAGTATATCCCCTCGTTTTCTAACCCCGCCTGAATGGCGTTTCGATAGTACTTCTCTGCTTCCTCATAATTTTCGAATTCGTGGTAGCAGATTCCCATATGATAATGTAAATGTTCATCCGCTCCCTTCAATTCTCTGCTTTTATGATACTGCTCTAATGCATTCTTAAAGTCTCGAATAGCCAGATATGCATCCCCAAGATACTGACGAGCGATCCCATCGACTGGTTTTATCTTCAGCGCTTTTTGTATACTATGAATCGCATCGTGGTACCGCGTTATTGCATACAAACATCTCCCCATATGCAGGAGAACTTCATAGTTGCTAGGTTCCAACTGCGTAAGCTTTTCATAGTAAACCAAGGATTGATCATAGGTTTCCTGTTTGGAATGAGCTTTGGCTATGCCTTTGAGGGCACGAATTTGATCTGGTTTATGTTGCAATACTTTTTCAAAAATATCAATCGCATCTCGATAATATCCCAACTGAGAAAGAATTTCTGCTTTATAGATTAACGCTTTTTCATGGATGGGTTTGATAGCAACGGCTTCTTCAATTTTACGCAGTGCTGGTTCCCAATCCTCCAGTTCAATCAGTTTCTCAGTCCAATCAAACAGCAATTCAAAATCAAGCGGGGTGATTGCATATGCTTTTTGGTAATGATCATTAAACGAATCAGGATCCTCCCAATCAAAATAGCACGCCCCTAATTGCACATGGGCTTCCTTAAAATGGGGATCGATTGTAATTGCCTGTTCAAATGCTGTCTTCGCATCGGTATTGTTTTTTTCCATACGATGGGCAATACCTAAATAATAATGGATCCAGATATCTTTCGGTTCCGAGCGAAGCGCAATTCCAAATCGCCGAATCGCTTCCTTGTAGTTCGCCATTTCCAGAAAACAGCGTCCCTCATAATAGTGAATTTGTCCCTCTAATGCACCCCATTGTTGAATTTTAGAAAACTTTTCTAATGCTGCACGATATTTTTTTTGATCGAATAGTGCCAACCCAAAATAATAGTAGCACGTATCATAATCCGGTTTGATTAACAGAGCACGTTTAAAATACTCTTCCGCTTTTGATGGGTTATTTAGCGCGACGAGTCCCTTCCCGTAATACATCAACACTTCTGGATTGGATTTATCCAATTCAATAGCCCGTTCATATAATGGGAGAGCTTTTTCTAAATCATCGCCTTCACTCAATAGATTCGCTAATCGAATAATGGCTTCTAAATGATCGGGTTTGAGTTGAACCACACGTTGATATGTATTGATAGCATCACCAAAGATCTCTGCTTCTTCTAATCCTCTTGCTTTTAGGATCAAGGCTTCCAGATTCGTATCATCCATACGAAGTGCTTCATCTAATTTTGAAAACGCACTATCATACTTCTTTAACTGTAAATGACAGGATCCCCATAGGATAAATAAATTAATCTCCCCATAATTATTCACCTGGGCTTTTTCCATGGATTGTTCAAACTTTTCATATTCACCAATGTTGAAATAACATTTACCCAAGTTTAAATGCGCCCGCATAAAGCGTTCATCTTCGGAAATAGCTTTCAGATAGTTGCTAATCGCTTCAAGATTTTGTCCCAAAGCTTCATAGATTTGTCCTAAATAGAATGAAGCAATTTTTCGAATTGTAGGGTCATTACTTTCGATTGCTCGTTCAAAATACCGTTTGGCTTCATCATCAAGCTTTGTGATATAATGGATATAACCTAAATTGAAATTTGCAGCTCCCGAAGCGGGATCGATTCGCTGAGCTTGAACATAACAGCGCTTTGCATCATCTAACCGTTCTAGATGAAAAAACGCGTTTCCCTGCATTAATAGGGCAGATAGATCTTCAGGATTTTGATGCGCTACTTTGGAAAATTGTTCCAGGGAATCTTTATAATTCTCAAGCTGAAATAAATACACTGCGATGTCAAATCGTAACGCTAAATTATGTTCATCTTGTTTCAGTGCTCGTCCCAAATATGAAAGTGCTTCTTCAATATTTCCATCGGGTCCCAAGGCATATCCCAAATTGAGTAATGCCATTTTATTATCGGGGTAATCATCTAAAATCTGCTTCAATAAGGTGTATGCTTGATTGTTTCGGTCTTGGAGCAAGGCTACCAATGCCAGACTCAAATCTATATGCATATTCTTATCATGGTTCTGACGCAAATGGGTTAATTTTTCGTATGCTTGTTCATACCCACCTAACTGAAGATAAACATACGCCCAATACAGATATAGCAGCATATCAGAAGCATCCAACTGCTCCGCTCGTTTGAAATAATGCTGTGCATTGCTGTAATCCTCTGCCTGGGTATATAGTTTTCCTAATTCAAATAAGGGGGGGAAGTAATTGGGAGCTAAATGACTGGCTTGCTTAAACGATTCCCGCGCTCCTTGGTAATCCTGGTTTAATAAATAGGATACCCCTGAATAATAATGAATTTCATAGTCTTCATAATCTAGCCGGATCGCCTCATTGAATGAATCAATCGCTTTATCATATTGCCCCATAGCCAAATACGTTAATCCAATATTGTAATGACATACAAAGATATGGGGATTCTTTTCCAATGCAACCCGGTAGCTTTGAATTGCTTCCTGATATGATTCCGTCTGAAAAAGGGCATGCGCTAAAATCATATATACAACATCGGAATCCAATCCCTTCTCTAACGTAAGTTTACACTTTTCAATGGTTTCCAGATAATTGTCCTGAGCATACAGTGCCATTGAGTAATACAGCAAGTTCTGTGTATCCTCTTGATTCATCTTCCAAGCTCGTTCGAAATGTTTGATCGCTGTTTTGTATTGTTCCATACGGAGGTATTCAATAGCCAGCTTGGAATTCGTATCAAAATCATCGGGATTGTTTTCTAATATATGCTGATACTCAGCAATGGCTTCTTCATGGTTATTTAGCTGGGTTTTTACAATTCCCAAATAACGATGAACCTCTTCGGAACTTGGACGAATCTCTTTCGCCTGCTCCAATAACTCTAGTGATTTCCCATATTGCTCTAATTCAAAATAGGCAATTCCCGTTTGAAGGAAGATATCATATTCATGGGATGTATCAACTGGTTGATGCTCCAGATTTTTATAAATCTGTATTAGATCCTGATACCGCTTTTCTTCATTCAATAGGGGCATAAGATGCTTATATGCACTGAAGAACGATGGATCAATCTCCACAGCCTGAATATACGATCCAATCGCTTCAGCAATATTTTGTAGTTCGGCTTTACAGCGTCCGAGGTAGTAGTGTACCTCCGCCTGATCATAATAAAATTTCTGAATCCGCTCGAGATGATACAGTGCATCACGATACTGCTGCATATGATAGTAAGCCAATCCTAATTCAAAATGTGCTTCATGTAGATTGGGATCCAATTCTGCCGCTTTACGAAGCTGTTCAATGGCTTCATCATACTTTTCAAGTCGATTCAAACAAGCACCTAATTGGAATAGAAGTTTCGGGCTTGCACCGTGACTGTGAATCATATCTTTAAAAAAGCTCATCGCTCGGGCATATTTACCCAAATGGTATAAAATAGAGGCTAATCGACGTTGAATATCAGGTGATGCTTTTCTAATTTCTTGCGCTTTTTCAATGTGAATAAGCGCTTCGTGATAGTTTTCTAATTGCACCAATGCATCACTCCAATACATGTAAAGCCGATGGTCTGTCTTTTTAATATACGAAGCAGCTTTAAACGCTTCGAGCGCTTCTCGAGGTTCCTTTTCCGCAAGTAGACAAATCCCCCGATTCAAATGGGTATCGTAGTGATCATTTTTCAGTTCTATAACATCATTGTATCGTTCAAGTGCTGAAGCATATCTTCCCAATTTTTGAAAGCAAAATCCAATCCGAAACGCCACGGTATAATCATTTGATTGGAGCTGCAAAGCTTGCTTATATCGCTGAAGTGCATCTTGATACGCTTCCATTTCAAACAACAGATCCGCCAAAATAACAATGTTTTCAAACGTATACGGAGCGAGATCAGCTGCTCGTTCCACTGCATCCAACGCTTTTTCATCAACACCCATCGCCTTATAAATAAGTCCCATTAACCGATATATTTCCGGTTTGTCGGGTGCTATACGCATCCCCTGTTTAATATATTCTAACGCATCGGGATATTGTTGATTATCATACAACAATTTTGAAAGCTTTACATATACTTCGTAATTATCCGGCACTAAATCAGCGGCTTTGCGTAAATATACTATGGCATTCTGGAAATCGTTCTTCTTTAAATAGGCTTCTCCTAAATATACAAAGGTATCAATATGATTGGGGTTTAATTCTGCTGCCTTTTTGAGAATCCCCAGTGCTTCATCTTCTTTTCCTTCATCAATCTTTACATGGGCACAATCCGCCAGTATTCTTCCGTATCTAATCTTCTTTGCAGTGGTTAAATCTTCTTCGAGTAGTTGAACAACCGTATTGTAAAGCACTTCCCACACTTTTGGATGGTTTCCAAGCTGATGCGCCGCTATTTGTAGTTTATCTAACGCCATTAGCGGTTGGTTTTGCTTCAAATAACACTTACCTAATAAGTAAGCGACCTCACCATTATCTGGCTGAGCATGTAAAACGCGCTCGTAATGACGGATTGCTTCACTAATTTCATCCCGTTCAATGGCAATATTTCCCAGATTGCTTAGTATCATAGAAGGATCGGAGTCCGCATGCTGTAACGCCCGTTTGAACGCTTCTTCCGCTTTTTTCTTTTCACCCAAGTTTTGGTAAATCACACCCAGATTATTCAAAATTTCCGAACTTTCGGGACGCTTTTTTGCTAGGGTTTCATAATGTTGACACGCTTCTTTCACTCGTCCAAGATGCAAACATGTCGATGCGGTCATTAAAATCGCATCTTCATTGGAATCATCATACTTCAAAGCACGCTCAAAAGAGCCAATAGCAGATTCATACCGTCCCATTCGGAACAGGACTCCACCCATATTATAATGCGCATCGCTATCTTTCGGATTAATGGATATAGCTAATTCATATTTCTGGAGGGCATCACTATACTGATTCAAAGAATAGTGAGCATTTCCCCAATTGACCAATGCTTCATTGTATTTAGGATTGATTTCGACAGCACGCTGAAACTTCCCAATGGATTCCTCATATTCTCCTGTGTGGTATAAAGCCACCCCCCAATTATAATGCACTTCGGCATTTAGAGGAAGAATGGTCACCGCCTTTTCATACTGTACTATCGCTTCTTTATAGCGCTTCAGATCAGAAAGCGTTTTCCCCCAGTTATTCATTACCTCAAAATAATTGGGTTTGATCTTTAACGCAGATTGAAACTTTTCAATAGCTTCATCATATTTCCGAAGATTGCGTAACGTCAGTCCCCATAAGTAATACGATACTTCATCTTGCTGATTCTTTTCCAGATTCCGTCGAAAGGTTTCAATCAACGCTTCTAGATTTTGATCCGATGATTTTGCATCACGTTTAGTGTCTTTGTTACGAATGCCCAGAGGATGGTCGATGGGTTTAAAGGTGATTTTTTCAGAAATTTCTTCGCGTGCGGAATTACTCCGGTCGAGCGTATCAGTCATAGTCCCCTCCCAAACTATTGGCTATGCCAGTTAAAGTATGACTTCGATCCCAATGATCGCACAACTCAAACGTAAAATAAAAAAATGAATTTAGAAGGTCAAGTTTATCGTCCTGTTTTTTATCCCTTTTTAGTAAAAAAAAAAGGTGTTTTCGCAACTATCTTTTCTGCAAAGGATTACAACGGATATAAAAAATGAAAAAAAATAGTTGAAACAAAAAAGTATAAGGAAGGATTCAGCACATTGAACTGATTATTTCCCACAAAAAAATCCCCTCAACCTATTTCTGTACGCAATTCTAACGAAAATAAAAGAATCAATCGAATTGTACAATAGAACGGATTACTCTATGTTTAAAAAATCCTTAAATGGTTTCATTACCTGGAAAACCTGTTTGGCATAGTCTAAAAAATCGATTTGTTGCACAACCAGATCATCCACAGGATGCATGGCAAGATAACTTTTATAGCGAAGTAAATCAATATGGGGGTGATCCACAGGATAATCTCGTGGTTTAGTTTTTAATTGTTCCCCTTCTAATTTACCAAAATAGGTTTTAAAATCCGGATGAGTAAGAATACGCTTAAGATCCTCCCCGCTGTGCGCGATACGCTCACGAATCCTATTCAACCAACTAGCGGGAGGTTGATAAGCTCCCCCAGCAAGAAAACAATTGCCTGGTTCCACATGGATGTAGTATCCCGCCTGACTATGTGGTTTTGCAGCTTTCGGAGCGAGATGAGCACCTAAATTGGTTTTATACGGACGCTTATCTTTTGAAAAGCGAACATCTCGATAGATTCTAAACATCGTTTTTTTGGGTTCTATATCTGCTATCGAATCATCAAATTCGATAATTTTCGCGATTAAAGCCGTGATAAAGCATAAAAAATCTTCCTGTGCTGCTTCATATTTGGATTTATTATTCTGAAACCACTCCCGGTTATTATTTTTATTGAGATCCCTAAGAAACTCAAAGGTGGAAGATGCAAGCATGACCCCTCCTAAGTACACAAATTGATATGGTAAAATGGTGTTGATGCAGGATCACTAAGCTATTCCCCTACAAATCAGATCACCATGATTTTCCATAACTTGAACTAAAAATGAACCCTCAAATTTTATTCCACACGAACTAAATCAAAATCAATAACCCGTACCTTATTCTCAGGCATTATCTCCAGGCAAGGACCCAGCCGCTGGGTAATATACAATCCCATCTGAAAAGAAAGCGAATCATCTTCCGTGTTTAATTCCCCACTTATGATACGCACTTCTTGGGTAGTGCAATTTGTTGATTCGGAAACAGTATTCAGAAATATCGTAAATCGATTCTCATTACCGCGGATAAACATCCCATCTGATTCTTCGATGCTAACAACCAAATTGCGTTCCTCATCAAATTGACTGGAAAATACATCGATTAATCCTTCTGTTGTTTGATTTTTAAACATAAATGATCCAGGAGCAAACCATATACTCCGAATTGCTTCCCCACCTAGTTCATCCCAAACTCCTATTGGTTCGGTACAATAATACTGTCCCTCAATATAAGGGGGATTAAGTCCTTTATGGATTTCCAGCCCAGAATCCACCATTCGTACCACGGGCTCTTCCTGCAAAAAATCACTAGGATCAGCATACTCTTTTAACGCTACGCGTCGGCTTACAATACGTCCTTCCGTCGTTTGCCAATAATCCCTGTATGTTGCACTCGGGGTTACCGGAACAATATCCCAATCTGCATTCATACGTATACCATATTGATTCCGCTCCAGTTCTGAAAGAAAATCACCTTCCAAACTAACCGGTACATCCGGTTCAATGATAAGTAGCAAATGCTTTGTTAGTTCTCTAAAATTATTTAGGGTGAGTGTAATATCCACAAAAATCGTCATCGGACGAAAACATGTGTTTTTGAATACCAATTGATATCCAGTTTGACGGGTATTTGGAACGATGGTAATGGGGGTATCGGTAACGCAGAAACCAAAGACTCCCCGATTGGTTTCACCACTAAAATAGTTCTGGTTATAGTATGCTTCTGAAAAAAGAGTCAGTGGTAAACCTACTAAACTTAGCATCAGCAAAACAGCAACGATTCGACTATCCCATATGCGTATGGATCGTTTCGGATTCAGATTTGAATAGCGCATCATTTGGGTTAACTGGGAATGCATCGATTTCTCCTTTCGGGTTCGCTCGTTTATTAAGAATATCTTGTTTCGAGGATAATTGCTATTTAAAATCACTGTAACACAAAGAGATCGGGTTATTCATCAGCCCTATGCAAAACACTATAAAAAAGATTCTATTGCAATCAATTTTCCTTTCATCGGTTGCTACCTTTCGATTACAATCGTGGCCATGCGTGTTCCTGTAAGTATAATCCAGCTCCCCTTGTTCGTCAAGAATACCTGATTTAAAGGATATGCAAAAATATTTAAGACAACCTCAGAGGGAGAAAGGGTCTTTGCGAGAAGCGA
>CAYPZJ010000083.1:0-15669 GCA_964414635.1 uncultured Spirochaetia bacterium
GATTCATACCTTCGTCATTCCCATGTTCGAGCAGCAATCAAACAAACCCTGGGTGATATAATAATGAAATTGCAGGGGGGTAGCTCGGGAATGAGTGGTCCGAGTCAAGATACGACTACCTTGCAAAAAAATGCGGTTCCCCTTGTGATTTCCAGCACGATGGATCTTCATACAAAACGCAATCGATTTAATAAGTGTCCGAAACGCATGCCTGAACCTGTGCTGAATCGATCTGGTGAAATAGAAGAGGGCGTTGTGGATATGGTATCAACTACGATCTTGGATGAAGAGTTGCAGCTCACAGCCTTACTTGGCAATGAAACTATGCTCGGATCATGGTTGGAAGAGACTGTACGGTATACCAAATATCGTGATTTTAAAGGCAACCTATGGTTTGCTTACGACCAAGATAACAAACCAGGGAGTGCCCATAATCCCCCTCTCGATCAAGGTGATCAGCGTATTACATTCCGGGGTGCTGCACCCGGTCTTTATGGCTGCCAATGCACCTATTTTCAGAACATCGAACAAAATGGGGAACATGCTGGAATACTGGATAACGAGAGCATCTATATGGGCACCTTTGATTATGCGTATTTTCTATCCGACGGGGTGGTAGATACCCGCTCGTTTCTTGCACATATGGTACTTGATTTCGCTCCACACCTAGTTGAAAATCAATATGAACCGAATCTTGGAATCATTTACACAGCTACCGAATAGCATAGGATACCCCCAACCGATATCCAAACACTCAAAAGGTAATTCTATAATGAATACCAAAGCGGAGGAAGGGATGAATCCTTGGATTGATAACCTTCGAACACCCCAAAAACGGAATGAACTTATTCTAAAGCCTTCTTTAGAGAAAGGGGCGTTTGATAGTCATGCTGTAGACTGCCCATTTGTGTATATGCATGATGATCGGTATTACATGCTGTTTATCGGGTTTGATGGGGTGGGGTATCGTACTGGTCTTGCTTATTCGGATGATTTGATATCCTGGGAAAAACAAGGCTTGTTGATTGATCGGGGGGAAAAAGGTTCTGTCACGGAGTATAACATTGCCTTCACCCAAATAATCCGAGAAAATGAGCTGTTTGGTTTGGGTCAATTAAAACCCATTCATAATCGCTATGTTGGAACGTACCATGCTTACCCAGAACCAGGATACGAAGCGGGAGCGGCGTGTATTGGTATTGGGTACAGCAACGATTTATCATCTTGGGAATTAGCCGAACCGGTTTTATTTGCAGAACAGGGCATGGAATGGGAACAAGGCGGGTTATATAAATCATGGATTGTGGAGCATCAGGGGACGTTTTACATGTTTTATAATGCAAAAACCACAGAACAACAATGGCATGAACAAATTGGATTGGCGAGTTCTACTGATTTAATTCATTGGGAACGGTACGCTCATAATCCAATTATTCAAAACGGTGAGAAGGGAGCATTTGATGAACGTTTTTGCTCGGATCCGGCGGTCTACTGGTGTGAGGATCACTGGGTGATGGTTTATTTTGGTTTAGCAGCAGATGGGCACGCACGAAATGGGGTAGCAATTTCAAATGATTTACTTCACTGGGAAAAGCAGAACGTTCTATTAATTGATGTGGGGGCACCAGGAACCATCGATTCCCAACATGCACACAAAGCCTGTCTATTCTACAAGGACAAACGGTTGTATCATTTTTATTGCGCAGTGTCACGGGAAACGCGACCGTATATCCGTGGAGAGGGATCATGGGATGAGCTGCGAGGTATCACATATGCATACCAAACTGAATAGCTTGGATTTATCTCACCAGTGAAATTTATCCTACCGGTATCACCAACACCTCTACATGTAGTGAATGGGTTTTGCGCATGCTGGTTTATTCCATAATTATTTCTTTATTTGAATCTAATGTAGGGATCATTCATGGGTTTTAAAATCCCTCCTACGAGTGCGAATTTTGCACCGATTGTATTGTTTTTTCTAATAGGACAAGTTATAGATTTAATCACGCGTAAGCATAAATAATTAGACAACTTGCCCTTACGAATTTACGAATTCATACCAAAAATAGTAGGGATAGGTTGTCGTTCATTCAGGCTCCCACTTATTTTTGCGCAATCACCCGCCCAGCTTCAAGAACAATAAACCTGAAACAAAAATCGCACCCATTGCCCCTTCCATAGTTTTTCATTATATTTCCCTTAGCAAAACAGCAGGAGGTAGTATGCTGGTCCTTGTTATATCCTCGAAGAGAAATCCTAACAATCACGTTACCGGTTAACTCACGAGTGTCCTTTAAGTTGCGAAAGGTATCTACGATCATCTGCATGTATAGGTGTGGAATTGTAACAGCGTTAGCTGGAATCACAAAGCAGTGAAGCAGTTCACGCTGACGAGCTGAACGCCATTCATATCACATGATTGATGGGTGTTCCGCGATAAGAAAATCGTAAACGAAGTGGGATCCTCTGATTACTGGTAGTAGACCCTTACAATCAAAAAGAGGAATCAAGACCATGCATACATTATCAGAACTCGGGTGGAAGCCCGTATTTGAAACCATTCGTCAATCAAAAAACAGTCATCGCGCGGATGAACTCATTGCTGCGCGCATCACAACCATCCATAAGCGTCATCTTGGAATCATCCATGAAAAGGGAACCAGCCTGCTTCCATTCCCATCGATGCTCACACCCACTCAACCATTCTCGCCCCACGCCATTGCGGTAGGGGATTGGATTTTCCTACAATGGGATAGCACCAACGAGGTGTTCACCTGGGTGGAATTACTTCCCCGCCAAAATAGTCTTGCTCGGAAACAGTCGAGTGAAATCAGTCAAATCCAACCGATTGCTGCGAATGTGGATACAGTAATCATCCTGATGGGGTTGGATGCAGATTTCTCTCCCAAACGGGTAGAACGGTATTTAACCCTCATCTATGAAAGTGCTGCAACACCGGTTGTTATATTAAACAAAGTAGATCAGTGTACGGATGCCGATGTAAAACAGCTGGAAGTGGAAGCGGTAGCACCGATGGTTCCTGTTCATACTATCAGTATTACCCATCAAATGAACCTGGATTCACTAAAAACCTATTTCCAACCGGGGCAGACCGTCTGTTTGGTTGGTTCATCCGGCGTTGGTAAATCGACACTTGTAAACTATCTAATGGGACAAGCGATTCAATCGGTTCGATCCATACGTGAAACAGATAGCAAAGGACGTCACACTACAACCCGTCGCGATCTGCTCATCCTTCCAACCGGTGGAATCCTGATCGATAATCCAGGAATGCGGGAAGTGCAGCTCTGGGCGGATGCTGATAGTTTGGAGCATACCTTTTCGGATGTTGTGTCCCTCGCTGCGGATTGCCATTTCCGAGATTGCACCCATACCAGTGAACCTGGTTGCGCTGTGTTGGAAGCGGTAGAACAGGGAGTTTTATCATCCAAACGGTATGAAAGTTTTATCCAGTATGGGAAGGAACTCGCCTATTTGGAAACCCGACGGAATCAGCAGGCGAAATTGGAAGAAAAAAAGCGATGGAAGAACCTTAGCAAGCAAATAAGGGACATCAATAAACATCGCAATGTATGAGTTTCCTTGTTAGTAATCGTCTAACAGGCGTGCATCCACTCCTGGCATGGAATCCAATTTCCAAATATCGACTTCGGTATCATTAGTCCGTGGTTCCCCGGGAGTGGATCTGCCACGATCCACATCCTCTTTGAGTTGTGCCACCATTCGTTGAACGATTGCTCGATTTTGTAAAGCCAAATTGGTTGTTTCACTGGGATCTTCCTGCATATCGTAGAGTTGAACAAGGGGTAATCCCTGCTTGGCAGCTTCCGCGTCATCCAAGGTCCATCCCCCTGATCCAGGGCATAACACCAATTTCCAACGTCCATCTCGAATAGCAAACTTTCCGTAAATCGAATGATGAATGACCCGGTTTCGGATGGGCTGTTCCTCACCCCGAAATAGAGGCATAATACTAAAACTATCTTCAGCAACCGCATCAGAGAGTGAATCATCAAGAAAATCTGCGCAGGTTCGAAATACATCGGTTAAACATACCAAGTGATCTGTACGGGTTCCTGGTTGAATCACGCCGTTCCAGCGTGCAATAAAAGGTATTCGATGTCCCCCATCCCATGCATCGGCTTTATATCCCCTAAGGTGCGCGCTTGGAAAATGTCCCTGTTGTTCCATCTGTTCCACACCGATATACGAAGCACATCCATTATCACTAGCAAATAATACCAGCGTGTTATCTGCTACCTGATGTGCTTCCAAACTATGGAGTACCTGCCCGATGATATCATCTGTTTCCATTACAAAATCTGCATACAAATGGTTTAACCCACTTTTCCCAATCCATGGGGCATTCACTGAAATTGGAGTATGGGGCGAGGTAAGGGGAAGATATAGAAAAAATGGTGTATTCGATGCGGCTTGTTCGCCAATATACGCATCCGCTTTCTGTGCCCAAGTCGGAAGCAATTGTTCAAAATGCCAATAGGGCAGCGCCGGGCCAGGCGTACTGGCTTGATTGGAACCGAATAATCTGGACGGAAGGAATTCTGAGGGGATTCCAACCGTTCGATCATTTTCTATAAAACAGTAGGGGGGCCAATTGGGAACATCCACACCAAAATAATAATCGAACCCTCGTGTTGTGGGTCCCGCTTTTGTCGGTTTTGAGAAGGCATCCCGCCATAATTGTTTTTGGGTATCCGTTGCAGGCAGATCCCGCGGAAGGGGTTCGGAATTAAATCGATCATCATCCGGAAGAAAATCCGTACTTGGCTCGAAATCCCATCCCATTCCTAGATGCCATTTCCCAATACACGCAGTATGATACCCATACGTACGAAGATATCCCGGCAAGGTGATTCGGTTCTCTGAAATTAGGGCATCTCCATATTGCCGAACGATTCCTTTTTGGAGGGTGGATCGCCAATTATACCGCCCCGTAAGCAGGCTATAGCGTGAGGGTGTGCACACTGCGGAACTGGAATGGGCATCGGTGAATATCATCCCCTGGTTTGCAAACTGATCAATACAGGGTGTCGGAATCTTACCCTGGGGATTCAATGCGTGCACATCTCCATATCCCATATCATCAACAAGAATAAAAACGATATTGGGTTTATTCATGATATACTCCTAACCGGATAGATCGGCGTGTATGGTTTATACGAACCCAAACCTATTTTTCATGGATATAATACGCCTAGTACCTTGGACAACTATAAATGGTTCTACACTTCGACTCCGCTCAGTGCCCGTTCATTGAACGGAGCCGAAATGAATCCTGAACTAATGACTCTCATAATTATAAGTGTCCATTGGTACTAGTCTTAAGTGTTACAAATAGTACTATTAAATATAGATAAACGGTGACTGTTGATATAAACTAGCTATCCAGCTGGGCTCCGATATCTCCTGTACTCCATCCCCCACTCGCATCCAGATCAGCCGGTCCGTTTCCTCGAATCTGCCAGGTAAGAGGATCGGATTGCACAAATCCAGTAGCAAAAACGTCCGCAGTATCCGAACCAGTTGTGATCCCACTCGTGATGGGTGTGCTTAAAATGGTTCCACATCCTGCTATCCCGATTTGATCTCCCAAACAAAGGGTAGACATAGCAGAACCCGTATCTGCGTCATAATACCATGAATCGGGACAGTTAAAAAGCAAATTATCTTCAAATTGAGTGGGGCTGGATTCATTATCGCTTTCATAAAAGCCTTGCCCATTAACGCTATCCTTGCTGAAAAATATCGTATAGGTTATCACAGGTGAACCCGTGCATGTCCCTGTACCTGTTCCTTTTGTATACGTATTATAAAATGCGGTACTTGGACTCCCCGCACCTGCGCATAAGGTGTTATTAACCAGCGTCAGTACCGCTTCGCATTCGCCTGGAGAATTAATATTAGCCATTTGCGCATGATTGTATATTCCATAACTGGCGGCATTGGTAGAATCTCCACTGATAACGATATTATTTGTCAATTCCAAATTCGAATGTACGGTATTGGCCCCATTCACGACACTTGCCTGGTTGTAAATTGCATAACACGAACCATCGGTACTATCTCCACTTTGGATTATATTATTCTCAAATACCGGTGCACTAATATACGGACCGGTTCCAAACGAACTGTCCTGTATCATACTGTAAAATCCGTACGTATCGCCAGCATTAGTCGTACCGCTTTGGATAGAATTTCCAGTAAAAGCCGAAGGATTATCCTCATCATTTTTATGATAGATCCCATAACTTGTACCTGTTCCTGTTATATTACCGGCTTGGATCGTGTTGTTGGTACAGGTAATGGGATGGAATGTTATTATTCCATAGCTGTTCCCATCCACAGAAGTTCCTACAGTAATTGTATTATTTGAAAGGTTTGCTGCTCCTGATATTCCATAGGTTGCACCGTCTACTACATTTCCAGAAGTAATCGTATTATTTGAAATGATTACCTCGGAGCTGAACGGGGACCATAATTCCAGACCAATACTATTGCTAAAATCGTCTGGATCACCGGTTGTGATGGTATTATTTTCTATACGAACATTCGTTCCTGCATTTTGAAGAAAAATCCCCTTGGTTTCTCCACCTAAACTATCTCCAACTTGAAAGGTGTTATTGGTGACGGTTACGTCGTCCCCAGCATATAAACGCATACCTCGGTTTGATCCACCAGCTGCAATTCCTAATTCAAGTGAGTTTCCATCAATAAGTGTATTACCCGCTTCAATTGATAACCCTGTACAATCCCAACTTCCATCAGCGATGGAGATTGAATTGTTCTGAATTATACCCGTACATCCATCCATAAAAGAAATTCCTTGTGAGGAATCCGATGTAATCTCGATGCTATTATTCAGAATGGTAAGCATTCCTCCTTTCTCGGCATAAATCCCCACGCCCATTCCAGGTTCATCCGCGTCATACGGGATTTCAATGGTATTCTGAACAATCCGAGGAGAACTTTTCATACTATAGATTCCATACCGTTCCCAAGAACCCTGTACAATAATCGTATTTGTGGAAAATTCAACAGCACCCGAATCACTTAAATAGATGGTATATCCAATCTCATCGGGTTCCCCACTATATATAGTGGTGTTTTGAAAAACAAGATTCTCATCACAATTACCAATCTTAACAGCGTAGGTTTCTGTCCCCGTATCCCCGCCTCGGATTGTTACCCCATCAATGATAACTTGATTGTTGCTGTCTCCTTGAATCCCAAATGCGTTAAGGGTCGCGCTGAGTGAACTTGTAATTATGGTTGGATACGTGTTGGGATCCCGACTTGCTTCACTGTATCCCGCTAGTGATTCTCCCGGATATCCCCCATAGATCGATACGCCAGAAATCAAATTGATGGATTCTTCATACGCTTTCCCATCTCCGCGAGCAGCAATATATATTTTTTCCATGCCATAGCTCTTTGCGTTTGTTAAGGCTGTACTAATCGTATGAAGTGGATTTGTGAGATTTCCCACATGATTGCTGGAGGGATCAGCGTCGGTACACGTGGTCTCAGAAGCGGGACAATGAACATAAATAATATCACCCATTTTCTGGAACGATCGAATATTATATTCATCCTCCTCCGTTGCATCCGATCGAATCCGCCACCAATATTGATACGGATCTAATCCTGAAACAGTATAAGATGAGCTCGATGCATCAATGGTAGTAGTTGACACTATTTGGGTAAAGTGTTCATCCAATGCGACATCAATATCATAGGACTGCGCATTTTGTTTGGCAGCCCAAATCAACAAGACATCCTGCTCATAAATGGCGGCGCCATCTGTTGGATATAACGGAACCGGCGGTTGTTTATCTTCTAGTGAGCCAAAACCAACAAAATCTTCACCCTCGGCTTGTTCGATAGCATTTCCAAATACATCATAAATGTTTTCTACGTGTAATGAATACGTTGTTTGGGGTTCTTGTGCAGTTTCAGTTGTAAGCAGTACTGTTGTTTGATCTGTGCTAAGTTCTGCATCAGTAAGTACCAATGTGGGATTAATTTGATAATTTGAAATCAATTCAGCACTTTCTACGTCTAATGGTTCATTAAAAATGACTTTTATTGTTGAAGGATCGAGTGATGTAATCCCAACAAGAATTGGAGGTTCTTTTTCAAAAAAACCACCCGTTAAAGCCCAATCCAGGCTATGTGTGTTGCAGGATGTGAGTGTACCTAGTATATAACACAATCCCACAAAGAGTAACAAACTATTTCGCGTCATATCATCCCCCTTACCAGTAATAAAAAGTATCAATAATACACACTCATGTCAAATAGCGCAAAAAATAGGGATGAATCTCAAAGTGATGTAAAAATATTTAAGACAACCTCAGAGGGAGAAAGGGTCTTTGCGAGAAGCGAAGCGCCGAAGTAATCTTTTTTATACAGAGATTGCTTCACGCTGTTCGTAATGACTTTGTACTTGTTTAATCAGTATGAGATTCATCCAAAAAATAGGCATGGAAGTTCAAATAATGGGGATGATACGGCAGTCCCAGTGGGAGTGTTGAAAAAATCAAAAATCATTCAATCTTTGTAGGGGAGACTCTCGCGTTCGCCCTTTGGAAAAGGATATTGAAAAGGGCAGGCGCAAGACCTGCCCCATTTGCGTTTTTCAACACACCCTGCCAATCAGCCCTGTTATGTAAATCTTGAAATAAAGTTTACACGGTTTAAGAAGCGTATCATTCTACAATGATATATCCAAAGACGGTTCCTTGGGTACCTGTGAATGTCATCCAATTACAGTAAGTCCAGGAATTTTGGAACCGTAATGCATAGATTCCAGGGGTTGTAAAGGTATAGGTGGAAGTATGCGTCGCAGAGGGTGTATTTAATCCACAGAATGGATAGTAGGAATGAGGTGGTGATGTACCTTGGATTCCTACAAGAATCGGTGATACACAAGTCCCGCATCCTGCACCACTAACCGAATATTCTATATAAATACTCACCTGTTGTCCTGTGGACACCACAGCAGTATAGGTTCCCGATCCTGCTATATTCGCAACGTGTATTGTTGCTTTAAAATGGGTGATGGGAAGCGTAATCGCATCGACAATATAAATCGTTTGGGATTCGGTATGATTCGACCAATTCCCGGCGTCATCTCCTGCACGTACCCAGATTTCATGGGCAACAAACGAAGTTAAATCGCTCCCCGGCTGAAAGGTCGAAGAGAAAGTCGTTGTCCATGTAGATCCTTCATCCATGGAATATTCATACTTCGTAGCACCTGCTGGGGGAACCCAGGACCAGATGGGACGCTTATTCTGGGTCACCTGTTCCACATTATCCAGAATACTACTAATAGGATCCGGTGGCTGAGTATCAATGGTTACCGTATCACTTCCCGAAGCCGACCAATTTCCAACTCCATCCCGTGCTTGTACATAGAGGGTATAACTATCTCCATTATTCAGGATGGTATTGGCGGAATATGTCAAATTGGTTGTTTCAACCCAACCCGATCCTTCGGTATAGCTATACCTATATTTCACCGCTCCGGAGACGGCACCCCAATTCCAGGTGGGTTGAGGATTATTTGTGATACTACTGCCCACAAGAGTAACACTTGGTACGGAAGGAGGAGTGAGATCAATATTAATCGCATTAGAACTCCCCGAACTTGACCAATTTCCAGCCGCATCCCGTGCTTGAACATACAACCGATAGGTGTTTTCTGACAGATTGCTTTCTGGGCGAAAATACGGTTCGGTGGTCTCTTGCCAACCGGAACCATCCGTAAAACTATATCGGTAGGTTATCGCGTCAGAAATATCCGTCCAACTCCATATGGGACGTGGGTTATTGGTACTAGTACCCGTGTTAACTGTAACGGTAGGGGATGTGGGGGCATTTAGATCAATGGTTACAGACGAAGCCATCGATGTGGTAGACCAATTCCCTGCACCATCACCTGCTTGAACATATAATGTGTATGTCTGCCCATTGGTCAAGGCTGTTCCTGGTACAAAGTAGGTGGTATTCGTTTCCGTCCATCCGGTGCCATCCGTGAAACTATACCGATATCGTGAGGCATCAGAAACCGCATACCAATACCATAGTGGTGTAGATACATTGGTTTCTGCACCAACATTTGCATAAATGGCGGTGGGTGCTGCTGGTTCAGTATGATCAAATACAATATGATCCGCAATCACACTGCTTAACACACCTGCGCCCGATCGATATCGTATATATATGGATTTGTATCCTTCCCCCGCAGACAAAAACCAATCATCAAAACTAGTACTCGCAGAGATCCATCCTGTATTCGTCAAGGCGGGATATGGACCTTGAAAATCCGGATCGTTACTAATCCACATCTCATTCACATTCGCATCATATGTCATGATTAAATCAACCTGATTTTCAGTGGTATACTGATCTGTAGGTGCATTTTCGGGATCTTTGGCTTGTATAAATAGTTCTCCGGTGGGGATTCCGGTATCAAGGGTGATGGTTGGACTTGTAAAGGTAGCAAGATTCATCGCGCTGTCTTCTAATTCCACTTCTAGTTGGTACGTATCAGAAGTAGATGGGAGGGTGTATCCAGTAGGACCAATCACGGCTGTCTCCCATGGTGAATAGATTTCAATCGTTGGTTGAATTTGACGAAAACGCATCCATTCAACTAAGGAACCGGTTCCATTCAACCCGTTCAAAGTGAGTTCGATATAAGAGTTTGGCGTAGAAATAGCTGTAGAACTCCCATTTACCAAAAATTGGGTCAACGTGGGGGATTCGGTATCCAATGTGATGACATCCGTCATGGGAGAGGAGGATATCACCAGTGATGAGGTGCGAAATTTTACATACACTGTTTTCGCTCCATCCACACAGGTTGTGCAAAGTTTCCAGCTTCCACTTGGAGGCCAGGACGTTTGCACCGATACCCATCCTGTGTTGTTATCGTTGGTTGTGGGATCCAAATTGGGAATCGTACTCGAATTACTTATCCACATATCCTGCGCATTGGTAGACATGGTTAAGGATAACGTCACTTCTTCATTGCTGGTAAATTCTGCTGTTCCAAATCCAACCGTTGGAACAATGTCAATGGAACCATAGGGAGTCCCATCGTCACGCGTAATAGAAGCATTTCCAGCGCTACTAATGTTTCCCGCTTCATCGATTACCCAAGCGAATAAATTCACCAATCCTACAGTATCAGGATCATCCAACGTATATTCTGTAGGGGCGCTTGTATCACCTTCTGTTCGCATCGTATTTGCACTCGGTTTTACAGCGCTTTCTGTAATTAGATAATGTGTTATCAGTGTTCCACCCAAATCATCCGCTGTTAACGTTATTGGTAAAGTTGATAACGATGTGGGATCGCTGGTATCAATCTGAAAGAGGGTTACAGTCGGTGGTGTCGCATCATGCATTAACGAAGCTCCCGGACCAATAGGTGTACAAATGCTACAATAATTGCATGCAAAGGCTCGGTAAAAATATGTTTCACCATCAAAAAGAGAAATCGTCGGATCCGTTACGCTATTATCCGGTCCATCGTACACCACATCCGCAAGCACATCGTTTTCATCAGTAGGGAATCCACCTGTTTTTCGCAATAATAATGTCAAATCGTGATACGGATCAAACGAGGGATGATCCCAACTGGCACGAAATCCACCTGAGACCCGCTCCAATACAAATCCTGTCGTGTCCGGATTCGGTGCAGGAACGTCTGTAAAATGAATAATGGAAAGTGGAGTATAGTCACTGCTACAATCGGGATTGTATGCTTTCACCTGCCAGTAATAATCCCCTGCTCCCGATCCCGGAAAGGTATAATTAAACACCGAATCCGGATGGGTTAACGTCGATTCGGTAAGGATCGTATCAAATTCGGTATCATCAGAAACCTGAACATGGTAGGAATCCGCATTCCATACCGTTGTCCACTTTAAATTTACACTGGTTGTGCAAATGGTTGCAGGCGTTCCCGGTTGCAATGAGACGGGATATTCCACCTCGGGTTTCACATCCATCATCCGAGGTGTCGAATAGTCCGATTGGGTCGTACAGTGCTGAGTTTTCACACGTACACGCCAGTAATACGTACCTACACCTAATGGGGTTCCCAGGTTAAACGATTCCGCACTAATGGTGGTGCTTTGCGTGATGGTTGTAAATGTCTGATTGGGAGATATCTGCACCTGATATACACCCCCTGGTAGTGGGGTCCAATCTACGGTTTCCCAAGATAACGTTGGTTGTAACGAACAGACTAATTCACCATCCAGTGGGGCGGTCAATTCCGGTACTGGAAGTAAATCATAGCTAAAGCTCCATACGGGGCTAAATTCACCCTCACAAATACCATTCTTTCCTGCAACACGCCAGTAAAAAGTTCCCTCATCCACATCAACTAACTGACTCAAATCAAATGAAGTGGTTGTTAGTACCGTATCAACTAATAAATTCGGTATGGACATATCTGGGTTCAATCCAACCCCATCCCATGGATCATTTTCATTTTGTTGCCAAGCGGTAGGATCGTTTTTTCCATCCCCTCGATTGGTTATTTGCAATCGATACTGGGACGCCTCGGCTGCGGGTAACCAGGAAATATATCCAAAGGGAGCATCCGTAGTACAGATCCAGTCCTCGTCATCCAATGCCCCTGCGGTTGTGGGTTCAGGTGTAGCAACCGTACTCATAATAGTAAAACCTTCCGCTTCAGTCCAGTCACTTTTGCATTCGGACTCCGATAGATACCCACGCAACCGATATTGATACGATCCATTCGGTAAAGATTGCAGGACATTATGGGAATCTGTTGATCCACCCGTAATCGTGTATGAATAGATCAACCCACTCGTATCCATCATCGCATCACCACTTTCCCACACTTCCAATTCATATCCAGACGCATTCGCCACGGATTCCCATTCGATAAGTGGTGTCTTATCACATTCTGGTATCGTGCTTGCAGTGGACAAGACTATCGGTTGCTCAATATAATTAACAACCAATTCAAATGTGTTACTAGACCACTGTTCGCAATATGCTTCTTGATACAGGACACGCCAAAAATAAACTTGATTTAAAATGGGCTCAGCAGGGATATATTGGGTCTCCGTTATTCCCTCGAATCGAAAATTCGTTGTTTGAAATGTCCCATCGGTAGATATTTCCAGAACGTAGGTGGGGTCCGCATTCGCAATAGGTGTGGCTGTCCATGAGAACGTTGGGAATCCATCGCAGTTAACACTCTTAGAAAGAGGTTCCTGCAATAGGGAGGGTGCCGTTCGACTTATTTGAACGGAACCTTCTTCACTCCAAATGCTTGTGCAATCCGCTCCACTTTGTAGCGTCACATAGCTCCGCACCCGGTAGAATAAATCCAAATTGGGGGGGATGGATCCTGGATTGCTCTGTTCAAGCAAATCTAGTTCGATAAATAACTTGGATCCAGGTAACGTAGTTCCCGTGGTAATCAATGATAGCAGGGTTTGGCGGTATGAAGATTCCGCTTTGTTAAAATCGCCTTTGGTTTCCGAAAATTGGATTTCATACTGATACGCGCCAGCTATAGATGTCCATCTAATTCCATCCTCCAAAGAACAGATGACTGCTGCTTTTGAGTCATTATTTAGTGTGGGCGTGTCATCTACAGGACAGAAGCCGGCTCCAACCAGTGCTTCGTCATATGATAAGTCCCACCAATTTTGATAAAAACTATCTTTACAACCTGAAGTCAAACCGAAGATACCTACTACAATAAGGGTCAACATAATGCTGTGTTTCATAGGTTTATTCCTGTAATTCCAAATCATAGATTAACTTGCAGAACGACATGCTTGTACCAAAAATTGAATCCGCGGATTATTTGGTTTCAGATCTAACGCTTGCTCTGCGTAGATTAATGCCTGTTCCTTTTTTCCTTTATCCAGAAGATTTTTTGCGTAATTATACAGAGCAGGAACATAGTTCGGATTAATATCCAAGGCTTGTTGGAGAAATACATTGGACTTATTTAGTTCCCCAAACGTCCGATACAGAGCACCCATCCGGTTATAATGGGATGGGTCATTCGGTTCCCGATCAATATCTTGCTGAATCATACTCGCTTTATAGGTTAATTCCCGATTAATAAACGAGTTATAGTTGGGTTCCAGAATCCGCTCAATTAATCCCGCTTCGGGAGGATTCACACCATCTGGATCCTCTGGAAAAGAAAAGGGAACCCATTTATCCCACAATCGACGGGGTCGAAAAATCTTTGTATTTTCATAATCCGATCGTTGCAGCTGCTGCGCTCCCAATTCCCACGCTACATTAAATCCTTTCCCTACTGCGGTTACTTCTACCGGAATCCATACCGTTCCTTCAAAGATGTATAACAAATCTGAAAACGACGAAATGGTATCTGCAAGGGCTGCATCCACACCGGTATTAAACATCATAAAAATATGTCCCGGAATCGTTACAAATGCGGTTTCTATCCCCGCATTTTCTAACAACGTGCAGTATAAAACCGTAAGGTCATCACAATCCCCTACTCCCTCTGAAAGGAGTTCCCGAGGAAATGCAATGGTATCCAATACATCCGTCCCATCCGTGCTGTTCTGAAACGGCTGCGACGGGTCAGGTAGATAACGAAAGCTATCCGCTTCCATCGCAGAAAAGAGAATCATCGCACTACTCATGGGACGTGGAACATGCCCATATTTTTCCAAATCAATGTGTTGCAACACACCCCGTGTATATTGGTTTACTGCATTATCATTCGGATTAATAAATACGGCTGCCACACGGTCATCTCGCCAGCTCACCACATTCCGATCGTGAATCGTTACGGCAATCGTTTCCACTTTTTCAAAATCATACAACCGTCGTTGGTAGTCTATTTCAATGGAAAGATTGGTTTGTTTGGTGGTATTGATTTTCAAATATTTTTCATTTAAGTATAATGGCAATTTCAACTGGATTTCTTCCCCTGGGTCCAGACTTTTTTCCAACATAAGTCGTGCCGGAATATCCAAATAGGGATCGAATCGTACCATCACGTTTACATATTTTAGTGATTCCGGTCCTCGATTTGTAAGTGTGATATCCAAATTGATAAACTTTTGACTGGGATATAAATTCGGGAAGAAATCACCAATATGATTCACCTTAACTTGTAAAGAGTTATCCCGTGGACGAGGTGGTGGTGGTGGTGTTTCCCCAAAACGAAAGGCATAACCTGCTTTAAAACCAGCACCCAAAAGCGGTTTCGATTGGATCAATACACGTCCCTGTACCGTTACAAAAACAGAATGCCTCCATCCTAATGTAAATTCCGCACTCACACCAAGACCTAGTGTTGGAGACACCCAATCTCCCAACTCAGATAAACTAGGTGCTTTGTTATACATATAGGAGATTCCCAATTCTCCCATAGGAATGATATTCAACCATGAAAGAATGGGGAAGGAATATCCAAATCGAGCTCCGAAATTGAGCAGCATTAAGTAGGAACTATCGGTATACCGGATGGGCATATAGTCCACTCCGAAATACCCATCTAGTAAGAAATGCTTATCTTCCTTAACTGATATTACGCGCTCTCTAAAAACCGCTTCAAGCGTTGTATATACCGCC
>CAYPZJ010000084.1:0-15615 GCA_964414635.1 uncultured Spirochaetia bacterium
TTTGGTATTCATGCCAGTTATACCGATCTTCCCTTTGAAATTGTGCTTCGTGAGTATCCACCGACGGACGTTCATGTGTCTCAATTGCCATTTACGATTTCAGGCGAGACGATCTCACAAGATACAACCTTCTATTATCGTACGTGTTATTCCAACCGGTGGTATTCTTCTTCGGATATGTATGACCCGGAAAATGTGCCTGAGCCATTCTTATATTACAGCCCGATTGCCTCGTTTACCATTAAGGAAGGGACCAGCATCTATTCCCAAACCGATTATTCGATTAGTATCACATCACCTATCAACCAAGTATTGCTTACACCCACGGATTTTCCACTGGATTTTACCTGGAAATACGAATCAGATAGACCTGAAGATATTCCTGAGTACAAAGAAGGATATCTTATCATTTCCAAAGATCGAACCAAATTAACGTTAGATTATGACATTTATGATTATGATAGGGGTTCCTTAACTGATGTTTTTATTAATAGGTTTGGAGGGCATACAACGTCATTCACCTTTGAGAACATGTTTAATCTCCCTGAAGTATTCCCAGGCGAAAGCAGCGTTAGTTCGTACTATTGGTTGATTATGGATTCTCGAAATTTCCCTTCTCAGGTTGGGGAATTTCAATTAGATATGGGAGTGCGAGACATTTCAGATTTCCCTGCATCTAGTGAAAGTATTACGATCTATGATGCAGCCATGGCTCCCAACGGTGAATTTGGTTGGGTTGTTGGAAGTGATGGAACCCTTATTAAGTATGATGCAACTACAGATACGTTCACACAAGAGACTCATCCCGCAAGTGGATACCAGTTGAATCAGGTAATTACATCCAACAATTTTGCTTTTGTTGACTCGGACGGGGGATTATTGCGTTGGGATGGCTCCACATGGGAGTATGATACGTCTCCTAACCTACCTAATAGCATTTATAATTGGGAAATCACACCGAATGATTTTGGGATTATACATGGTGATAATACCGATTATATCTTTGATGGAAGTACCTGGGTTAAAGATATAAGTGGTGATATACTCGTTCAGAGTGATAAATACTTTGCAGTAAAATCCAATACGGAAATATGGGCAGCGAATGAACATATTATGATGGTGGATTCTACAGGGAATTATACGTTGGAACCGACATTTACGATTTCAACGATGGATGCCCTGTTTTCTTCACCAACATTTAAAACAAGCATGATTTATATTGATGATTATTTGGAACAAGGTGGATATGTATATACCGAAGCGCAAGGGAAATGGACATATCATTCGATTTCTCATTCTCAATTGGGGATGTATGGTTTAGATTTCCCGATTCTATTTGACAACCGATTGTATGTTGTAGGCAACATCTACAGTTTACCAGCTAGCCACTACATTGCTTACATGGATTTTACAGATCCCACACAAATATACGAATCCAACTTTACTGAATTTGAACCACTCTGCCCTATAATAGATAATGTTTCCGAAGCCGATTATATTAATCCCATACCGGAGCAGATTTTTTCTATGCAACTGAATGCTATATTACCGGTGAGCGAAGACTTTCTTTATGCTTTCTTCACTTATAGAAAGTATAAATACGAAGGGGTGGATGAATTTGATGACCGAATTATTACATTAGAATCCTCTAGACTAATGGTTTTACAAATTGAAAACTAATGGGGGCTGAACTGCGAGGAAATGCATTATGATACAAAAAATGATTTCTATGATAGTAATGACAAGTATCATATTAATTGCTTTTACAACAACGGGTGTTGGACAAAGCGAATCCAATGAAGAACCGACTCTTGTCAAAAAACGAATTATAGCATTTGATCTGTTTACTGAATTAACAGATCCGTACTGGAAAGCCATTGCCATATATATTCCAGATTTGATCTGTACCCGTGCATTCCAATCAGATCAGTTTATTTTACAAAATCGCAAAATTTTTTTAACGTGGAAATCAAATCAGGAGTCAACACCAAACTTTTCTGATGTAAAAACTCAGTTAGAGCAATTACCCGAATCATTAGAAGTGGATGTCGTTGTAACAGGTATGTTAGAAATAACAGATCAAGGTGTTGTCCTTCAGATTGAAGTCTTGCGGTGTAAAACAAACAAAACTATAATTTCAGAAACACTGGCATTGGAGGATCCAACTATACATCCCTCGTTAACCAGGTACTCTGCTATCATAGAAAAGGTAGCGGATCAAATGGTGGAGTTTCTTCAACCTGAACCTGCTGAGGTTAAAACCATCTATGAAGAAGTTGTAGAAGAAAAAGTAATAGAAAAAAAGATTAGAAAGAAATCATCCAAATATGAACCAACTATTGGAATTGCAATAGGTGGATTGATGGGGGGTAGACGTGCTTCTGATCATGGAAACATGACAGCGCATGTGATGCTCTACTATGATATGGAAATCCCCTTTCTCTCTTTTTTAGCGTTTCAAATAGAGTTGGGGTGGCGCCCGGGAACCTCGGTGAATCAATTCACAATGGAAGATACAACCTTAGAGCTTTATGATGTAGATATGTCTACTAAGCAATTTCCGTTTTTTTTGAATTTGTTTTACAAATGGGAAGTTGCTATACCGTTTTTGATATATCCCTATGCTGGTGCAGGAATTGGATTAGAGGTTACTCATTTAGATATATCATCGGAGAACCAACGATTTGTTACTCCCTATTTTGTATATCAGGCTGGTGCACATGTTCATTTTAATATGGGAAAAAACTTGTGGATTCATGCCCGTGTTGGGTATCATGGCGCTATCATTGAAAAGGGACATTATCCAGGATTTGCATGGGACTTAGGATTTAATATTCGGTTTTAGTGGGAGAAACGTGGTCACAAGAAATAGAGGTGAGGTGCTTAAAACCATGAACTGTATTATTTCCGAATACCCTAGTACCTTGGGACAACAAAAATTATGCTACACTTCAACTCCGCGCAGTGTGCGTTCATTGAGCGGAGCCGAAATGAGTCCTGTACTAAATACTCTCTTAATTAAAGTGTCCATTGCTACTAGTGATTTGGATCGGATTTTGGAGGAAAATCATGCGGCTTAATCGATTGTTGTCAGTATTATGTGTAATCCTACTTGGAGCAGTGGGATATGGATCCTGTACGAATTATGGAGATATAATTATAGAACAGGGATTTGATCCGAACGCTGTTATTCTAGAACCTGAAGATGGGTTCACAGCGGATGATTATAAAATTCAATTTCATAGTGTTTTAGACCACTCAGATGGGATTATCGTATATTCGGATCCTGAAACAAAAGCAAATGAGACCGAACTAAACTGGAACCATACCAGCGAATTGTATGATGGATATGTCACTATTTGGGATCTCCCCAAGGATAAATCGTTTCGGAAATATCCCACTGCAGATGAAAAAGATATGTATTTCGAATATTATTATGTTATTTACAGCAATAGAGAAAATATGAGGCAGAAGTCTCCGCTCCAAAAACTCAAGGTTCCCCTTTCATTATATAAAAGTTTTCTACCTACTATTGAGCCTATATTGCCCTCCGGAACGGAATTCCCTACCTCCTCAGATGAAGATCAACGCATGATCTATTTCACAACAACTACTGTATTAGAGGATCCCAACGGAAGCACTGGAGGGGATCTTCTACAAAATATTGAAGTACGCGTTAGTGCTGATTCAACATTTACTTCATTTGTTGTTGCTGATCACGCTTATAATGATGAAACGCAATCAGAAGAATACTATAATTTAAATCTCTCGGAATTCCCAGATGTTGATCCGGATGCGAACGGGAAAAGATTTTATTACTGGCAAATCTATTGGGTCCTCTTTGATGATATTTCAATCCCAGTAGGAAATCCGGTGGAGTTTTCGTTCCAAAGTGATTTTGTGATTCTGGATACTGGTAGCAGTAGTACCATTACGGGAATTGACTTGGTCGATCCCCAAAATGGATGGCTCGTGGGTCCTGGTGCGACACTGATTCAGTATAAGAATGGTGTATTCACGGAAATTGACACCTCATCCCTTGGATACATTCATTTTTATTCGGTTCAGGCAGAAACCAACGATTCCTGCTGGATTGGCGCTGAACAGGGACACGTCATCTATCGAGCGAATGATGGTAGCTATACTACAATCACGGATGGCAGCACGAATAATGATGTAACTGATCTCTTTATGTTTGATAACCTAAGTGGAGGAAATGGGGTCGTTCAGGTAGATTACACTTTTTATAGTATTCATAATGGTACATGGGAGACCATAAATGGCATTCAAGCTCGAGCGCTCTTTGGTTTAACCTCTGCTGAAATTTATTTGTATGGAGACGGACAATTATTTACTTATAATCATTCTACACAAATAAAAACACAAGTGGATATTCCAGGTTATGATTCTGCATCATACCACATCAAGGCGGCATTCTGTTCAAACGCAGGTTGTTTTTTAGCGCTGTATCATATGGATGATTATGATACTCCCTATGTACTTTTTTATGATTACAATACGGTTTCGGATCTCCCTATTATTACCAGAACAGATGGATATGCCATCGGATTACACGATCCAAAAAGTATTACTGGTTTTACGTCGATGGAAAACGTGTTTCTCATTGCGTATGATGAATTATACATTCTAGACTCCACCACATCATGGGATTATGTCTACACCGATATGTTGTCCTATTCAACCAGTTACTTTGCTAGTGATTTTGGAGGAACCACACCGGTTTATTGGATAGGCATGAGCGAGGGGAAAATCCTGAAATATCTATTCATGTAGATGCCGAGGTGTATCGCATACGCCCACACTACGTTCACACAAGACACCCAATATCAAATACACCCATACCCCTTTACGCAAACAGAATATTGGATAGAAATAGTATAAGGTTTTTTACGTAACTTCCGAAATGTACAAGTGGATTACTCCGATGGTATGCCTTCTGGTTCTATAACCTATGAGGGGATGATCGGCACGAATAGTAAATAAAGACGTATTGGTTTCACATGAAAATAGGAATCTTCATTTTAGGGTGTGCTTCCATCCTTATGTTCATACTCCCCCCGATTGCTATTCCTGCTGCCGTGATGGCATTTATTTTGGGAGGGATTTCCTACTATGAAGAACAGCGAGTTGTGACCCTGGTTTTTTTGGGGGTGCTATTCGCCATAGTGGGTATGACGCTGGGGTTTGTATTTCTTTTTTTAAATCAAGCCGCTGTAGTCAATTCGTTTACCATTGCAATTCAGGCGATTTTGTCATTTCCATCAACTATTTGGGAATACTTCATTGAGTATGTATAACGATGAATGAAACAGTAGATCCTACACAACACCTTCCTGATCAGGACTCGGAACAATTCGTGGGAGAAACGCTTCCGTTAAAAGTTGCACCACGATCCGTTCCTCGCTATCCGTTTTTAGCATTTATATTTTCTCTTTTCTTGCCAGGTGCAGGGCAGATTTTTGTTCATAATTTTATACAAGGTTCAATCCACTTAGTAATTCATTTCGCAGTGATGTTTCACTGGGTTTATATCCATGATATGGCGTATGGGTTTTATTATATCCTCATAATGGGGGTCAATGTTTTTACTGCAGCGATCACTGCTACGTTAGAGTCCTGGTTTTTTGTATATGGCACACGCCGGAAAAGAAAAAAGGAACGCCGTTTTCTAAAAGAAAAAGCATTACAGGAAGCAAAAGGAGCGGAACGCGAGCAAGTGACCCATCGGGTTCGGTTCTCATTACGGTTTAAACTCTTTATTTTTGTTGTGTTGCTTGTATTTGGTATTTTATTTACTACCTATTACTTGATTACACAGGAAATCGAATCCAGTCTAGGCGAGCAGTTGCAACAAAAAGGGGAAGCGATTGCATATCAAACGGTAGCCAGCGCAGGGATTATGATGACCGATTTGAAAATCATGGCGGAAATTGAGCGTCGTACTCCCGACATTTCTGAATATAAACTCAAATTGGTTGATTTAATATCGAAAAGGGATCATCCTCGAGATGTGGTCTATTCGCATATCACAAATGAAAACAACGTTGTAATCATTCATTCAGAAGATATTTTGGTTCCCGAGGAAGATGCTGATCAAAAGCGTGAGTTCAAACCATATACGCCTCCCCAAGGAGTTTTTCATATAAAAGATCTGCATGAAATCAAATATGCACTGAGCAAATATTTCCAATTATTAGTCAAGAATTCAGTTCGAGAAGGGCAGAATCCAGAATATAGGATGGAGCAAATTCTGCGAGATGAGTTTTTCTATGCTCATTTTAAAGAACTAGAGCAGCGTACCTTGGAAATGCACAAACGAATGTTTGAAGCCATGCTCGAAGAATGGTTAGAACAGCAGGAAGCGGAGCGTCAGTTAGCATTGGACGAGCAGGAAGCCCAGATTGAAGCCATGCGAGAAATGGGGTTGGATGAAGAAAGTATTATGATGACGTTACCCGAACTACCCCCGGAGAAGGAGCCCCCTGTATATCACCCTCCCCATAATTTAAGTACACTCGTTTATCAAGCTTACACCATTTTGAAAAAGAATTGGCGTGAATATGATTCCTACTTGGTAAATACGCGGGTAGATTTGTTTCGTTTGATTTTCCAATATCAAGACATTTTCGAACATCATCCATTTATAAATTATAAATACCCCCAAGGAATAAACATCGCATCGTATATATGGCGGGAATTTTTATTAATAGGGCGATTGCCTGCGTTATACGAGCAACGAATCACGGATTTTGCAAATCATGTGGAATCGCTTTTTCAATCAATCGATCGTGCGATGGATGGAAATGATCCTCGGTACCGATTTACAAAGGGATTTCAGGAACCCTATGAGCATTTTCGGGATGAAATGCAAGAACTATTGCTTCGTCTCAAAAAATTTATTAATCCAGGTCGAGCGGTGGTGCAAAGTTTCACACGGGAAACCGGTCGAGGTTCCGAAACGATTCTTGATATTTCCATGCCTATTTGTAACTTAAATTATTTTCGTAAGGGGTTGATACGAAATTATTTAGGCGCCGTTCATATCGGAATCAGTTTAACCAATATTAATTTCACCATCGGAGATGTTCAACGTACCTTGCAGCTCATTGCATTGATTGTGTTGATTGTAGGGATGGTGATTTCGTTTTTATTGGCTACCGTGCTTGTGGCTCCTGTTCGACGGATGGTAGCTGCAATGCGTCAAATTGGTGAGGGGGAGTTGGATGTAAAGGTTCATACCAGTTCGAATGATGAAATTGGATTATTGGCTGCTAATTTTAATGATATGGCTGAAGGATTACGGGAAAAGGAGCGCATCCGTAGCATTATGGATAAAGTAGTGAGTAAAGAAATAGCCGAGGAAATGCTTAAGGGAGAAATTAAGCTGGGTGGGGAGACTCGAATTATTACAATGTTCTTCTCCGATATTCGAAGATTTACTTCCATTAGTGAATCATTAAGCCCGGAAAACCTAATTATCATGCTCAATGAATATTTATCAGTGATGAATGGAATCATTGATGAAGAGGGTGGGGTGGTTGATAAGTTTATTGGCGATGCCATTATGGCGCTGTTTGGTGCTCCGATTCCATTAACAGATGATGATGGAAATCCATATGATTCCGAAGCAGCCGTACGAGCATCGTTATTTATGTTGAAAGCCCTTGAGGAATTCAATAAAAAGCGCAGGGAAAGCAATGAGCAGGAATTAACCATAGGTATTGGTTTAAACACGGGTCCCGTAGTTGCCGGAAATATGGGAAGCGAACAACGAATGAATTACACCGTCCTTGGAGATGGCGTGAATTTGGCTTCTAGGTTAGAAGGAACTACGAAAGTATATGGAGTCCCTATCGTTATTAGTGAAAGCACCTACGAGGCAATTCAAAACAAGGAGCGTTATTATTTTAGAGAGTTGGATCTTATTAAAGTAGTGGGGAAAACGCAGCCGGTAAAGATATATGAGGTGATGGGGTTTAAAAACCCAAAAGCGTAATCCTGCTAGCGTTCTTCTATTTTTGATATTCCAATGGCAATAGACAAGATAATACCAAACCCTATAACTAACAATGCCACTAAGCCGATCACAAAAAGAAAAGTGGACCACCCATCATTGGAATAAAGAAACAATTTGAACCCGTACGTAAACCCTACAATCAATCCCACAAAGATTAATATAAGTGCGATATATAATATCCGTGCGATCCAACGTAATACAATTTTCACCGTCCTGTTCTCCTTCCGAGCCTTACTCTGTGTTAATCTTACAAACGAAACATACTAAGATCAACCACTTCATCGGTTAAGTATAATAAATCTCCAAGGGTAAATCAATGCGAAATGAATTTCCGGGTGCGATTTCATCTCTGGGTTTCTGTGCTATGGCTCTCTATCAACACATTACACTGCTCGATAGTTAAAACTGCCTGCTATCCCTCCGTTGCCTAGAAAGAAAAACAATGCCATTCATTCGTACCCAGAATTTCCTACTGAGGGAACATTGAAACATTAAAAGTTACTATCGAGGCAATTCATGAATTGCCCGATCAGTACTGCAGTTACCAGCTAGCTCCGCTATCAAAGCTTCGAGCAAGACGTAAATCAGCAATCATTGGATTGGTATTAAATAAGAAATGAGTGATATAAACATTCATTCCATCCACTGCGATCTGTGTATAGATGCCAGACCAAACATCCCAGTCCACCCGGACGGGTGTAGTCCAACTACTCCCATTATCGGTGGATTTCGAAAACCAAGTCACGCCTGAGTTGCTATAAATGGGGTCTGCATGGGTATGTGTTTTGTAATAAGAAAGATAGAGTGCATTGCTAGCGGATGATGCTCCTTCTACCAAATACAAGCTGGTATAGCCTGCATAGGTTTTTAAAGGTGCACCTGAAGAATCTGCGATAGCGGTCGACCAGTTGACTCCTGCATCATCACTTTGGGATACCACATAATCGTCATTGGACTGATCGTAGTAGGATATATACACAATGTCATCGTCGGAATCTAATTTCATATCCAGGTTTTGCTTTGTGGATGATCCATGGGATGTGTTAGTTACAGTTTTGGCTGGATTCCAAGTGGATCCACCGTCGGGTCTGAATAAGTAAAGGATATTGTTACTACTATAGTCATGGTATGTCACGTGTAATTCCGTACCATCCACAATAATACGAGGATCATCCCCACTACCACTGCTACCACCTGGTACGATAGCTGATGTAAAGCTGGAACCCCCATCAGTACTGTACGCAAATAAAAGGTGATTGGCAGATGTTCCATATTTTTTATAGATGACATATACATTCAATCCATTTACTGCGACATCAGAAGAAACACCATACCAGTTTGATGAATCACCATTATGTATTTTCACCGGTGTAGACCAATTGGCTCCACTATCGCTACTTTTAGTGAATTTCAAACTCCGAGAATCACTATAGTCAAAATAAGTCACATAAAAGATACCTGCATCTTCAGTTAATCCCAAACTATTTGTACTTGTAGGTACTACATTTCTTACATCGTGGAACGTCCAATTTAGTCCTCCATCCGTAGTCATAGCACATTTGATCATGGTGTCCTCATAGTAAACCAGAAACATCTGTGCGCCTCCTAGATGCTCCATTTCATTGAAGTGTCCCACATAGCCAGCTGTCGCAATTTCAAGCATATTATTATCGTTTGCAAGAATTACTTCCGTTGTATCGGTATACGCCGTGGTTGTTACATTCCCAACTCGATCCGTAATTGAGACGTGGTTGATTTCAAGGGTTCCTGTAGCATCCGTAGTGATTGCTCGAGTATTATCTCCACCATTGAAAACAAATGTATCTCCATTACCATCATCAAATGTAAATGTAGTAGAATGTGTTGTTTCAATGGTCAAGGGGAGATAACCACTATGCAGACCTAAATCGGAAAAGGAGTATTGAACAACCATACCATCATTGCGTTCATCAAGACTTACAATATCATCATCCCCATCCATGAATCGAATATCACTCAAAACAGGGGCTGATAAATCGGCATAAGATCGATCAAATCCCTCGGGACTTACATTCCCCGCTTCATCTGTTAATGTAACAGCTATTTCTACGAATCTATTTGAATTATTGTATGTACCAGCCGCAGTTAATGTATGAGATATGCTTCCTCCCGTAAGGGTTCCTGTCATGGGTAGTGTACAATTACAATAACAATTATATTCATGGGTTTGATCAGTAAACGAAGGTTCATACCGATCGTAGCTGACGATATCATAGGAAGTCCCATCCTCTCCCGTAATATCAAATGGAATCCCTGCGTTGTTTTCTACAATATTTATAAACCCATCATCAATATCCCCATCGTCATGGATGGTTACCACAGGTGCATCGGGAGGCGTGATATCTGCTTCGGAGGAATCCGATCCAGGAGGACTATTTCCAATGATATTGGTTAGAATCACTTCAATACTTACCGGACCATCCACAATAGCTTGTAAATGAAGATTGATGGAGCTGGAGGTTAGGGTCCCCGTTTCCCCTTCTACGATCGTACAGTTAGTGGGAGTGATTGTGTATGTCGCGTTGATTTCTCCCTGAATGGTAAAAGATACTCCGGAATCATTTAAGGCTTTATTAATCCATCCACCACTATCAACAATACTAACAACCGGTGCATCCGGAGGATCGGTAGGTGGGGCGGAACTGCTACTTGAAGAAGAGGAACTCGATGTGGTGGAATCGGTACTACCTGTTGTGGTGCTTGTTCCTGTTTGTGTGGTGGTCGTACTATCTCCACCAGTAAAGGTGGTTCCACCAGAAGTATCCGTTGTACCGGTAGTTAAAGTTGTGGTTGTTGAACTTTCCCAGCCTTGTGGAACCGATGTATTTGTATTAGTCCAGGTTGTCGTGGGATCACTGGGGGTCTCATCATCCGAACATCCACTGGAATAGAAAATAATGCCAAGGGTAACAAGACAAGCTAGGGTAATAATCAGTCCTATCCGTTTCATAGTGCCTCCGTTGGGTAAATATGGGACGAGTAAAAAAAACGACATCGTAAAAACAAAAACGTTCCTTTGTTAAGTATATCTAATTTTTACAAAAGATGCAAAAAAAAAGGCAGGTTTGATCGTTTTTCTATATTTCAAAATTGACAATTTGTTTAACTCCTTTGGGAAAGAATCACATAGGGATATAGAGAGAGGCAGCTCTAAAGAATCGTTGATACGTTCGTGGAAGTGGGTTTTTAATATAGGTGTCCTAGAGTAAGCACATTGATTTGTTGTGATGACGTAAGTATATTTATAGTAATGACAAAACTGGGGTTTTGAGAATATGATTCCGAATGAGCACTCTTCCGGCACAATCCTTATTGTAGATGATAATCCTCAAAATCTTTCGGTGTTATTCAAAATGTTGGACAACGAACGATACCATACCTTATTAGCACAAAGCGGTATGGCAACCTTCGAAATCCTGGAATACACCATCCCCCAACTTATTCTATTGGATATTTCCATGGAAGGGATGGACGGTTATGAAGTATGTAATCGTCTCAAATCGGATGATCGGTTCAAAGATATTCCGGTGATTTTCATAACAGCGTTGCATGAGCTGGAAGACAAAGTACATGGGTTTCAGGCTGGTGCAGTAGATTATATTACCAAACCCATCCAACAGGAGGAAGTGCTTGCCCGAGTAAAAACCCATCTTAGTATTCGCCGCTATCAAGAAGAATTGAAACGGCAAAACGCTAACAAGGATCGTTTTTTTAGTATTATTGCCCACGATTTGAAAGCCCCCGTGCGTGGTTTACACTTCCTATACGAGGTACTGCTAGAACAGCTTTCCGCCCACCAGATCGAAAACCCCGAGCTTTCCGAAACCCAACAATTATTGAAACGAACATTACATAAGTTATCCCAGTTTGTGGATCATCTTTTGGATTGGGCAAGTGTACAGATGGATCAAATTACATTTTCCCCTTCTTTGTTGGTATTTAATGAAATAATTAAAAATATATTGGAAACACTGCTACCTTTGGCTAATAATAAAAATATACGAATTGTTAATGAAATCGAGCCTAATCTAAAAGCTCGAGCAGACTATCATATGATTACGGTGGTTCTGATCAATTTACTTACCAATGCGATCAAATTTACTCCAGTGGATGGGCAAATTCGAATTCAATCCAAAGCGGAAAAGGAACACATAATCGTTTCAATTCAAGATTCGGGAATTGGGATTAAACCGGAGGAACAGCAGAAACTCTTCCAATTTGAACAACGCTTCAGTAAAAAAGGCACTGCAGGGGAAGAAGGCACAGGAATGGGATTGGTTTTATGCAAGGATTTCGTTGAAAAACATGGAGGAACCATTTGGGTTAAAAGCCAACTTAATGAAGGTACCACCTTTTCGTTTAGCTTGCCAATAAATATCTGATTCACTCCATGAAAAGAAGTAGGCTGTTAGATCGTTGCATGGTATACATAGATGTGCTACTAAAGGGGATAGTAATGCCACCTACTTGGAATCTGGTTGATTTTAAACATCAGTTATTATCGGATTCAGCACCAGAACGATTAACGCAACGGGCAGGTATCTTAATAAAAGCGTATCGTTTGGAACAGCGGGGGTTATTGGAAGCGTATGCCGATATGCTTCAGCTGGAATATTCTTCGGAGACTTCTTTAGGTAAAATCTTTAGTCAGCTTATTAAGCGGCTTCATCCAGATAATTATCAACGCTATCGGGTCCAGATTGAATCCCTTGACCCCAGCACGGATCAGCATTCGTTACTAGCGTTTGTTCAGTTGTTTGGACTCCCTGATTATGTTGATTCCCATACTAAAAAGATACGCTTGTTGGAAGCTGGGCTGGATGAAGAACCGATTTGGTATGAGCCAACCTCCTCCGAATCCGCTCCTGTTGATCCGCTCTGGGATGGGGAGATGGAGCACTATGTAGACGAACACGAAGCGGATATCTATACTTCGTTTAGTTCGATTGTCCAACAAGAGGGATGGGAAGGATTTCCCGACGATCCACTCGATGCGGAAGAAGTTTCGGAATGGGATGAGATTCTTTTTCATTCCCGAGGAATCGAAACGTTAAATTATTTGGAATATTGCCAGAAAGCCCAACAGATTAACCTATCGGATAATCATATTGAAGATATATCCCCACTCATGTTCCTTCATCGTGTAGCATTTTTGGATTTATCTCAAAATCATATAAAGGATATCTTTCCATTGGCTCCACTGTTGCGTCTTCAAGAGTTGGATTGTTCTTCCAATCAAATAAGTCAATTGGATCCGCTAGCCAATATGGAATCCCTTCGATGGCTTAATCTTTCTCATAACCAAATCATCGATATCGCACCGTTATATGCATTACCTACATTAGCATATCTTGATTTAAGTTATAACATGATCCGAAACCTATCCGTACTACTCAGTATCCCACAGCTGCGTACCGTAAATCTGTGGGGGAATCCGATTCCATCCAATGATCTGATTAACCAGCTTCGGGAACGGAATGTACGCGTATACGTAAAAACACGGATGGTTGATCAATCGCGCCTATCCGATGCAAATGAGTAGCGTTTCTGATCTGGTTTCCCCAAAACGTTTTTAGTTTTTTGCTTGACAACCGAAAATATATACAGTATATTACTGCTATGTGAGTATAGGTATTTTGATGGTTGATTCGTACTATCTCAATACAGCAGGAAATACACAGGATTCACTTCTTATCAAAACACATTTGTAGGGGTAATCCTCCGTGATTAACCTTTTCGTAATTGCCCTGTTAATTGAGACAATACGTTGATTCAACTCAAACCTATTTGCATTACTAGGATAATTCGTAGTATAAAACACTTCGAATACCCTAACTTAGATGCTCATCCTTTTTCAGGGGAGTGTATTATCGAGGAAATCATGCAACCGATCATTGCACATATTGATATGGACAGTTTTTTTGTCTCGGTAGAACGTTTGCTAGATCCCTCTTTGATAGGCAAACCGGTTGTTGTAGGTGGGGATCCGGAATCGCGAGGGGTAGTATCCTGCGCTAGTTATGAAGCCCGAGCGTATGGAATTCGATCTGCTATGCCTGCTTCCCAAGCAAAGCGATTATGTGCAGAAGCTATTTTTGTACGGGGACAACACACTGAATATGGGGTGTATTCGGAAAAGGTTCGGTCTATCTTGGAAGCATCGGTTCCTGTAGTGGAACAGGCGTCAATCGATGAATTTTATCTGGATATTGCTGGGTGTGAGCGGCTTTGTGGGCATCCATTGGATTATTGTAAACGGTTGTGGCAACACGTTCATGATGAATTAGGTCTTCCTTCTTCGTTTGGTATTGCTCCGAATAAATCCGTAGCTAAAATTGCATCCAAGGTAGCCAAACCCGATGGTTTGAAATATGTAGATCCGATGAAGTTAACCGATTTCCTATATCCTTTATCGGTGGGTATTCTTGGAGGAGTTGGAAAAGTTACGCTGGAACGGCTTCATCAAATGAATATTCAAACCGTGGGACAACTAGCTGCATTGGATCGGAAATTATTGCAGCGGATCTTTGGAAAACCAGGGGATGAATTGTATCTTAAAGCGCGGGGATTGTATCAGACTTCTGTGAAAGCAACCCATGATCCATGTAAGCAAATTTCACATGAAACAACGTTTCAGGAAGATGTGTACGACATACAACAATTGAAAGATCAATTGCATTTACTTATTGAAAAATTGGGGTATCGTTTGCGTTCCAAGGGACGGCTGGCGAGTACGATAACAGTAAAGGTACGTTATTCTGATTTTAAAACGGTATCCTCTTCAAAAAGTTTTGAACCCACCAGTGCCGATCCATTGTTTTATAAAAAGGCTACAGAATTGTTGGAACGACTTGTTACTCGACGCACCCGTATTCGTTTATTAGGAGTCGGATTGGGAAAGTTATCCGATATGGATGGACAGCTTGCTTTATTTTCTCCAGAGAAAAGTCAACGCTATCCTGCATTATTTGAGGCGGTGGATCAGCTCCGAAAGAAATATGGGTATGATATTATTTATGCTGGAACGTTTGGTAAAACAGGACGACGTATTCAGTCTACTCCACCCAATTTCCATGATCCAAAACGTTGGGAGTGAATGTGTACTTGGAAGTGTGTAGGGAATGGTTGTCAACCTGCTTTTAAAATATGCATCATGAGATTTAACAGTTTAATGGGGGAAGGAGGTGAAAATCGCTCCCTTAGGTCAGAATTTCCTTGTCTTCAGTCCAAGAAGACATTACATTCAAGATACAGAGCTCCCAAAACAATGCTGGATACATGTGCTTTTAGCTAATGGGCTTAGTTCATTTCTATACATATGAAACCGGTAATTGGGTTTCAGTGATGGTATCAGAAAAGGGTAAAATGACGGATCCGTTTGAGAAAATATTAGGATAACCGTATGAATAATCAATCTTTTCCGAGAACTACCGATAGATACCTACAGAAGGGTGGGAGTTCAAAAAATGGTAATTCCCACTACCGATGAATGAATTCATCGGCTATCATCCCCAAGTCGACCTACGTCGACTAAAATG
>CAYPZJ010000085.1:0-15590 GCA_964414635.1 uncultured Spirochaetia bacterium
ATGCGGCGAAGCGCCACAGACACCCATGTTAAAGAGAAACGTTCAAGTACACACCTACAACGCTAGTTTGGTACCTATCCTAGTTGAAAAAAAAGGACGAGCTGCTCTGGTGGCTGCAACAAATCTTTTTGGTTACATAAAACTAAAAAGAAATAAAGACTTGAAAAATAAAAAAAAGGGATTATAATCTATCGGTGAGATCTTCAGGATCGCTTGTTCTAAATTAAGGGTAGTTTTTAATGTTAGTGGTTCAAGCTAGATTTATGTGCTAACGTGTGTTTAGTTTAGTTAGAGGATTTTCTAGATGATTGGTCATTATTTGGGTAAAAATTGGGTTCCAAGTAAATGTATTTGGTTGAGTGTAGGTATTTGTTGGAGTACTTTTTTAATCCACTGCTTTAGTGGGAATGATATACTGGTAAGTTCCGATTCCCTTCCGGTATTCCAAATTGAAGATGTATTTGCGGTGTCCTCATCAGAAGTGTGGATTACCTTTTCAAATGACATCAACCCGGAATGGTATGCGGATCCCACGGACTATTCAATTGAAGGATTGGATATTATCCTTGCTTCCCCCGATCCAGATAATCCTAAGGGGATGATACTCATTACCAGTGCTATGGACGCAACCACGTATCTATTAAAAGTTTACAACCTAGTCGATACCAACAATCAGGGATTAAGTCCGCCCTCACAAATGGAATTCGATGGAATCGGATCCACTGTAGCGTCTTGCCCCTCCATCCTACGTGTTCAATCCATCCATCGAAATCTCATTCGCGTTGTATTCTCGTCTCCGATGGATTTAGTCTCGGTTGAGACCCAAGCGAACTACGACATTCCAGGATTAACGATTACGCATGTGACGCAGTCAAGCAATCCGTACGCCGTAAACATATATACATCCGATCAGTCAAACTCCACCTATACCCTTCACGTTCATTGGTTAAAAGACATATCCGGTGAAAATATCTGTGGAAATACGAGTCCTTCCTTTATTGGAAGTACCCTAATTGATGCAATCGCTCCGTATATAATTCAAATAACAGCAATAAATAATTCTACCATAGAACTGGAATTTAGTGAAACGATGCTGCTATCAAGCATGGATGATCCAGCTGATTTCACCATTCCAGGGCTTACGATATGGTCGGTAAATCAGGTTCCTGGTAACCCCCATAAAATTCGACTTACTACCTCACCACAACAAGCAATAACATATGAATGTACGGTGGTTAATGTACAGGATGCGGCTGGTAATCCTATTGGGGAACCCAATTCGGGTACATTTATCGGTTCATTGGATACAACTCAACTTCAACTCGCAGTTATAAGTGCAACTGCACTGAGTGGGTCGAGCGTCGAAGTGATATTTTCCAGCGCGCTCGATCCTACCACAGCAGAGGACCCCTCCCATTATTCCATCCCTGGTTTGTCTATAACCAATGCAACCTTAGACGGTATTAACCCATCCTCAGTTGTTCTCACCACCACTACTCATACAGAAAATCAATATACCATTACTGTAACCAATGTATTAGATAAAGTAGGGAATCCGCTTGGGTCGAATAACCAAGCCAGCTTTTTTAGTGCGTGCATCCTTCCTGCGGATCCCGTACCAACCCCATTATCGTTAGAGATTTGTCAGCCATCCACGGGGAGTTGGTGGGATACCGATTGGACCTACCGCCGTGCTTTAACGATTGATCCCGCTTTTATCAATGCGACCTTATTTAATTTCCCTATCATGATTAAACTGCAGGGAGATACCTTCGATTTTTCAACCGTTCAAGCCTCTGGCGCCGATCTTCGGTTTCTTGCGGCTAATGATTCGACATTGCTTGATTTTGAAATTGAGCGTTGGGATACAGTAGGAGAACGGGGGGAACTCTGGGTGCGTATCCCCATCCTGGATGATACAAATCCCACGTTGCTCTATCTATATTATGGAAATAATCTTGCGGCGGATGGACAAAATGGTTCTGCTGTATGGGATCCAAACTATGTTGCAGTGTGGCATATGCAGCAGACTCCTGATGGATCTGCTGGAGATATTATTGATAGTACCAGCTATGGTAATCATGGGCAAAGTTATGGTGGGATGAATGCGGCAGACCAAATTGAAACGCCGCTTGGATTGGGGTATGATATGGACGGTACAAACGATTATATTGATGTACCCATGTCTCCAACTATTCAGATAAGCGGAACATCAGCAACCCTAGAAGCATGGACGAAAATTCCCGCCGGTGGGACAGATGATGATGAAGCGCTGATTACAAAATTTAATGCAGGGAATGATGAGCGTTATCATCTTGGAGTGGATGACCCATCGGAATTGAATTGTCGTTTTAATACCACGATTACAGGATATGATCGGATTGATACACCTGGGGTTCCTCAAGATGAGTGGACTTATCTGAGTAGTCGCAAGACTATATTTGGTTTTGCCGGATATGTAAATACTAATTTAATCGATCAGATCAACTATTTTCCCATACCAACAGGGAATATAAGAACGAATCCTGGGGATCAACTTCATGTGGGAAAGCGGTACAACGCACGGTACTTTGAAGGGGATTTGGATGAGATACGCATATCAAACATAGCACGATCGATTGAATGGATTCAAGCAAGTTACTATAGTGGGAAAAATGTATTAGTGGCGTTAGGAAAAGAAGAAAGCCGACAAACTCCTTCGCCTACGTTTACCTGGACGGGAGAAGCAGGACATACCCATACGCTGGAAGTATCAACCGATGGATTTGTTACGACCGTTTTTACCTACACAGGAACCAATACGTCAACAACGTTTGGAATCCTACCCACCCTTTCAAATTATAGCTGGCGGGTGCGAAATGAAGAATCTTGTAGCTCCCTTAATTGGGTTACCCAAACAGATGATATTACTATGGCAAACCAGATTCAACCCAGTGCTTTATTTGCAAGTGATTTATCGGACGATGCCATCAACTTAATGTGGAATGATACTACAGGAATATCGGTTGATACCTATAAAATAGAAGTATTTACCGATACCTGTGGTGGAACATTACTAGCAGGATGGGCTAAAACAACCGCCGCAAGCCCCATCCCCAAAGGTGGTGGATACACTTCGGGGAACACGTATTATTGGCGTGTGACTCCTCAATCTAGTGCTGCGTGTGGTGATGGTATGCCCAGTCCGTGTCAATCGTTTACAGCTCCATAACTCCAAAAAAATAAACACCCGTAGAATTTTTTGGTAACAGTTATCCTCTCAAATCAACTCTAAAATAATGAACAGCACGGGAACAGGTATTTAGGATAAGAATCCGATACCAAGCGAACGGCTGGTCTATGCATTCCAACTGTGTTTTTACACAATAAAAGATTTAGGCATCAATCTAAATCACTTCTGTATCGGTAATCAAACACGGATGGAACACAAATCGAAGAGGTTTAAACCTTATAAATATGGAGTGTAACAATGAAACATCTATTTGGAACCATCGCTGTAACACTATTATGTATCATCATGCTCGTAAATGTATTGGCGTGTGAATATACGTATGAATGGGATGATAATTGGGATGAAGTAGACAACACAACCACAGGAACAACGTATGATACCATTTTGTTATTAAATGAACAAGGATATCCCATCACCGACGCTACCATCACGGTTACTATTGCTGATTCAGGAACTGTGTTATCCTTTTCTTCCTGCTCTCCCTGTGATGAAGGGAAGTATGCTATTTTTTCCAGTGATTATCTTTCCTACCTTACATTTGAAGAAGCAGTTACGCTGGAGGTGACGATAGAACGAGCAGGATATGTAACTCAAGTATTGGAATATGATATACTTGCATCCAATCCTTGTTGTCCTTCAATGTATGAATTTTTATCCGGTTCGTTTACAATTAAGTTGGAAAGTGATGGAACCGTTCCGATCGATCCTCCTTGTGAACCAACGGATCCAACCCAATGTTTAAGTGATGCACTAACCCAGACAATCGTTCGTGTAGTAAATGAAGAAGGCGAACCGGTTACCGGATTACACGTTGAGGTAAGCGATGTAAACACTGGAGCACTTATATCCTTACCTACATCATGTGAATGTGATGCCTCAAACGGCGAATATGCAATCTATGCGATCCCAGAACCATTAGAACAACGATTTGTTACGTTGGAAGCAACCTTTTCCAAACCGGGTTATGAAACCACAACCAAACAATATCATGTGACAGTCAGTAATCCTTTATGTAATGCCTGCCCTGTTCATATTGAATACATTTTTGGGGAAACGGAATTCACTATCCCAGGTGCAGAATGTATCGATCCGTTCAACAGTCATACCATTACAGTTGTAGATGATTTTGGTGCATTGGTTACGGATGCTGTTGGAACTGCTGAAGTTGCTACAACGGGGGAACCCATTGATTTGAGTGGGTATCCTGCAGGAGAACAGGGCATCTATACAATTTTTACAGATGATCAGGTTACTCTTATTGAGGAAAACAACAACGATCCAACCATGATTTATGTACGGATTTCAAAAACGGGGTATGAGATTATTATTCGAGAATATGTATTCCAACTAGAACCTACCAATCCGGATTACTGCTTTAATCATACCGAGATGAGTGCTGGAAATACGTATGTAGAGTTATCAAGTAACTAATAACGTTATCGATTCATTTAAAAGCGGAGAGATGGGTGGCATCCATCTCTCCCGTCGTTTATTCCCTATTAATTTCGAATTAATACCTGCGTAAAATAGTACATGCTCCCATCGAATGCAACTCCGATGCCCTCCATGTTATAATTACCTACAAGATTTTCTCGATGCCCCTCACTTTCAATCCACTGAGTTACCGCATATGAAGCGGCATCAGCGGGGGATTGGGTATTCCCGGCTACATTCTCGCCTATTGACAGCAATTCAGGGTATACACTTTTTGCTTGGGGAACACGAACTTCCATAAAATCCTCATGCCCAAAATCAGCGATTCCTCCTGCGATGTTGATGCTATGTTGTCGCGCAATCGCTGCCAGCTGATCATCCCAAGCAAGCGGAGATAATCCTTGATCCGCTCGATAGATATTGACGTAATCATGGCAATCTTGTTCTAAATCTGGAAATTGAGGGAGAACGGTATTCGGTTCACTAGTGGGATCATCCGTACAAGAACCAAAGACAGCCAAAATTAACAGGAAACCGAGCAGATTTACAAGCCAAACCGAGGAAGTACGTCGAATCATGGTTATCCCCTTTATCGATTTTGCATAGTAATATGAGCAGTGGTGATAGACCGAGTTACGGAAAATTTGAAATCATCAAATCGGGGAGCCCGTATTCCCGGACGGTATTCCCGATAGAATCCGAAGGGTTCAGTTGGATAACCAAAGAAATTTTTAGATAGCCGCTGATTTCCATCCCGATCCTCAAAAACCGAAATTACATAATCTCCAGGAGGTACGAGAAACCGATAGATGGCTTGTCCATTTTGCACTTGATTGGGCTGAATCTGCACACCCCACGTAGGTTCGGTTTCATCTACACTCCATTGGGAAGAATTAAATATACCTACGTAAACGATTGCATTACCAGATAACCCTGTAATACGTCCCTGTACCGTATATCGATCCTGAGCAAACGTAAATGTGCTTGCTATACCCATCATTATAACACTGTTTAATATAAATATCCAGTAGATTCGATTGTGATTCATTTTTACTAACCCTTCCTTCTAATTTGAGCTAGCTTGAATATACATTCATGCAGCATGGTTTATCAAATACTTCAAACACTTCAAATATTCATTCCAAGCTAAATCAATCCTAATTCTTTTTGGATGTGGGATCGATAGCGGTTACGGATTGTATTGGTAAGGCTGGTTGGCTCTTCTTTTGGGAAAATACGGGAATCCACACGATTAATGGTTACAACTTCGCGTAATGTAGAAGTGATAAAACATCCATCTGCATTCATTACATCTTCAGGTGTAAGGAGCGCTTCGGTGTAAGGAATGTTGTGTTTATCCAGAATAAATAAAATGGTGGAACGCGTGATCCCATCTAGAATTCCTGACTCCAAAGCAGGGGTGTAGATCTGCTTATCTTTAATAAGAAATACATTAAAATTAGGTCCTTCGGTGATATACCCCGCTTTGTTACACATAATGCCATCATCAGCCTGATGCTCGATAGCCTGACTATGAGCTAAAATGGAGTTAAGATAGTTTCCAGATTTAACGGTGGGGTCAAGATAGGATTGATCACTGCGACTAATATGAACAATTGAAAGCGAAATCCCCTGTGCATATTTTTCCAGTGGCACCATGGCTTCCAAGGGCATAAACATAAGAATATATTGGGGGTCGCTTGACTGACGAATATCCATCGTAATCGTTTTTGCCGTTCCCCGAGTGATAATCATCCGGAAATAAATGCGCGGGTGATTAAATCCTGCGGTTGTGATGGTATTATAAATCAATTCTGCAAAAAAAGATTCCGACCAAGGTAGTTGCATTCGAAGCGCACTGGCAGATCGAAATAATCGTCGCAGATGCTCGGTCAGTTTGAAAAATTTCCCTTCATACCCACGCAATACTTCATATACAGAATCACCATAGAGAAATCCACGATCTAAAACAGATATGCTGGGAACTTCATCGATGTATACGTTCCCATTCATATTAAACAGCATTTCCATAGGGATTCCTTTGTAGGGGAGCAATACATGCAGCATCATATCCACTACACGCCGGTCGCCTTTCTCTCATTCAAATACGTATGTGAAAATACTTAACGGAAACCTAATTGTCAACCGATTGGCACCAGCAAAACCTTTATTATCTTTACTACGTGGAATGGATCGTGAGCTTGGTAACAACGAGTAGTAATACGGATATAGTCAACCCAATCGATACGTTTCCCCTATGGAGTAATAAAGATGACCCATTCGATGTTAGATCGTCCCGTCAATCTCTGGATTTTATTGCTTTTAGGATGCATGGTGCAGGGTATACTAAGTTGGTCAATTGGTTGTGGGGGAATTCGGTACAAAAACCTTTCACTCCCAACAGAGCCGATTTATCACGAACAAACCGGTGCCTATTGGCAGGCTGCGTATACGGATTGCAATGGGATGGCTTATCTTATTACCTTTCCCGCTTCGTATGAACAATCGCCAAATCAGCCCTATCCGGTCATCTTGTTTCTGCATAGTATGGCGGAATGGGGAGAGCCGATAGAAGCGGTGATTGAAAATACAAAACAGGGGGGTGAAGGTAATGGGTTGGCTGCCTATGCATTAGCCGACGTGGCGTTTCCTTTTTTAACCGTATCTCCTCTGTGTCCATCAAAAAAATATTGGCCCCGTTTGGACACCGAGTTAAATGATTTGCTTGAGGAGCTATTTCGGTACTATCCATTAGACCGAACGCGGTGTTATGGAACAGGTGTTAGTATGGGTGGGATGGGTATTTGGCAACTTGCCATGACGTATCCAGATTGGTTTACTGCAATCGCACCTATAAGTGGTGGAATCTATGATCCTCCAATGGATGTTGATCTACGCGCGCTAAAAACCCAAGCGATCTGGGCATTTCATGATCGATTTGATGAAGAAATCCCTTTAGAGAAAGAAGAATCCTTTATTCACCAACTTCAACAAGCGGGGTACGATGTAACGTATTCCATTACAGAAACGGGAAGGCACTTCATTCATGAATCGATTTATGAAGATGGGAAACTATTCAAATGGTTTTTAACCCATCGTCGTGAGTGATCTCATTCTTAAAAATCTATCTATATATTAGAAGGAAGGTATGGTTATGGATCTTTCACATATTAAAGGTATTGCGGTAATCGGTTTAGGGAAAATGGGCGCTGATTGGGTAGCTCAATTTTTAGAAGGTGGATATATCGTCTATGGATATGACACATCTTCTGATGCCTTACAGACCGTTCAAACGCGTTTAGAAAAAGCGTTAACCTGGATCCAGAAAAACAGAGAGCATCCAGCTGATTTCGTAGCATCTGCATTGTCCCGATTTCATCTTTGTACTTCTCAGCAGGACTTATTAGAACACCAATCCCATTATCAAATCCTTTTGGAAGCAATTTTCGAGGATATGGATCAGAAATGTAAGCTGCTCCAAACGATGGTTCCCAAACATGATTCTTCTATGATATATTGGAGTAACACCTCCTCGTTAGATGTTGAGCGAATGGCACTTGCTGGAGGGAATCCTGCTACGTTTATCGGAACCCATGGAATGAACCCCGTGTATATGATGCCAGCAGTAGAAGTAGTGCGTCATAACCAGTTAGACCAGAAGACGCTCGATTTAACATTGGAATTGCTTCATACAAAATTAAATAAAATCCCCTTTGTAGCGTCGAACGTAACGGGTTTCTGGGTGAATAAGATGCTCGTTCCTCTAATGCTCGAAGGAATCCGAGCATTGGAACGGGGGGAAATTACCGTAGAGGATGGTGACAAAGGTTTGAAGCATAGCTTGGGATACCCTCAGGGTGTGTTCCTATTATGTGATTATGTAGGAGTAGATACGATGTATCGAGTGGCTATGGCAATGTATCTGGCTACTCAAGATGCACGCTATTATCCACCGGTGATATTGGGGAAGCTTTTTAAACGGGGAGAACTAGGGTTAAAAACAGGGCAGGGATTCTATCATTGGGAAGATGGTAAACCAATCCACGGCAGATCCTTTGAACCAGATCAAATCATTTCTACGGATAATTTATTATAACGGTTACATTAGTATCAGGGGATTGTGCAATCATTAATCCCCCGGTATTGTATGAATCAATGTAATAATGGTATACGTGGTATTCAGATTAAAAGAAATAGATAGTTAATCCCACATTTCCACCAAACGTGGAACCAGTACCAAAGTTTGGTCGCGTGGTTGTGGTCGTATTTGTTGTTGTCGTCGTTGTTCCACCAACCGTAGTAGAAGTTTCTGTTTCTTGTTTTTCAATTTGTAAAGTAAATCCCAACGTAAATTCACCGAAAAAACAAAAATAATCATTTAAATGAACTCGGGCACCTAAAATCCCATCAACGGATATATTCATCGTTCGGTCGGTGTTATCAACCACAGTAACAATACCACCCACATCTGTTTCAGTGGTGGACGATGTATTATCCATAAAAAATCCTGCTTTTGCGCCCACATAGGGAACGGCACGGGTTTGCATCAAATCAAACAAAAAGGAAGCATTAACCCCGAACAGAAAATTATTGGGAAGATCGGTTTCCGTTGTTGTCGTACCACTTTCGGTTTTTGTCTTTCCTGAATCAAACCCAAAATTGAGCATTGGACGAAGATGCATACGAGGTGCTAAAACATAATCAATACCAATGCCACCAGCAAAAGTACTGAAAGAACCAAATCCCCCAAAACTTGTTGCTAATCCTAACGTTCCAGATGGTATTTCCGTATACGCATCATTACCAAATGAAAAACCACTCACAGGAACTAACAGTAAAACGGATAGTAGAGAAATAAGGAACCATCGAGAGAGAGCCGTCCAAAGTTTCATAATTTACCTCACTAAAAAAGTTGTGTTGCATTACAAAAAATAACAAGTTGGGTGAATTTGTCAACTCCATTCCGTGAATGCCTGAATGGAAGAATTTCCCGCAGAGAAAAAAACGTTTTCTCCTTTGGCTATATTCAGGGGACTATTTCCATCGCTCATTGAGCGGAATCGAAATGAGGGCAATAAATATGTTAGCCTTCCTAGCGGATACATTCTCCTTAAATGCTTTAAACCGCTGTTTTTCTTCGCGTAAGCATTCATCTTGTGCGTGCCTACTTGATACAGATGAAAGAACTAGAAACATATGCTCTATCCTTGATTCTATTCCAGAACCAAGAAAGACATTCTTTCAGACAAAGCACCTAAGGATCATCCGATGGAACAAATTATAGACCGAACCACCCACCTGTATCTCCCCCAGCCCAGCAATTGATACAACTTGGGATGGATTCATTACAGAGATCTTTAAAATATTGATCAGCACTAATATCAACCCCTTCCGTATCCGTGGGAATACAGATCCGTCCGTTATATTCTCCCCTTACCCGTACTTGTCCTTTTACAAAAATGTTACTCCCAACAGAATAGACCGCCCCTTCCGTATTATGGGAATAACAGGCGACATAACAACCCGGCGTTGCCGTGTAATCATTAACGGTAGGTAATATTACCGGTTGAAATCCAGGAACACGGTAATTAATTACGCTACGTCCGTTGCTATAAACGCGGTATGCTTCTGGTAGTAAATAGGTGTGAGGATTATATTCACCAGATACTTTACCGGGTGCTATCGGTGCTTCTATTGGATATCCTTCCATTTCCTCCATCGGTTGATCTTCCAAGAACGTATGTGTATTTGGTTCCTCATCTGTTTCCTCTACACGTACCGTATAGCTTCCCGTCATATCACGGTTGTATCCTCGTATGTAAATAAGTAGTTTCATATCCGTTTCAGGGCTGTAAATTAAACGTGAGCAGATATCCCCATCCGCTTTATCATCATTATAATCTAATAGTTCCTGATCTGTAGAATATAATTCTAGATAGGTATCAACTTCACATACCGTTTCAATAAGATAGGATTGATTCGCGCTAGCATCAAACGCATATAAATCAATATCATATTGAGGGAATAGTGTACTTACTAACCCATCACCCTGGGTAGGTATAGGAGTTGCTTCTCCTGGGTAATTGTTCGGTTCAAATGAATCGCCTTCTTCAGATGAAAGCGGTTCCACATGGAGAATATAGTCGAACGATTCCCCTTCATAATTGTAGGGTTTGACTAACACATATAACGAGGATTCTCTAACCATAGGATGCACCAACAATGCATTCCGATCCTCACCCGAATCATCATCCCAATCAATTAGCATATGATCGCTATTATAAATCTCTAGGATTGTATCAGTTGTACCCTCTGTGCGAAGTAAATACGTAATTCCGGTCTGAAGTTGAAGTTCATAGTAATCCATATCTTCTGGATGATGGAAAGTTCCTTCAATGGGGGCTCCTTCCTGAATAGAAGTTGCGGTTGAAAAGGTATCATTCGGTTCGGTTGGATCAGCTGTTACATTTTCCTTTGTTAGTATAAGACTATAAGTCTGAGATATTGAATCCGAAGCATATGGAAATACCATAAACGTAATGGAGTCGGTTCCTTTGGAGAAGAAAGAGAGCAAGGCGTTATGTCCCGTTCCAGAATCGTCATCGACATACAACGGATCTCCGGATTTATCTAAAATAGCAAGTTGGGTATCTGATTCCCCCATTGTTTTTATCGTGTAAAGAGTATTCGGTTCGGTTTCGAAAGTAAAATAATCTTCATCATCCGACCGATGAAAATTCATATCTTCTAGAACCTGTCCTACCTCCATATGTTTGGCTTCATCGATTGCATTGTTCGGTTCCATGGTATCTGGAGTACGTGGTTGATGTGCTTCCATCAACGAAGAATGGTCTGTTACTTGTTGAATTTCATTGAGAAAACTTTCTGGTGGATAATACCCTACCGATCGATGGAGAACATTTCCACTACCATCGACAAATACAATTGTTGGGAATCCATTCACAGAATACCGACTTGCCAGGCTGCGTCCTTCGCTTGTTTCCGCATTAATTTTGAGACTAATCAATTCCTGTGCAGCTTCGATGATTTCTGCATTGGTAAATGTATTATTATCCATAGCTCGACAGTATCCACACCTGGTTGTAAAAAATTTCATCATGATTGGTTTATTAGATGTCAGGGATTCCTGCTTGGCTTCCTCAAATGAAGTAACCCATGAAATCCCATTGGATTGCCCAAATAATGGCACCATTCCTATTGTTAATAGAAAAAGGACCACCCCAAAAATGTTATGATACATTCTTCGATTCATATACCACTCCTTTATTACTAAAAATTTGCACTTTAAAGAACCCCTGATAAAAAGAATCAATACAATAAGTTCAATTCGAGTAAATAATCCAAGAAAGAAAGGTTTAATAAAACGAGCTACATTTAGGTATGCTTACAATTCCCCAACACCAACACAGGCTGGTGGGGTTGAAGGAATATTATCGACGCAAAGATCGTACGGAGTGGCCAATGGCGTAATTGTCAAGGTTCCTGAACCTGAACATGTTCCCACAGTACTATCACAAATACCGAAACTCGTTTTATCACCGATTTCACTTCCCCACCATATATTGGAAAGAGGATACGATTGGGAACAGTTATGTTGGAGGCTCCAGCTGGTTGTAGATGCTACATTGTTTTGGATGTGGCTTGCTGTCAAGCTTAAGCTGAGATCATTTTCATAAAAAATACCGCCGCCTACTCCTGCTGTATTCCCACTAATTACAACGTATTCAATAGCGGAAGCAGCAGCACTGGATTGATCAATATATATCCCACCCCCTTCAAGCGCCTGATTATCCTCTATGGTCACACCTGTAATGATGATCGCAGAACGAATGGATGCGATACCACCCCCGGAAGCACCTTCATTCCCTGAAAAGTAACAATTCTTTAGGGTGTTTGTATTATCCACATCACTAAAATAAACTCCACCCCCTCGGTTGGCAGCTATGTTATCGAGATATTGATTGTTTTGATAAAGGACACTGATCGAATCCAGATCACCCGATCCCCCGCCATCATCCAAAGCTTGATTGGAATCGAACATATTATCTTCAACAAGTATGCTATTGGTATTACGAAGGAATAAGGCACCTCCGTCTACACCTGTATTCGATTGGAATGTATTGCCAGAAACAGTGATATTCATAGCAGTGCCGTTTCCATTAATGTTTATAGCACCACCATAATCAAATGCTGTATTATTTTTAAAGTCATTAGTTTGGATGGTATGCCCACTGCTGAATCCCGTTGTATCTCCAACTAGAATCGCACCAGCTCTCATTACTGCCTCATTTGTAATGAAATTGTTATTTTGAATAATTAGATCATTCACCCCGTTCATCACATAGATAGCCCCACCTCCATTACTTGCCCCGCTTCCATTGGATTGATTTTTCTGAAACAGATTGTCTTCAATAGTAGATCCACTGGACGAAGATATAAAATATAGTGCGCCGCCGTCTAACGCAACATTCTCTTTGAATGTATTCTCTTGCACTTCGATGACATCGCCCCAAGCATACACTGCCCCACCAAGTGCTGCTGTATTTCCTGTAAATGTATTTTGTTGTAAGCTATGGTCCCCACTCTCTAGATAAAGCGCTCCACCATTGCCGCTGCATTCATTTTCAAAAAAGAAATTATCACGAATTAGCAATCCCTCTGCTCCACTAGTATTCATTAAAAGGATTGCACCACCCGAAATGCTCGCATCATTGTGCCAGAATGAACAACCGGTTATCTGAAATTCACCAGGAAGCCCTCGGGCTTCTAAGCACATGGCTCCTCCGCCTGCTACAGCAATATTTCGTTCGAATGTACAATATTCTATGTAAATAATATTATTATTCTCTCCTTCTATATACATCCCTGCTCCTCTCCCGCATTCATTATCATAGAAAGCCGTATGACGGATCATAACTGTTTTCCCATCGAGATTCCCCTCAAATGAGCTGGTCAAAAACCCATTTATATAACGGAATACGGAATATTCTAAATCCAGGGATACCGATGTCTTAATACCACCTACGCCGTATTCAAATAAACAAAATTGTACAATACTTCCAGACTCATAGGTATAATTACCATCCGATGAGAATGTTGTTCCTTGAGCGGTATCCGCAAGAACAATTCGATCCCAGTCCCCTGGAATTGGCTCGGATGCATTGGATGTAAATACAATGGGTTTAGATCCAGTACCTTGAGCAATAAATGCGGCACCATTCTCAACCGTGATTCCAACACCTGCAGCAAATAGAATCTCAACACCTGGTTCAATAATTAAATCAGTCCCAGAACCTGTGACCGTTATGTTCGAACTCACACAATACGGGCTGGCGGTTTCGGTCAGCGTTGTCGTACTCGATATCGGTCCTGATAAATTGGTACATGTGGCAGGTTGCTCCGTCACCTCGCTGGTACCAAGAAGCACCATATCTTGTGTAAACGCTTCAATTTTATAAGTATATGATTGAGCTGCTAATCCCGAATCCAGATAAGAATGGGTAACACTATCCAAATCGTCCAAAAGCGAATAATCCCCTTCGTTTACTTTACGATATAAACTGTACCGCAGCGCTCCTTCGATGGTATTCCAATCCAATCGGATGGAACTCGTATCCACAGGCAACGCATGAAAATTGATTGAATAATTATCACCAATCCCCACTCCCATGTTAATCATCTGGGAACTGCTGCTTATCTGAGTTTCTGTGTCGGTTACAACAATACTGAAATAGTCTTCGGTCAACGTATCATAGGTGCAAATACTTTCTAGAACACCGTTTTCAAAGGGTTGGGTTGGGGAGCAAGATAACGTTCCACTACCATATTGATACGCAATTGTTATCGTTCCCTCATAGGTAGTTAATGTTTTATAATTGGATCCCATCGCACTAATTTGCACGGGGAATGGATCACCTTGAGGTATCGCTTTGGCAACGTCAATCTCAAAATGATGAAGACTAACGGGAGCTTGAGCAAGAATGGAAGACGAATTACCCGTCATTTGGGGATTACCCTGTTCGGATACTTTTATCGAGAATGATTCCGTTTGCTCCCCTTGTATATCAGACTGATAGATCAATTCATAAGACTGAATACCTTCTGATTCTATAGGAAAGGATGATTCTGTTACATTTAAACTACCACTGGCACCAACAATTTCCCACACAATAGTGGCTTCATAAAAGGCAATTAAAGATTGATCAATCCCCCGAAATGCCATAACTGTAACGGTGAAGGGATCCCCTACTGTGATATCAGCTGGGGTAAATAGTTCAAAATGCCATTGTTCATCGGTAAGCGATGCTGCATATCCCAGAAATTCAACGGATAATCCTTGTGTGGGAATAATTTCTTCATTCATTCCTTCCAGAGTGGTAATAACAAGAGTGTAAGTCTCTTCACCGTCTTGCAGAGCTGTAGTCAGGAGAATGCTTTTATTCGATTCTTCACTCATAGAAATGGATTCGATGGCTAATGCATTATGCTGACTGTTGAATAAGGTAAAATCAGTTGGATCCAGGGTGGTTGAATCAATGGATTCATTAAATTTAATGAGAACAGTAACGGAATCCAGCGCATACGCAGCATTAATCGATAAATATCGAGGGGGTTCGGGTTCAATAAAAGAACCATCCAAAATCGGTTGCATACGGTTTTGATTACAAGAAAGGTTTATCAGGCCGAGTATAAAGATAATAATGATAGCACATCTTGGAATAATACGTTGCATAAAATCCCTCCAACTAATTAGTTTCTCTTGCCAGATAACGCAAATCTATATACGTACCCTTATTAATATACAGATATATCATGATTTTGTCATGCACGATTTTTGATACATGCAACTTATAGTAGATTATTGGAATGGTAATCCGCTTTCCGAATTTCAGAAATTCTTTCA
>CAYPZJ010000086.1:0-3569 GCA_964414635.1 uncultured Spirochaetia bacterium
TTCGTATATCATAGGCTTTAAACATGGATAAATTTAGATTATCAGATGATTCACTCATGGATCTCCTCCCAGGATACCGTGTATGCACCTCCCAGCTGCCTTATGCGTTTTCCAACGTATTAGCTTCGGTGGTGCATTCGGGTTTTCGATGTATGGTTGGTTTCTACCACATGTTTGTTTTATTCAGTATGATCCCCAGATGGAGAATCATCCGAACGAGGATTCGGTCGTCGGCGTCGAAATAACACGAGGATTATCACACCAATCCCAGCAGATAACACCGATCCCAGAATAATCCCTTTCTTGGCTTGATCGAATAGAGGGATATAAGCCTCAAACGCCAGATCCGCAATAAATATGGACATGGTAAACCCAATCCCTGCAAGAAACGAAACACCAAGTAGTTGACCCAAATTGATTCCTGGTGGTAATGCAATCAATTTGATTCGTTCCGCTAGAAACATAGAAAGAAAGAGTCCAGCGGATTTGCCCAGTAACAAACCCAGTACCACACCAATTGTGATAGAATGGGAAAAAAAGGTGGTAAAGCTTTCAAATCCTAATGCTACCCCTGCGTTTGCCAACGCAAACAGTGGTACAATAATAAAAGATACCGGTTTAGCAAGTGTATGTTCTAACTCGATAAGCGGCGATTGAACCCGATTAACACCCCTCCACATCGTGGTGAGTAAAGATGTCAGGTTGGAATTGGTTAGCATACTGGGGTTGTTTTGAAATGAATTTTTATAGTCTTTTAATAAATCCAACATGTGGCGATGAAATTTTTCCGCTTCGTAACGTGGACACGCCGGAATGGTAAAGGCTAACACTACACCAGCCAGCGTCACATGAATATGAGCGGAATAAAAACATAACCACAACATCCCTCCCAGCAACATAAATGGTAGGATACGTTGAATCCGAAATCGATTGAGAATCACCAATACTAAAACAACCACCAACGCCCATATCATATAGATCCACTGCACCTCGGCAGTATAAAAGATAGCTATAACCATCACAGCAGCAATATCATCCACAATAGCAATGGCAATGATAATTGTGAAAAGCGATTTGGGAATGTATTTTCGAATAAGGGTCATTACCCCGACAACAAATGCAATATCGGTTGCCATGGGGATTCCCCAGCCTTTACTTTCCAACCCTGTTGGATTAAAAAAAAGATAGATCCCCGCGGGTAGAATCACTCCGCCTAAGGCAGCAACAATCGGGAGTAAGGCTTTACGAAAACTGGATAATTCCCCTACGATTACTTCCCGTTTGATTTCCAACCCCATTAGTAGGAAAAAGAATGCCATGAGCAATTCATTGATCCAAAGATGAATGGATTTATCCAGTTTAAGATCACCAACATGAATTTGAATGGAAATATGAAACCATGCGTAAAATTCATCTGCTAGTGCGGAATTCGCCATAATGAGGGCAACGATTGTACAGGCAAAAAGGATGATACCACCGGTCAGTTGATGGTGAAGGAAGCTGTCGAATTGGGAACGTATCGTTTCAAATACACCTTCCCAAGACACCAACGCTTTGGAGTTTGATTTACTTTTCATGTATTCAAGCGGCTTGTATTCAGAAGCACCCGTGAACAAGTCTTATCGTGTTTGATTTCTTACCAGATGCAACCCTACGATAATTGGTCTATGTATGTATTACTCTGGTTCGAATCCGAAAGATTAGTCTCGATAGCCTAACTGCGCTAATTCATCCCATGTTGCGCCTTGTTGAACCAACGTAAAAGCGGCATAATTGGCAATTTCAGGATCCTCATCATCCAAACAATCTTCTAATGTACGATCCAATCCGCTAACGTTTAGTTTAAAGACTGCCTTGACTGTTTGAAGGCGAATTCGTGTATCAGAATGTTTTAATCCCTGGCTGACTACCGAACGAAATTCGTCGGTATCATAAAACAACGTCAATGCAATAGCAGCAATATATCGGATGATATCGTTTTCAGCCCGTTCATCAAAATACTTTTCTAACAGATCCAACGCGGGGTCACGATATTCGGTTTCGGGATCATATGCTAAAATTGCTCCCATTGCCAAAATGCTGGTGATGCCAATGCGTTGGTTGGTGCTTTGTGCATGAATGATTAAAATGGGGAGGGATTGGGGATCGGCAAGATACAATAACGCTTCTGCCGCAGCTTTGCGGAGTTGATCGGGTTCGTAAAGATTGTCAAGAATTTGCATCAACGGTTCTGTAGCCTTTGCATCTTGAATGTGACCTAATGCGTAAGCGGATTCGACACGGATTTCAATCCACCGATCGTATTTCAATCGTTCAATGATGGCATCTACAGCCTGTGTCGCCTTCAATACGCCCAAGGTACGGATCACTGTACGTCGGAAGTCCATATTCCCTTCTTCAATCATTTCCAGGATTGAATCGGCTGCTTCCTTATAATTCACATCGCCTAATGCTTCCACCGCTTTCATTCGAATAAACAGGAAATGATCCTCATTCGTAGCAATCTCCATTAGCTTCGGACCCGCCGCTGCATCACCTAGATCTCCTAACCGGTAAATAATCTGCAAGCTCATAGGGCTATCTACCGGATATTGATTCAGCATCATTAATAAACGGTTGGTATCATCAATATGGCCAACCATATTCAGGGAATACGTTGATACAATAGATGTGAAGGGATCCTGATCAATCTGAAGCATATCTATATAAAAATTGTCGGGGAGCTCTTCTGTTTGGGGTTGGGCATACAGGGTACCCATAAAAATAAGACTCAAAAACAATACAAGTGGAAGTATAAACCGTTTATTCATCGTTACATCTCCTTGTCCCTAAAGAATTACCAAAGTAATCCATTCTCACACATAATATACTAAAATTTTCCACAGATGCCCACGAACAAAACGAAATGATAAAAATATTTATTATACTCCCCAATAGGGAATTTGGGTACAATCAACGGATTAACCAAAGGGGGTTCATGATGCAACCGAATCAGGCAATGCAATTCAACGATGATTTTTTTTCGCAATTAGATGCACATATCAGCCGTTTAGAAACACTAACCTCGGTCGAAGTGGTAGTGCAGGTCGTTCCCAAAACGGCTCCATATCCCGATACCTATTATAAAGCGGGATGCCTGATTGCACTCCTTGGGTTATGTTTATTTTTATTTTTGCCTACCCCTTTTCATCCACTGATGCTCATCCCTGACATACTGGTCACCTTTGGTATTGGTGCATTGTTAGGCGAATTTTTCCTCCCGCTGAAACGTGTTTTAATCAGCCCAAAACGGAAAAAGCAACAGGTTGAACGGTATGCAAATGCCCTATTCTGGAAAGGTGAATTCTGGAGAACACGTGAACGCACCGCCGTTTTATTTTATATATCCATGCTTGAACAGACTTGTACTTGTATTGCAGATGAAGGTGTAATGGAAGCCGTGCCCGAAGGGGATTGGCAGACGATTGTGTTAGAGTTTCAACAACTTTTTAGAAAACCAGTAAAACCCCAAGCCATTTTAGATGCATTGGATTCCAGTGCTGCTGTCTTTGCTGAATATCTTCCTGCAG
>CAYPZJ010000086.1:3579-15561 GCA_964414635.1 uncultured Spirochaetia bacterium
AGGCGGATAATCCAGACGAAATAAGCAACGTGATTCGGGAGGTGGAACTATGAAAGCCATTTCCCTGATTCTTGGGCTTATTTTAATTTGTGCACTTTCAATGATTGTTCTCTCACCGGATGAATCGTTTGCTCGGGCAGGTGGAGGACATAGTTATTCGGGAGGAGGTAGCAGCGGAGGTGGAGGTGGGTATAGTGGGGGAGGATCGAGCTCGGGGGATGGAGAAGGGCTGGGGATGCTGATCTATTTCCTGATTATGTTGGCGATTGAAGTGCCCGAGGTCGGAATCCCATTGATCGTGGTCCTGGTTGTGGGATATTTCCTTTACCGGAGGCATCGGAAGAAGCAAACCACCAAGAAATCCTATTCATCCGCTCAACCCAAACCTTCGAGTCATGCCCCATCGCAGCATGTAACACGTCAAATAGAACAGCTACAACGGGTGGATGAAAAATTTTCAGCGCCCCTCTTTTTAGATTTCGCGCAAGCCGTCTTTGTACAACTTATGATGCACGCAGGGCAGAATCGGTTGGAAAAGCTGAAAGCCTACATTATCCACCAAGAGCGGAATCGGTTGGAACAAAATTTTCAATCAAGGGGTGCGCAAGCAGTCGAGCAGGTCATTGTGGGCGCGTGTAAAATCCTTTCCATTCAAACCAATCGAAACGGGTATGATCAGATTAAAACCCGAATCCAGGCGAATTATACCATTTTATTAGATCCTACTAGTCAGCGCTCTAGAAAGACGAATCACATTACGTTATATGTGGATGAAAACTGGACATTCGCTCGGAAAACGGGTGTTGGTTCTAAAGATCCCGAACAGATTGCTACGATCCAATGCCCCAGTTGTGGAGGACCCCTGGAAGATTCCGCAGCGGAAACATGTAGCTATTGTGGTTCTCCCTATGAACCAGGAAAAGCACATTGGTTTGTACAACGGATTGATATTGCACAGCGATCCCAGCGTGAACCGGATTTGTTTATGGGATATGCCGAAGAGCGAGGAACTCGCCTCCCAACCCGGTATCAGCCTGGATTGCGGGAGCGAATGGCACAATTCCAACAAGCCCATCCCGATTTTTCGGAGCGTGATTTTTTAGAAAAGGCACGCTACATATTCCAACAAATTCAACAAGCATGGAGTGAGCAGGAATGGGAATTAGCCCGTCCGTTTGAGACCGATTACCTGTTCCAAACGCATTTGTATTGGATTACCCTGATGAAATCCAAACGGGTTTACAATCGGTTGGAGCAGATTGCGGTTGGGAAAATCGAATTGGTTCATCTTTCCCAGGATTATTATTATGACAGTATCACAATACGTATTTATGCCAGCATGATCGACTACATGCAACATCACTCCGGGAAAATTTTGGCGGGTAGCACAAAAAAAAGCCGCCCCTTTTCTGAATATTGGACATATATTAGAAGAAAAGGGGTGTCGGAAACAACGAAAGCCGTTTCCACCTGTCCCAATTGTGGTGCTCCGTTACAAATTGGGATGAGTGGGAAATGTGAATACTGTGGAAGCAAGATTACCACGGGAGAATTCTCCTGGGTAGTGAGTCGAATCGAACAGGATGAAGAATATTAGGAAGGTTGGCATGGGATCAGAAGAATCATTATTAAACCGGATGGATCGGGAGCTGGAAAACCTGGCACAGTTATTTCTTCAGTTTCCTTCCTTTAAAACCTTGTTGGATGAAGAGAAATACTATGAAGCAGATCGGTTTGTTCGGCAGGAAACCGTTCGGGTACTGAAGGAATCCAAACCTGCGTTGAATAAGCTAATTCAACGGTTGGGGGAGGATGTGCAACAAGGACACCATATTCAGGCGGTGGTGCGCGTGGAAACCAAGCTGGATACGTTAATGAATCGGGTTGCCCATGCGGAATTTGCAGATAAACGAACCTTTTCAAAAATCAAACTCCAATCCACCGATTTACAGCGGCTTTTAACGTTTGATAGCCAACTGTTACATTTAGTAACGCATACATCCAGTGCGATAGCAGGATTGGTGGACGTTTCAATACACAATTTGGATGCAGCATGTGGCGAACTGGAGCAGCATTTAACCCTGATGGAACAAGCCCTTGCCGAACGAAAAAATATTTTAGCAGGAGTGTAATCATGGCATTGATTGATCGTGTGAAATATGACGGACCTTCGGATACCTTGGTGTGGAAATTTCCTTCCGAAGATTTATCGACGCTAACGCAGGTATTAGTAAATGAAAGTCAGGAAGCGGTTTTCTATAAAGAAGGGAAAGCACTCGATGTATTGGGACCCGGGCGTCATACCCTTTCTACTGGGAATATCCCGTTGCTGGAAAAACTAATCAATTTACCATTTGGAGGGAAAACCCCATTTACCGCAGAAGTATACTATGTTAGTCGAGCAACTGTAACGGATTTAAAGTGGGGAACGGCGACTCCCATTCAGGTTCAGGATCCGAAATATCAACTGTATGTACCGGTGCGTTCGTTTGGGACCTATGGGATTCGAGTTGCCCATTCCCAACAATTCATAACATCGATTGTTGGGACGGTGCCTTCCTATTCAACAGAAGATATAGCCGCTTATTTCCGAAGTGTGATTATGACCCGGGTTGGGGATTTTATTGCGGAAACGATTATGAAACAAAACATCCCCATGGTTCAGATTGCTGCGTATGTTGAAGAAGTCTCGGCAGTCGGAAAAGCCAAGATAGCAGAGGATTTTAAAAAATATGGTATCGAACTGACCGAATTTTGGGTCAACTCCATCAACATTCCAGAAGATGATCCGGGGGTTCAGAAATTGAAAGCAGCATTAGCCGATCGTGCGGAGATGGATATTTTGGGTGATGGATATGCTCAAAAGCGAACCTTTGATACCATGGAGAAAGCAGCAGAAAACGAAGGGGGCGGGGCTGGTTCGACTATGGGAATGGGAATGGGGTTTGGTATGGGGAATCAGATGGGAAATATGATGAGCCAAGCGATGAACCCAAAGGTTCATGCAAAGCAATCCGACTCCACCCTTAGTGGCGATACAGAAGCGAAAATTGATCGTTTACAAAGCCTGAAAGAAGAAGGCATCCTAACCGAGGAGGAATTCAAAACCAAGGTAGCTGAATTGCAGCAACCCCAGGAGGATGATGTATACGTAAAAATTAGAAAACTAGCGGCGTTAAAAGAAGAAGGCATCCTAACCGAGGAAGAATTCCAAACCAAAAAACAAGCCCTTTTAGATCAGATATAATATCTTACCCCTTCCACTCATTAAAAAAAATCACGCAATGGGGCGGTTTGTTCCCCAGTTTTTTATTATCTTATCCAATACCAAATTAGGTTCCGGGAGTCACTATGAATAAAGGAAGAATCGTCCAAATAATCGGTTCAGTAATCGATGTAGAGTTTGCAGAGGATGGCTTACCTGATATTTATAACGCGATTAAAACCAGCGTAGAGCTAGAACGCGGCAAAAAGCAGACCATCGTCTGTGAAGTTCAACAGCATTTGGGAGGCGGACGTATCCGTGCTGTGGCGCTGGATTCCACCGATGGGATGGTTCGAGGTATGGAAGTAGAAGATACCGGGCATCCCATTCAGGTACCAGTAGGGGATCAGACCCTAGGGCGGGTGTTTAATCTGTTGGGAGATGTCATTGATGAAAAACCAGCCCCGGAATTTAAAGAATTCCGCCCCATCCATCGGGCTCCTATTGATTTTGATGAGATTGATGCGACGCGGGAAGTATTCGAAACAGGGATTAAGGTAATCGATCTGTTGGAACCCTATACCAAAGGTGGGAAAACAGGTTTGTTTGGTGGTGCGGGGGTTGGAAAGACCGTAATTATTCAAGAATTGATTAATAATATTGCCAAATATCATGGAGGAGTGTCCGTCTTTGGGGGGGTTGGAGAGCGTACCCGTGAAGGGAATGATCTGCTTCTTGAAATGCAGGATTCGGGTGTGATTGATAAAACCTGTTTGGTTTATGGACAGATGAACGAACCACCCGGCGCCCGTCTTCGTGTAGCCCTGTCTGCACTTACCATGGCAGAACATTTCCGAGATAAATCAGGAATGGATGTTCTTTTATTTGTGGATAACATCTTTCGGTTTTCCCAAGCGGGATCCGAAGTATCCGCCCTCTTAGGGAGAATGCCTTCTGCGGTAGGATATCAACCGACATTATCTACGGAAATGGGGGAACTTCAAGAACGGATTACCTCAACCAAACACGGATCGATTACGTCAGTGCAAGCGATCTATGTACCTGCAGACGATTTAACCGACCCTGCCCCTGCCACGACGTTCGCCCATTTGGATGCTTCCACCGTGTTGTCCCGTAAGATTGTCGAAAAAGGTATTTATCCTGCGGTGGATCCGCTGGAATCCACTTCCCGAGCGTTAACCCCTGAGATTGTTGGACAAGCGCATTATGAAGTAGCACGGGAGGTGCAAGAGATCTTACAACGCTACAAAGATCTCCAGGATATTATTGCAATTTTAGGATTGGAAGAGTTATCTCCAGAAGATCGGGCTATTGTGGAACGTGCTCGACGGATTGAACGATTCCTTTCCCAACCGTTTCATGTTGCCGAGGAATTTACCAATATGAAAGGGATTTATGTGAAACTCGAGGAAACGGTAGAGAGTTTCAAAGAACTACTCACTGGAAAATACGATCATCTTCCCCAACGTGCGTTTATGTATGCAGGAACTATTGAAGATGTGGAACGGGCAGCCAAGGCAATGGAAGAGGAGGGATAATCGTGGCAGATCATCAGGATGCGCATACCATACGGGTGCAAATTCTTACACCCGTAAAAACCTTGGTCAATACCGAAGCCAAAGGGGTTGTATTACCGCAAGTGGATGGCGAAGTATATTTACAATCCAATCATAGCCGGCTGGTGAGTGTGTTGGACGCGGGAACGGTACGTATAATTGACGCGCAGGATGAAATAGATACAGATGCCTGGGATATTGCAGGGGGGATGGCATATTTTAAAGATAATATGTGCACCATTATGACTCCGAGTATAGCATCACCCCCAGCTGAAACACAAGAAGGAGCGTAGGTTATGGAAATTCGAAAACAAATATCTTTGTTTATGGCAAATCAACCTGGAAATTTATCCAATATATGTGCGGTATTGGAAGAGAATGGTATCGATATTGAAGGGATTGCTACATCAGATGCAGTCGATCATGCCGTTGTCCGATTGATTGTCACCGATCCGGATAAAGCGGTTCACCTGTTTGGAGAAATGGGGATGATTGTGATTGAATGTGAAGTGTTGGATGTTCCACTGGATCCTCGCCCAGGTGCATTAAAGCGTATTTCAGATAAATTGTTGAATAATCACATTAACATTGATTACATTTATGGGGCTCAATCCGATTCAGGAAAAGTGTTCTTAAAAGTAGATAATGCCAAAAAAGCAATGGATGTATTATAACGCATTCCCATTCTTTTTGCTTCGTATGGCGTACGGGTTTCACCCCGGTTGTACATTCTGCTCCGTATATAGCAAGCATGCTTGCTCCCGCCATTTCTAATGCTATGATATACTGAATTTTAGCATGAATACATTCCATCCATGCTTGAAAAACAGCTGGGCTGTCGTTGTAAATCACGTGTGTGTTCCATACCCTACTTCGTGAATTATATCTTGAAGAACGAAATAACCCAGCTATCAACGTGGATGATCCGCTATTGAGGCAAACTATATATTTAATTCATTTCGACTAGGCTCAATGAGCGATGGAAGTAGTTCCTGAGCGACGTTTTAAAGGGAACCAACCGTTTTCGTCCGTTGCAGGAAATTCATACTACGTATGGGGGTGAAGAATAAATTTGTCGAATGATGCTTTTTGTGTTATCCTTGATTAAGGAGTATACACCGTACACATGGAAACGAAACCCGATCGTAAAACCCAAATACTTGACACTGCGCTGAGTATCCTTATGGAGCATGGGGTCAAAGGGATTACCATACGGAATATTGCTAAACGTCTTCACCTTAGTCCGATGGCGCTTTATCGGCATTATCCCAGTAAGGAAGCGTTGTTGCAATCCATGATCCAAACTGCGTCCAAAGAACTTGGGGGATATTTGTTTCAGTCCTTACAGGAACCATCCCCCCTTAGTCGATTGCTAGCTTGTGGGATGCAATACCTCCACTTTGCATGGGAACGACAAACGTATTACACCTTGTTGTTTGCTTCCTGGAATGAATTAGCATTGGATACCTACTCCGATCATCCTTCCGGATCGCTATCTTCGGGGTTAACCTTTTTGATGGATCGCATCCAGGAATGCCAAGAGCATCATGTAATAACGGATACGGAAAACCCCATGGTGGTTGCATTGCACTTTTGGTCAGTATGTCATGGATTAGCCACGCTATATCGGGGCGGAGGTGGGTATCAACAGATGAGCAAGCAGGCTTATCAGGACATGTGTGGGGTGATTCTCCAACGAACGTTACAGCCTTATCTAACAGGAGAAGTATAATGAATCGATGGATATCCTTTTTTTTACTTGCGATGTGTACAGTGTATACTTCGTGCAACACACTAACCGAACCCGGCGTATTAGTCCCCCCAACCGCCGATCAAGACCCGTTAATCCCACAGATTACCATTCAGGTAGCCGGACATGATCGTGCTGTTCACGTACGCACTTTTGGGGATCCCGAAAATCCCCCCCTATTTATGCTCCATGGATCCCTGGCGGACAGCCGAATCTTATTACCCTTGCAGGAATTAGCCGACGCATATTTTGTTGTGTTCTGGGATCAACGTGGGAATGGGCTATCCGAACGGATAACCGAGGACGAAATTACCTTTGATTCCATGGTAGAGGAAATCAATGCGATGAAAGCAAGGTATGCTCCGCATCGAAAAATCAACCTCATTGGTCATTCATGGGGCGCGATGTTTGCTGCACTGTATTTGGCACGGCATCCCGATCGTGTGAATCAGGTTGTATTGGCCGAACCAGCCGGTCTCACGGGTGAAATCACGAATACCATAAAGGATCAGGCAATGAATTTGTTTACAGAAAAGATGATCGATATGATTTGGTTTAATGACATGCTCTCTCCACGTGATCATGAGGTAATTGATTATAAATGCTTGCTTGTGCTGCAAAGTGCTGTACGACCTTATTTTTGTGATTTGGAAAATCTGCCTCCTATATCCCTGTGGCGTGCTGGGGGCTATGTCGAGATCATTAGAAACAGAAAAACGTTTGTGGGAGGGGAGTTTAAATATAACTTAATTGAAGGGATTGAAAATTTTCCAAACAAGGTTTTACTACTTGGGACAACCTGTAGTATGATTGGATACGATTTTCAATTGGAGCACCATAAACCGTTGTTTCAACAGGCGGAGGTGGTAAAAATTGAAAACGCTGGGCATCGCATGTTTACTGAGCAGTACGACGCGATCGTAGCAGCGATCCGATCTTACCTGGAGGAATACTGATGCACTCCATGTTGTTAAAACAAATCCACAGCAACAAAGAAAGCAACTTATCATCGCAGCAAAATATTAAGGAGTAAACTATGCGCTATTTACATCGTATTAAAAGGTTTCTATTTACAATAGGAATGGTTTTTATGGTGGTCACCAATGGGTATGCGTTACACTATAGCCATCCGGATGCCCAAGGCAAACATGGAATTGGGGCAGCTGTTACAGCGGATGGATTCATTGGTATTGAACTACAGTATGGATATCGGATTCCGAATATTTTCAAGGAACATGATTTGGAAATCAATGGTTCCATTGGTGGACCTTTGTTTGGTTTATTTCCTCCGGATAGTCTTCGTATTTGTGGTGGTGTGGCGCTAGGTTTGGTGGATCAGACTCCATTTTACCTTTCTGGAATGGCACATGTTCTACTTCAGACAACCAAAAACGGAGTAGGACGATTTGCAGGTATTGGATTTGATCTTCAGATCCAACCGGCGTTTCATTTCAATCGGGGATACATCGGGTTGGAATTGGGATGGCGCCAGATGCTGAGTATGTACATGCATCATAATGAGCGGGTGGTGAATACCTTTTCAGATCGCTATGGAGATGATTCCAATCTATCGTCAGAAGGTCCCATCGATGGCTGGTTTGGTGTTCCAGCCACGCAATTCATTGTGGCGATCGTTGGAGGGATGTTAATAAAAAAGCGTACTCAACTATATCTGAGTGGTGGATTGTTACTGACACCTGCTCGGGGTATACCGTGGATGGAGGGGATGATCGGATTGATTCCCATTTACCTCCAAATGGGAGGGAAGGTGCATTTTTAATCGGATTTCGATATTCTAGGGTTATCAGTATGAATGAAACCGGAAACAAAAATCAAAAAAAGCGGCGGCATTCCAGTTAAGACTATCAGGAGACACGTAAAGCGTGTCTAAATCTCTCTGAAAGGGATTTCCATAAATACCATACCATAAGATGATTTCTCTGCTGTCGTAGTGAAAAACCAGCCAATAGGCACCATCTTCCAAACGGACTGGTTCGGTAAATGGGAATGAAACCCAGGAATAGTGAGGTTGGAAGATGAGGTTTTGCATAGAAACATTTTTGGAGCGTGCTACCCTTCTACCTGGTTTCCCTTGATAGTCCTCCAAAATTTCAACCCAGATGTTACCGGTCAGCTCGTTATTGAAGCGGTATAAGGGTAATTCTACCTGCTGTATCGTTCGGGTTTGATTTAATATGAACCCCTGCGTGTATAAAGAATCGGGGGTAACCCGCACTTCTAGATGTTCGAAATTGCTATCAAATTGCATGGAAAACGGTTCAAAAGAAATTCCATCTCGGCTTAACCAACCGGAATAGTAGCTGGATGATTTGGGATATGCAGTCAGTAAATCATGCACAACGGGTTCAATGGAAGTCGGCATCGGGGGTAGAAATACGATTCCTGGAACATCTTCCCACAGTTCGTTTAATTGTAATTCGGTGCGTTCACGTCGAACTTCTACTGAAAATTGATTGTGGAGGGGTAAAAAATAGCCGGATTCATCCTGAACTTGATCCGCACAGGAACGATGATCCAATCCTACACTTTTACGGATTAGGTAAGGTGGAATTAAGAAAAAAGAGGTAAAGATATCAAAGGAACACCAATCTCGATCGGGGAAATATACTTCCACCCATTCGTATAGGCTTTTGGGATACCGGATCTCTAAAACATCTTCTTCTTTCACAGGGAAATACAGCGTCCGATCCATCGCTAGCCCGTGAACATACCGCGCTGGAATACGATTGATACGAAGTAGGGTGATAGAAAGATTAAGCATTCCCCGTTTATTCCCATAGCCATTCATTAAAGTACGACGCGCATCTGAAAATGGAGCGGTAGGGACATACTTAATGTGGGAGCGAATCCAATTAAATACATTGAGTACTACAAGATACTCCAACCGAAGTCCCTGAGAAAGGTTGCGAGCCCGATTGATAAGGGGTTGGAAACCCGTTTGACAGAAATCGGTTGGAACAACATAATCTTCCAACATCCGAATGGAAGCCGAGTCTAGGGGGAAAACATATTGGCTATCCATCACAAAGGAATTCATTTCGGTGGAAAACATAAAATTTGATTCCACCCGAATATGTTCTACCGAACGATTGTAGGTTAACTGTGTTACCTGGTTTCCGAATCGATCCCGGTACGATTGCTGATTATTGGGTTCTGGATAGACTTCAAGCCGATAGGGTGCAATAATTTGCCGCGTAACACTATTCGAATAAGTGTTAAATTGATAGAGGGTAACCGTGTATGGAGGATCTCCAGTAGGATGAATGACCTGTGAAAAAAATGCACGGGCGTTTAGAATAGCGTGCTGTCCATCAATAATGTAAGCATCGCTATAAATTGGTATGGTTAAGCCTCCTAACAATACCCCAACCAGCAGCATAACCCGCAGTAGGGGAAGGAGAAAGGGGTATTTTGAAAATCTACGCTTATCCATTATATTACCAAGAGACTACATCGATTTTACGCCGGTGGAGTGTTCCCATGACCGATGCAATCGAGCGTTTCTTCCAAAACAAATTGCGCCCCGTTGTTGAAGAACAACTACGGGAAACCTATGAAACGATTTTTGAAAAAAACACAAACTTACTCAGTAAAGTTACGGCATTTGTGCGATCGGGCTTTTCTACTGAAAAAGCCGGCGAGTACATTCTCCGTAAGAAACTAGAACTCAAAGATAATGACGAATCCACGGAAGAACAACTCCTTGAATATACACTGATGCTACTCACCAAAGAAGACATCCAAAAGATTGGGGTAATCATCAGCCGACGGGTGGCACAGCAGTTGGAAGAAGAAGATATGAAAATCCCAGAAGACATTTACCTCCGTCTGTTCCGGGGAGTGTGATCCGGTTGATAAGGTTCTATGTAGCGCTCATATTCTTCTCGGGCTTCTTCTAAAGTCATACGCGGCTCCGTTTGTTCATGGGTCACCGAATCCGGATCCAGCAATTCGTTGATATTCTGAACCCGCAAAGCATACCGATCTTCAAACGCAGTAATCATAGGATCTATAATTTGCATCTGTAATATCCGAAACGTCGCTTCCAGATTATCTTTTAACACGTTATATTTTACCAGACGGAATAACCGCGTGCGCTGCGGTATATCGTACCCGATAATTTCCAGATCCACTTCGTTCTCACCCATCGTATATTCAATGTAAATCGAACAATCGGCGTTGAGTTTCTTGCTGAAGGAAACCAATTCATCCACTTCCTTTAGTTTGGTTGTGTCATAATCCAACCAATTGATTATTCGATGCACTTGCTGTTGGGGAACTGCTTTAAACTGTTTTTGATGAGAAACCATCGCTGTGATTCGTTCGTGTAACTCCGCTTCAAATACTGGATCGGCGCCTTCTGGTTCGGTTGAAACCGGTTCAATGATTAAAGCTGGAATTTCAAATTGAGGCTCAAATAAATAAAAGCAACGAGCATAAAGTTGATTGATATATTCCACCACAAATCCATTCATGAAATCATCACGATTTGCCCCGAGTTTTCCTTCTTCTCGTATATAAAAATATTGACTGGAACGGGAAGGAACCACGGTCATAATCTCAAAAGCTAGGGATTCCTCATCGCCATGGGTTGTAACACGATATTTTCCACCGATCACAATATCCGCTTCCATTAACCGTCCTAACTGGGCATAATGAAGTTGATTATACAAATCCCGCGGTTGATACCCCGATTCGGAGAGAATCCCTCGGATCTCTTCTCCTGGTATACAGGATGCCATTTCTTGTTGGTGAAGTTCTGCCATGATGGCATTGCTCAATTCTGTTTGGTATGAAGTATAATCGGCTTGATACCGTTCCTGAAAAAAATCAAGAACCAGTACACATGGCGGATGTCCCAAGCGCATATCATTCGTCGCGTCAATGGCTGCAAAATCTTGACCGAATAATACCGAGCTCCCTAGTAAGATGAGTATCAAACTGGTAAAACGACCAACCCATAACGTTCGATTCACGTGCATAAAACCCTCTCTTGCAATTTGTCTGAAGATTTACCGTTGCGGCATTCAACCAGCTTGCTGAAAAAAACCGCTTTCGGTGTCCAATTGGATCACCCCAATCCAAATACATGGAATACGGTACAGTCTGTCCCGCACTATTTAATTAGTATAACACCTTTGGAGTTTAATTTGGGGATTAAAACCGGATGGACGAAAAATTATTCGTGGATTAAGCAATGTTCAATCAGATAGCGCATTAGGATCGCTTGGTAGATGATTTCGCTAATTCCTTTAAACAAGGTGTCCAATTCTTGAGGTTCCAACACTTGATCCGCTATCGATTCATGATAGGAGAGCAACATATCTTTAATTCGAGTAATGAAACTTTGATCATGCCACTGGGTGAAATCATGTTTGGTATTCACATCGTTGGCTGCCAATCTTCCACTTAATTCAAACCGCATGGTT
>CAYPZJ010000087.1:0-15546 GCA_964414635.1 uncultured Spirochaetia bacterium
ATTTTCGAAGTTCAGTCACTCCTTTATTATTCACATTTGATAACAACGAATTATATGTTGCTTCAAACCTTGATCGTAATACTGCTGCGATATATAAGTTCAATCCCGATACTAAACAAATGGGAGAATTGATTTATGAGCATCCTGATGTAGATGTACAACAATTGCTATGGTCTGATGCTCGTGAGAAAATCACTGGTGTAACGTTTATCGAAGAGAAAAGAGCCTATCATTTTTTTGATAAGCAGCGGGAAGCTTTACAAAACAATTTAGAAAAGCGATTACATGGATATGAAGTAATTATTGCCAGCAGCAGCCGAGATGAACAACGGTTATTGATTCGAACCTATAGCGATCGCTCATTAGGAAGCTACTACTATTACGACCAAATAACTGATATGTTCCATAAAATTGTAGATGTGAGTCCCTGGCTTAATGAAAATGAATTGGCTCCCATGGAACCTATTGAATTTACCAGTCGTGATGGTCTCACCATTCATGGGTATCTGACTTTACCTCTGGGTGTCGATCTGATAAATTTACCTGCGGTAATTATCCCCCATGGGGGACCGTGGTATCGTGATAGTTGGGGATTTAGTGCAGCAGTACAATTTCTTGCTAACCGCGGATATGCTGTGCTCCAAGTAAATTTTCGTGGCTCCACAGGATATGGTAAAGAATTCTGGATGAAAGGATTTAAACAATGGGGACAAGCCATGCAAGATGATATCAGCGATGGAGTCCTCTGGCTTATTGATGAAAAAATTGCAGACTCCGCTCGCATTGGTATTTACGGGGGATCCTATGGAGGCTATGCTACTCTTGCAGGTTTGACATTCACTCCGGAATTGTATGCATGTGGTGTAGATTATGTTGGTGTATCGAGCATCTTTTCCTGGATTGAAGCATTCCCCGAGTATTGGAAACCCTATCGTGAAATGATATACGAGATGGTGGGGCATCCTGAAGAAGATGAAGCATTGCTTCGATCGATTTCACCTTTATACCATGTTGATAAAATCGAGGATCCTATTCTGATTGCTCAAGGAGCAAATGATCCTCGTGTGCCCAAACAGGAATCCGATCAAATTGTTGCCTCATTGAAAGAACGTGATATCCCGGTGATTTATATTGTAAAAGAAAATGAGGGACACGGTTTTCAGAATGAGGAAAACCGAATTGAATTATACAACGCCATTGAATCATTTTTTGCAGAATATCTAGGTGGACGGGTGGAATTGTAATTGTACTCTATAATATGGGGTCTAACACTCTCTATACTACATTAGAAGAGTATATTCAAGAAACTGAAATAGTTCTCTATTTTTTTATTGGTCCACTTTGGATTCTGAAAATTGTTCCGAAAAATATAATGGTATGAGATCAATTCGGAATCCAGCTCCCACATATACCCATTCCTCCACTTTTACCCAACAGGCTATTAAAAAATGGGTGAAATATATTTTATTATCTGCAACCATTTATGCAGGATTCTTTTTTTTCTTTGTCTTTTTTCTTTTTGCTGATCATGATGACAGTGACGATCATCGAATGGATGCTCCATTCCTTGCTTTGCAAGAAGAAATTCAACACGATAAAAGTGTGAAATCTGAACTAGCAGTATTTCCGGATTATTCTGCCTATTCGATTATAATTGACCCCGGACATGGAGGTAAAGATCCAGGATGTAAAAATGAGAAGCAACACATTCTTGAAAAGGATGTGGTGCTTGCGGTCTCTAAAGAATTAGAAGCAGCATTCAAACGGGAAAATCCATCATTAGAAGTGGTTATGATACGAACAGAAGATGTATTTGTTAGCTTAGCAGATCGTATCCACAAAGCGGAAGCCGTATTACAACAAAACAAAAAAGGTATTCTAATCAGCATCCATTTTAATGCCCATACTTTGGAATCGGTTCATGGTATTGAAACCTATTATTACGGTTATAATCCACGCGTTTATATGCAATACCAGCGAACCACTTCTGATCCAATTCTTCCTTTTCGAACCCTAAAAGAACTCATGGGGTTTCATTCTTATAAACTCGCTTCCTATGTGCAATCTGCTTTATGCACTGATTTACCTCCGCAACATAATCGTGGACTCCGCACATCAGAACTAGCGGTGCTTCAGCATCCCCAGATGCCAGCCATTCTCTGTGAATTGGGTTTTTTAACCAACTTGAAAGAACTTCGAAAGATTACGCGTTCGATTTATCAAAAAAAACTAGCTGAAAAAATTGTTCACGGAACCTTAGCTTACATCGAATGGGTTGAACACAGGTCGAACTAACCGGGAAAGAGTTTATCATGGTAATTCGTAGGGCTTTTCGACTTGTATTTTGCATGATCTATCTATTCGGAGTAACAGCTTGCAGCTGTCCCCCGGAACAAAGTTTAAGACCTTCGTATCCTATTAATACCTATGGATGGACAGCAAAGCAGATCCCTTCAAATAAAATCCCGCTAACTCATTATTATGCAGAATACCCCTCTAAAATGGAAGATGCACCGATATTACTCCTCATTCACGGTTTGGTTTTCGACGAGCAAACTTTTATTCATTTTGCACCCCTTACGGATTATTTCCACTTGATTGCATGGCGCATCCCAGAAGATGCTCCTATGTATCATGGGGATTGTAACGATTTCTCTCAGGCACTTAAGGATTTTATTATTGCCATGAATCTGGATTCTTTTTTTCTGGGGGGATTCTCGATGGGAGGATACGTTGCCATGAAATTGTTCCCAATTCTTGATTCCCAACAAATAAAGGGATTAATAATAATGAATTCTTACATTCTGGATTGTACAAAACGGTTGAAACGGAGCCGCGAACGTCGGTTCTCATTTCTTTCCAAACGATCAGATGAATTTATCATGTGTGGTGTCAAACGCGTGATTCAACGCGCTATCAGGGATCATGAGGATATCCCCGCCCAACAAAATATCTATTCTATTTTTCGGCTTAAACCAATCTCCTATTGGCGACAAGCAGCAGCTACCATGTTGAATTATGATGGTGAATCGGGAGCGAATACGATTCATTGTCCCACACTAATCATTCATGCTGAAGAGGATGAATCCATCGATGTTAAAATTGCGCGATACTACCTAAAATACATTCCTCATGCGGATTTCGTTTTATTAGCCGGTGTTGCACATAGTGGTATTTTCTCAAACAGTGAGCAGTACATCCGAATTATCATACGGTGGTATTCTCAGCTGGAAATAGACGCAAGAGTATCATCAAAAACACAACGTTTGAGGGATGTACCCCAAATAATATCTTTCAACCAAAATTGATGCTATTGGTTTCGATAACGGGATGGCGAAATACCAACTTCTTTGATAAAAAAGTTATAAAAGGAGGTCGGATTGTTGAATCCTACTTCGTAGGCAATTTCAGTAATACTTCGGTTGGAATGGAGTAACAGGTTTTTGGCTTCTGTCACTCGAATTTGCATAAGGTATTGATAAGGAGTTTTCCCTGTTATTTTCTTAAAGATTCGTGTGAAATGGAATTTTGAAAGGTTTGATACCGTTGCCAATTGTTCTAAACTGATATCCTCTGTATATGCGGATTTAATATAGTCGATTGCTTTTTCGACACGATTCAGCAGCTCTTCTTTCACACCCGGGGTAAGGTTTTTTCGTTGAGCTTTTTCCTGACAACGCAATAGGTATTCATTTCGTAAAACCGATAAAAGTGCATCATGAAAAAACAGTTCTTCAAGCATATGAGAATCATCGGAGTCCGTAATATTGCTTAATTCGTAGACACTGCGAATTAACTCAATGGTATCCCATTTCTGTGGGAGGACAATATGCTTGAATTCTAAATTGTTACCTTTATCACTATCCAATTGCTCCAAAAGTTTGGCATGAGGTTGAGTCAATGCGGCAATAAACTGATGGAGGTATTCGGGTGAGTAAATAAGGGTACTTTGTTGGTTGGGTTTGGAAAGGAGTAATTTATGCTCCTGTTTGGGGTGTGTAATAGTAATGGTGTTGGAACGAACCTGAAACTCTTTTTTATCTAACTGATAAATAGCTTCGCCTTCCAGCAACAAATTTACAATTAAATAATCTTCAGGTGGTAATCCTGTAATACCATTTCGTTCATGGGACAGATGAATAAGCTCATGGAAGGAGGTAAACTGTGTATTTTCAAGATCCCGAAGATCATAATTCTTCATACCGGCTCCCGCTGCTTGATCCGTTGTGGAACCCCCAATATGGGAAGCTGGATAGCCATCATCACATCATCCAAAGTATTTAATGAACTCCAATATATTTCTTTGCATATATAACGTTTTCACCATCTAAGATCTCGCCTTTGGATTCCAACCACGTAACATATGGAATACCAGACTCATCCAGGGCAATAGTTGGGTATACAGGATCACCAAAATCATTACTAATCTCTTCATTACCTAATGACACCCATGCTTCTGTATCGCTGTCATATCGTTTTACATAAAGCATATTCGCTTCGCCATATCCATATTCTACCCAAGCAACATAAGGGATATCATTGTAAAAAACTAAAGATGGAGGAGTCAATTGTGCAGCACCACCTATGTTTAATCCTTCTCCTACTTTTGTCCAATACCCTACATCATTGAGTTCACGCACTTGGATCTCATTAATAGCTCCATTATATTGAATCAAGGCAACATACACCGTATCATTATTCACAGCCAACATCGGATGAGTGGTTTTTAGAAGTACATTGTTCAATTCATCCACACTTACTACAAATCCAGCTAAGCCCACATCATCCCAGGTGCTATTCCCTTCGTTCCATTTTTTAACAAATACTGCATCGTTAAAGGTAACTGATTTTTCGACCCAGGCTATATACGGTACATCTCCTCGAAATGCGATAGATGGTTTGATATTTGAAACCCCCACATCGGCTAACACCGCTGCTGCCAGACTTGATCCATCTCCTGCGAATTCCCAATCCGTTCCTGTAAAACGCTTGACAAACAACTGATTTAACAATCCCGATGTTTCATCGGGTTCAATCCATGCAATGTATGGGGTTGTTCCATCACTAACGATGGTAGACATCATCGGAAAGGATAAATCCCGGTCATATTTCTTGATTTCCCCTCCCACATCTGACCAGCTTCCTCCTGAATAAGCTTTAACCCGTATTCCAAATGGTAACATCTGGCAATAGGAAACGTAGGGTGTTGCTCCATGCATGGTTACATCCGCACGGGAAGTAGAATTAAACATACTACCTGCCAATGACCCATCGCCTAACAATGTCCAGGCACCATCTTTATATTGTTTGGCGTATACCGCATTATTTACAAAAAAAGTCGGTTCACTCCAAACAATAATTGGACCATCCAATGCCATGGTCATACTTACACGATCTGGCAACCCATCTCCATTGTGGAGCGTTTCTGGAGGATTGGGTATGGGAACCCAGCCACTTGAAAACAATTCCAAGGAGTCAAAATTGGAATTCCCTGCTCCATCCGTAACCATTACTTTGATGGTATGAAATTGCCCTTTATCTAAAGTTTCCGCATCAATCTCAAAATTCCAAGTTCCTTCCGAGAAATTCGTGATTTCAATATATGTCCCATCATTAATACTATACTGTAATACATCAATCCCCGAAGCATCACCCCACTGACTGGGTTCATCTACCGCTGTTCCAGAAATAACCACCGTACCGACCGCTTTGCTTTTATCTTCTGGTGAAGTGATATCCACGATAGGAGGTTTATAATCCGTATTGTATATTGATTTCGAAGAAATATAATTGGTACCCCCAGAACCGTTTGTGGGTATTACATAGTCTGTTTGACAATTCCCGGAAAGAAGGATGGTAATCACTAATAACGTTGCTATGCCAATTACTAGCGTGGGGAATAGTACTTTTTGCATAAACAAAATTCCTTTTTACTTGGTTATTCTCTAATCTCCTAATATAATATAATACCTTTAGCATGATCTACAACTTTTTTCAGCAGGATGCACTTGATTCGTCAGAAAATCTGTGTATAAAGCATGTGTATGGATTTTTTTAGGTTATATCACTATTCCAAATCATTCGCATCATTAATTAAAGAAAAACATCCTGCAGGTATCTTGACACCCTGTGGAATTCTTACTTAATTAACTAAGAGTAGTATAACGAAGGATGTGATGCAGAAAAAAATCTATCTTGAACAATTAGGTTGTGCTAAAAACTTAACGGAAGGAGAGCGAATCATAGGAGGGTTTATCCGCAGAGGGACGTATAAACAAGTATTTGATCCAAATGATGCCGATATTGTTCTGATAAATACATGTAGTTTTATTCAAGCCAGTCAAGTGGAATCCATCGATACGATCTTACAGTATGAATCGTATGCCGAACGTGGTGAAAAAGAAGTCTGGGTAACTGGTTGTTTCATTGACTCCCATCTCGACGAACTTCGTTCATCGTTTTCCAACGCGATCCAACTGATACCGCTGGAATCGTTCGATCATCCATGGACTACTCGAGAGCTGATTACTCATCCCGGTTCCGCATATTTAAAAATTGCAGAAGGATGCAATCGGCGCTGCTCGTTTTGCACCATCCCTCTTTTTAAAGGAAATTTAAGTTCCAGATCCATATCCGAATTGATACAGGAAACCCAATATCTGATCAATACATTTCAAACCCGTGAGCTCATCCTGGTAGCACAAGATACGTCCACCTATGGTATGGATTTGGGGAATACAGATATTTTTGATTTGGTAGAAGCATTGGAAAATCAAACCTCAATCGAATGGATTCGTTTATTATATTTATATCCCGATAGCATCTCCGATGAATTTATGCGTTGGATGAAGGAACAAGAAAAAGTGTGTCCCTACTTGGATGTACCGATTCAACATACGGATGATACCATGTTAAAACGAATGCAACGTCCTGGGGGACGGAAAGCAGTCATGGAAGCGATAAATGCAATAAAAAAGCATATGCCTCAAGCAACAATTCGAACCACCATAATGGTAGGATTCCCTGGAGAATCAGATTCCCATTTTGACCAACTACTTTCCGATATCCAATCCATCCAGTTTAACTGGCTAGGTGCTTTTATGTACTCGGATGAACAAAATGCACCCAGTTTTCATCTCAAGAAAAAGATACGCGAGGCAATTAAAACAAAACGCTATGAACACTTGTTGGATCTCCAACAATCTATTACATATACATGGTTACGCTCTCGGATTGGTACTCAAACACAAGTTTTGATTGAGGAAGTCTTGGAGCAATCGATCGATGAATGGGGTGACGTGTCTCCTGTTTATAGTATTGGGAGAAGCCCAAGCGAAGCTCCCGATGTGGATGGTTCAATTGTTCTTCCTAATCTTCAAGGTACACCCGGACAGTTGGTTTCTGTACGAATTAACCAGGCAAATAACTATGATTTAGTAGGAAGTGTGGTGTAATGGATAAAATGGTATTAAAACAACTACCCAATATACTATCCATTGTACGAATCATATTGGTTGTGCCATTTGCTTGTTTTATTTTTATTGATGGGTATATTTATAAATTAGTCGCTTTAGGTATCTTTTCGGTAGCATCCATAACGGATTATCTCGATGGTTTTTTTGCGCGGAAGTACAACCTAAGTAGTCAAATGGGTCGATTTTTAGACCCTCTTGCAGATAAAATTCTTGTTATTACGGCTTTCATCGTTTTTTTAATAATCAATCCGGATATCTTTCTTATTTGGTTGGTATTTATCATTATCTTTCGTGAAGTTTTCATTACCATCCTTCGTATTTGGGCGATCAAAAAGGAAAAAGAACTTGAAACCATGCGATTGGGGAAGGCAAAAACAACCGCGCAGATTACAACCATCTTGGTGATTATTATTCTTCTTGCCATGCGTGATTTTTATTATGGCATGATTGGTATTGATATTCCACCTGCGCAATTTCTTTATTTTACCCAATCCATGGTCCACATGTTTGAAGATTTCGGATACTTTCTTGCCTTTATGCCCCATGTGCTAATGTTTGTGACCACCATTCTAACTGTTGTAAGTGGTACACGATATGTATACAAGAATCGAAAACTGATAGTTAAGCGAACACTAGCAGGTCGGTCTACCAAAGACGAATAAAACGGGCTTATTTCATCATTTTTCAAAAAGGAGAGCCTATGTTAACTCACGAATTAACCTCCGTAACCCTCCCAGATTTTGGTATGCCTATAGATATGCCCTCCATATCAAAAGAAGAATACGAAAAGCGTATTCATTCAGTGCAAGAAGCGATGCGGCAGAACGAATTCTCCCATGTGGTTATCTATGCAGACCGGGAACACAGCGCTAATATAGCTTTTTTATGCCGTTATGAACCCCGCTTTGAAGAAGCGTTATTAATCATACCGTTGGATGATACCCCCATATTAGTTGTTGGGAATGAAGGGATCGGGTATACAGGGATTAGTCCCTTGGAATTGAAGGTGGAATTATTTCAAAGTTTTAGCTTGTTGGGACAAGATCGTTCTCAGAAAGCCAATGTACTGGAATTATTTGATCGAGTGGGAATTGGTACTTCTTCCAAAGTAGGTGTTGCGGGTTGGAAGTATTTTACAACGGAAGAAACCAGAGATCCTTCAACCTGTTTGGAGATCCCATCCTATTTGGTTGACACTTTACGTGCGCTGGTTGCTAGCCATACCAATGTAATTAACGTAGGATCCTGGTTTATGAATGAAACCGATGGGTTTCGGTGCATCAATTCTGTTGATCAGCTTGCTTACTTTGAATTTGCTGCGTGTCATACCTCTTCTAGTTTGCTACGTGTACTAAAAAATCTAAAACCCGGTATCACAGAATTGGAGTTAGCTTCTTATTATCAGATGAATGGACTTCCGCTTTGTTGCCACCCGATGGTATCTGCAGGTGATAAAGCCTTTATGGGATTATCCAGCCCATCAACTCAGGTTATTGAACAAGGAACACCCTTTACAACCGCGTATGGTGTATGGGGAGCATTAAACTGTAGACAAGGATGGATAGTTTCCAATGAAGATGAATTACCGGATCGAGCACGAAACTATGCCTCCGAATTCGCAGGAAAATACTTTGCAGCTATTGCACAGTGGTATGAGACCGTTGGGATAGGAATTCCAGGATCCACCTTATACGATGTAATCCATCGAAATCTTCCTCAGGAAGTTTTTCACATAGGATTAAATCCTGGACACTTGATTCATTTAGATGAATGGGTACATAGCCCCATATACAAAGGATCCCCCGTGCCCTTACGAAGCGGAATGGCACTCCAAGTTGATGTGATTCCCAGTCATACAGATTGGTATGGAAGCAATATTGAAGATGGAATTGCATTAGCTGATGAATCATTACGTATGCAAATTAAGGATCAACATCCAGCGATGTGGAGCCGGATTGAACATCGTCGCCAATGGATGCAAGATACGCTTCATATTCATCCCAAACCCGAAGTGCTCCCTTTTTCCAATATCCAAGCCTTTTTACCTCCCTATCTCCTTAATTTAAATCAAGCGTTTCGGATTAGGCGCTAATTCTTTGTAGATAGCATGATGGATTTAAAACGTGTTGTAGCAGCTCTTCGTAGCAGAATAAGTACCCACCCATTCATCCTGTCCCATTTGGTCACTCCTTATTGTAATGCCCGATGCAGCATGTGCGTGTATCGCAATCTTAATTTACATGCAGAGGAAATTCTTTCTACGGAATCCTGTCTGAACCTCTATAATCAAGCAATCAAATTGGGATTTACTGATTTTGTGCTTTGGGGAGGGGAACCAACCATTCGGGATGATATTGAACGGTTAATAGGATATCTATATAAAAATAAGCGGCATGTGACATTAATCACAAATGGCTCCCTGCTTCATAAAAAGCAAACCTTGCTCCCTTTGCTTTCCCAACTTCTTATTTCATTGGATGCTCCGGATAACCTGCATAATGAAATCCGTCAAAAACCTGGACTGTTCCAAACCATTGATTATTTTACCGAGTCAGTAAAAGGACAACTTCCTCTTATTTTTATAGCTGTTTTGGGTAAGCATAACGCGGACCGCATTCCAGCTCTAATTGAATATGCTGAAAAAAAGAAAGCCTGGATTCTTTTTCAGGGATTAAACAACTCGGACTATGGTTTTGGGGAGCATCAATTGGACAAAACCAAATTTGAATTATCCCCTGAGGATCAACAGCGTTTATTCTCATTCATTCGGCAAGAAAAAGAAGCAGGGAAGCCCATTCTTAATTCCAAAACATATTTGAAAATGTTTGAGCTAGGTAAGATAGATTATACATGCTATTATAAACACACACTGGTTCGTGTAGAACCCAATGGAAAAATCCTGGACTGTACTGAAGACCAACGAGAAATTGGGGATCTACGTACTCAAACTCTGGCATCACTGCTAAAAAGCACAGAATATAAACACTTCCTTCATCGATCCCATTCCTGTACGCGTTGTTCAGATGTTGGAGTAATTGAAACCTCATGTATGTGGAAAGGAAATCGTGAATGCCTGGTGAATCTTATAAAAAACATTTAAGCGGATGTCATTCCCTTTCCAAAAAGACAACAAGAATTCCTCCGTCCCTTCGGTTTTATCTTCTTATTTTACCTTTCAGTCTATTCAGTCTCATTGGTTTTATATCTGCACATATTCTTTATGGTTGGGGGTTGGTTGGACTTAGTTACATTGGATGGGTCCTACTATATTTCATGGTGCTTGAAATGCCCATTCATTGCCGTTACTGCCCGGCTTATGCTCTTTCGGGATCCCAATTAAAATGCCAAGCAAAATGGGGTTTTTGGAAACTGGGGCACACTTGTAATCAAGTCCAGAAAAAATATGAAAGAATCTTATTCTTATTTGGACTGCTCATCATCCTGGTTTTTCCAATCGTATTTAACGGGTATGCGTTTATTCATTCTCTAAACCATCCAGTTTCTGCGGCTCTATTTCTCATTCTTGGGATATTTATCGTAGGATCTACGGTGTTTCTACTTCGAATTCAACGCCGCACGTTTTGTATTGAATGCACCCATCCCACATGCCCGTTAAAAAAAGGAACATGACCAATGATTCAAAGAAACGATAGAACTTAGGATTACTAAGTAGTTTGTGTATGTTCTGTGGTGGAATCGTGTATAGCCTTAATAACTAGTTCTTTTAATTGCTGATGATGGACTTTTCCCGAAGCAGTCAATGGAAAACAGGATGCTTCCCAAATTAAAATTTGTTTTGGGACTTTATGTGCTGCTAGGCTTTTTTTACATTCGTTGATCCAATAGCCTTCTACTAGCTTATTATTTTCAACAGCAATAACTGCTACAACTGTTTCCCCCCATCGTTTATGGGGGATTCCTACAACTCCTGCTAGCTTAACCTCAGGATTAGAAAGCAAACACTTTTCGACCTCACTAGGGTATACGTGTTCACCACCGCTTATTATGCGATGGTGTTTGCGATCAACCAAATGAATATACCCCTGTTGATCTCGATATCCCAAATCCCCTGCACTAAAATACCCATCGAGAAAAGATGTCGAACCGGAAGGGGGGTCATACGTATCAAAAAGCATGGGGGATTTACTATAGAGTTCTCCGACGCATCCCGGTGGTACAGGAAGCCTTTGTTCATCAAGAATGCGAATTTGCTCCGAACCAACCACTTCCCGCCCAACTGAATCATGGTGCTGATCTGCCTCCTCTGGTTTTAAAACGGTGACCATACCCGCTTCTGTTGAGCCATATGCTTCATAAAGGGATGCACTCGTAAAAACATTCTGAATTTCTTGTTTTTGCTGAAATGAAACAGGTGCAGAGGAACAAAGCAATTTTTTCAGTGCTGGATATACTTTGGGAACGGAATCATCCGAATTATTGATACAATGAATCATATCATGGTAATGGGTTGGAATGAATGAGGCAAAGGAGATTCCCTCTTTCTTGAGGGCGTGCAAACATGATGCTCCATCGAATTCTAACGCGGGAAGAAAATGGCAACTAGCACCCAAATAAGTTAGCGCAAATGCAAAAAACGTCGTATTCACATGATACAACGGCATCAAAAACAACCCTCGATCTCCTGGTTGAAATGCAAATTCTAACGCGGCAAGTAGAAAAAATGCGATATAAGAATGGTGGGATCGGAGGACCCCTTTTGGTTCTCCAGTCGACCCGCTGGTGTATAGCATAACCCAAGGATCTTCCTGGTTCGCTTGTTCAGAAACATCATCTGAGGGGAACGTGCTTAACCATTCTTCATAAGACCGCGTACCTTGGAGTGAACGTGATTGTGTTGGTTTTCGAATCTCAATCCAAGGGAAATCCGATCCCAACGGATGGGCAAGTCGATTAAGAAATATAGATTCAATAAAAAAAATGGTGGCTCCACACCGTTTTAACGTATTTTCAATCATTTGGGGATGCCAGCGAAACGGAAGGGGAATTAAAACTGCACCCAATCGACATGCTGCAAGATAAAGCTCTGCAAATGGAACCCCATTGTCAGAAAGCACGGCAATACGATCTCCTCGTTTGATTCCAGCATCCAGCAGTCCCCGGCATAGCTGGTTAACTCGCTGATGTGTTTGGAGAAATCCATGATGATAGGTTGAATCTGAAAAACAAGGGTGGTTTGGCGTTTTCCACGCATGGGAGCGAAGCATAGCTGAAAGGGAAAGATAAGGAGTCATGAGTTTAATAGATGGAATCGATCGTAGTAGACCTATCCCTAGCGTGATCTTTTCCTAGAACCTAAAGGGTAAAACTATCCCCCAAATAAATCTTGCGAACGTCTGGGTTATTCGCAAGTTCATCCGGTCGCCCCTGAAAACGAATCACTCCTTCTGCTAAAATGTAGGATCGATCGGTGATCCGTAGGGTTTCGCGAGCGTTATGATCTGTAATAAGAATACCAATATCATTTTCTTGCTTTAATTTCAGAATAATTCGCTGGATTTCTTGTACAGCAATGGGATCCACCCCCGCAAATGGTTCATCCAACAACAGAAAATTGGGGCGGGAAGCCAATGCCCGTGCAATTTCAGTACGCCTCCGTTCTCCACCCGAAAGGGTAAATGCTTTACTCTTACGAATATGCCGGATTTCTAATTCATCTAAAAGGCTTTCCAATCGATGATGCCGTTCTGCTTTTCTAATATTCAAAATTTCAAGAATCGCCAGGATATTTTCTTCTACCGTGAGCTTACGGAAAATGCTATCTTCTTGTGCAAGATAGCCAATTCCCAATCGCGCACGCCGGTACATGGCATATTTGGTGATATCGAGCGAATCGAGAAAAATGCGACCCGAATCTGGGGAAACCAGACCCACAATCATATAAAATGTCGTTGTTTTTCCAGCGCCATTGGGACCAAGTAAACCTACAATTTCACCTCGATTAATATAAAAATTAACATCATTCACTACTGTTCGCTTCTTGTAACTTTTAAACAAATGATCGGTCGTGATCGTTGTATAATTTGCGCGTTGAACTTCCTCAATCGACGAGTAATAATCTTCTTCTACTAGCTGGGTAAGCCGATCGCCCGGCTGCCGCCCCTCCATAAAAGAAAATCCACAACTAGAACAAAAATTATTAGTAACTGGATTTTCTTTTCCACAGTTACCGCATGTTTTATTGGAATGGAGTGTATTTGTATTATTCGTATCGGGTGTTGCCATAAACGGTACCTGTATTCTACCAACACCATTCGTTCAGGAGGTGACTTAAAATTTTACAAGGTTTTGTATGAATACCGGTTGATTGGTTTCAAAAGCATGGTTGGCAGCAATCCCTGTCAGTATGGCGTAAGCACCATCGTATACGGTTGCTTTCCGATTTAAGGGATCTTCTGCTTTGGGGGTTAGAATATCGTTCAGTAGTAAATCATCTCCCCCTCCATGTCCCCCTTCCGATTTCCAGATATCCAATTCATATGGGTTATCAAAATGGGGAAACACCTGGATTCGTGTTCCTGTTTGAAACTGCCCGGGTACTGTTCCATCCCCACTAATATATACCGATTCCCTACAGTCATGTTCCAATCTTCCTTGATTTCCATTAAATATAATACGATATCCTTCATACGGTGTAAACGCATTCAAAGAATAGGACATCATAACCTGATTGTTATACTGAACAATCAAGTTCATGGAGTCTTCGATAGTAATCTGATTACTAAAAACACATCGATCCCTGAAATACCCATCTTCTTGTTCTGTATCCAAATAAAGGGAACGCAGACTCTCATTGGCTGTCAAATCCAAATAAAAGGGACATGTTTTCGTATGTGTACATTCCAAACATCGTTCCCCATAGTCTTGAAGTCCCAAACGTCGTGCTTGTTCCTCTAGGTAATATCCACGTTTTCCCATAGCATGAATTATTTCAGGATGGCTTCCAAGCCACCAATTCACCAAATCAAAATGATGGGACGCTTTATGTACCATTAAACCACCACTATTTTCTTTTTGCCGATGCCACCGTCGAAAATAATCCGCTCCGTGTGATGTATCTAACATCCAATGGAAATCAACCGATAGAATATCCCCAATAATACCATCCATTAGGAGCTTCTTTACTTGGGCTCGAACAGGTGAATAGCGATAATTAAAGGTCACCCGAAGATCTCGTCTCGTTTTCTTTACCGTGTCTAAAATCTGCTGGCATTGCGTTGCATTAATTGCAAGCGGTTTTTCTGTAATAACATCACACCCTAATTCCATACCTCGAATAATATATTCCGCATGATATCGATCCACCGTTGTAACAATAAGCACATCGGGTTCATGTTTGCGCATCATCTGCTCAAACTCATTTGGAGTATATACGGAGATATCACCTTCGCGTCGTCCCATATTTTTGAGAGCGAATTGCATACGGAGACGATTGGGATCACAAAGGGCTACCAAGTCCGCTTGATCTCGATATTGCTTGCCCAACGCCATATAATAAAACGCCGCTCGTCCACCAATCCCTACCTGTGCATACCGTTTTTTTTTCATAGTGCGGTCCTAATAACAAAAGTTGGATGTATCTTTTTTTTTCAAGACACCACAGTTCAAGATAACAACAGCGATGATTATTCAATTGATGATGAGATAGCAGAGTTAGATTAGAACAATGGTGTTCGGATTTAGTTTGTACCATCTGGAGTAGATGGTTCATTGGTATCATCACTTTCTTGTATGAGCTGATCCAATTCTTCGGGGAATCGCTCCTCAGCTTCCGAGGTATCCAAATCAACAGGTATTTCTGTTTCCGTTTCTGGAAGTGAAAGGAGATCTTGCTCTCCTGTATCCAATTTCTCCATTTCAAAGAATGTTGAGGAATCGCGTTCTTTCCGTGCTTTGCTTACTTCCACACGGCGGATGGCATAATCAATCTGATCTCGAAATGCACTGGCTTGTGCTACGTTTTCTATTTTTGCTTGATAGACTTTATTGGCTTTTATTTTATTATATGCTTCGAGCGCAGCATCAAAATTTCCCATCAATTCCTGACAACGTC